>JBIOYB010000413.1:0-63362 GCA_044869915.1 Allorhizocola sp.
CCCGGCCCGGGAAATGACTTGAACTTGTTCCGTGCCGAAGGGTTGGCGGGACGAACCCCACCTCCCGGAGGCACGGGTTTTAGTCGTGCCCTGCACGAGTCCCGCCCAGGAGCGAGGCCGTGCCTCCGGCGCGCCCGTTAGTCGGTGAACGATCCGACGGCGCCGGGTGCGTGACTCTCCACCCGCTGTCCTCTGACGAAGACCTACAGGACGCTAGCGCGCGTTGATCAGTGACAGCGCCTCTGCTCGCGCCTTCGAGTCGGTCTTGTGCAGGCCGCGCACCGCACTGGTCACGGTCCGCGACCCGGCCTTGCGGATGCCGCGCATCTCCATGCACATGTGCTCACACTCGAGCACCACGATCACCCCACGTGCGCCCAGCTGCTTCTCCAGCAGATCCGCGATCTGCGACGTGAGCCGCTCCTGCACCTGTGGCCGGCGCGCATACACCTCGACCAGTCTGGCGAGTTTGGACAGCCCGGTGATGCGCCCGTCATCGCCCGGCAGATAGCCCACGTGCGCCACCCCGCGAAACGGCAGCAGATGGTGCTCGCACAAGCTGAACACTTCGATGTCGCGCACCAGCACCAGCTCGTCGTGGTCGGCCTCGAACGTGGTCTTCAACACGTGCGACGGGTTGACGCGTAGCCCGGCGAACAGTTCGGCGTAGGCCCGCGCGACGCGCGCCGGTGTCTCGCGCAGCCCATCGCGATCCGGGTCCTCTCCCAGCGCCAGCAGGATCTGCCTGACCGCGGCTTCGATCCGCTTCAGGTCGACGGTGTCCTCCACCGGCACCCCGGTGGAGGACCCATCAATCAGCCTGGCCGCCTGGAAGTCCAGTTCGTCGTCAGCGTTCAGCTCGCGCTCCCATCCCTGCCGCTCGCTCAGCTCGCGCTTTCGCTGCTCGCCGCGCCGCCGCTGTTGACCGCCGCCGTGACCGCGTCCGTCGTGGTCGTGGCCTTCTCCAGCTCGGCGGGCGTCTGCACCGGCGGTTGGGTGGACGGCGTGCGCTTGCCGAACCCGTTGTAGGGCGCCATCGGCGGACGCTTGACCACGCGCTCACAGATGCGGGCCATGTCCTGCGTGGAGATGGTCTCCTTCTCCATGAGCTCCAGGACGATGTTGTCGAGCACGTCCCGGTATTCCACCAAGATCTCGTAGGCCTCGTCGTGCGCGAGCTCGATCAGCGAGCGCACCTCGGAGTCGATCTCGGCCGCGATGGAGTCGGAGTAGTCCTTCTCATGGCCGTAGCTGCGCCCAAGGAAGGGCTCGTCGCCGCTCGTGCCGTATTTCACCGCGCCCAGTTTGGAGCTCATCCCGTACTGCGTGATCATCGCCCGGGCGATGGCCGTCGCCTTCTCGATGTCGTTGCCCGCGCCAGTGGTCGGCTCGTGGAACACGAGCTCCTCGGCGGCGCGCCCGCCCAGCGCATAGGCCAGCGTGTCGATCATCTCGGCCCGCGTCTGGGTGTATTTGTCCTCGGTCGGGAGCACGAGCGTGTGCCCGAGCGAACGTCCGCGCGACAGGATGGTCACCTTGTGCACCGGCGCGGCGTGCGGCAGCGCCCAGGCGACGAGCGCGTGCCCGCCCTCGTGGTACGCAGTGATCTTCTTCTCGTGATCGGACATGACGCGTGTGCGCCGCTGCGGTCCGGCGATCACCCGGTCGATGGACTCCTCCAGCGCATCGTCATCGATCGCGCGCTTGTCCTGCCGCGCGGTCAGCAGCGCCGCCTCGTTGATCACGTTTGCCAGGTCGGCACCGGTGAAGCCGGGGGTGCGCCGGGCGATCGTGTCGAGGTCGACCACGGGGGTGAACGGTTTGCCCTTGGCGTGCACCCGCAGGATGGCCTTGCGGCCCTCCATGTCGGGCGTGTCGACCGCGATCTGGCGGTCGAACCGGCCGGGGCGCAGCAGCGCGGGGTCGAGGATGTCGGGCCGGTTGGTGGCCGCGATGAGGATCACACCACCCTTGGCGTCGAACCCGTCCATCTCCACGAGCAGCTGGTTGAGCGTCTGCTCGCGCTCGTCGTGCCCACCGCCGAGGCCGGCGCCACGGTGGCGGCCGACCGCGTCGATCTCATCGACGAACACGATCGCCGGCGCGTTGGCCTTGGCTTGCTCGAACAGGTCGCGGACGCGGGACGCGCCCACACCCACGAACATCTCGACGAAGTCCGAACCGGAGATCGAGTAGAACGGCACCCCCGCCTCGCCGGCAACCGCCCGCGCGAGCAGGGTCTTGCCGGTCCCGGGCGGGCCGAACAGCAGCACACCCTTGGGGATCTTGGCGCCCAGGGCCTGGTATTTTGCCGGGTTCTGCAGGAAGTCCTTGATCTCGTGCAGCTCCTCGACGGCCTCTTCGGCCCCGGCCACGTCCTGGAAGGTGGTCTTGGGCGTGTCCTTGCTGACCAACTTGGCCTTTGATTTGCCGAAGTTGAGCACGCGGGAGCCGCCGCCCTGCATCTGCGACATGAACAGCAGCAGCAGGATCACCAGGATCGCGATGGGCAGGAGGTTGAGCAGCAACGAGAGCAGCATGCTCTCCTTGGTCACCTCGGTGTTGTAGGTGCCCTCGATCTTCCCCTCTGCCTTGGCCGTGTCCACCTTGGTGAACATGTCGGTGTCGGGGGTCGACGGATAGTGCGCCTGGATCCGGTCTGACTCTGAGTTGTCCGGCAGCTTGATCTTCTGGGTCAGCTCAAGCTGCAGCACCTGCTCCTTGTCAAGGATCAGGGCCTTCTTTATGCCGCCCTTTTGCAACTGCTCAAGGGCGAAAGACGTGTCCACGTCTTTGTAGCTCGGGCCGCTGGTGAACATCTGGCTCACAAGGAATGCGCCGGCGATGACCACCAAAATCCAAAAGATGGGCCTGCGGAAAATTCGCGTTCGCTCCATGCTGCTTATCGGGTCCTGATCGTATAGGCGGGTCAGCTCAATCGAAGGTACACCGTGCGGACCCAGGGTTCATTAAATGCATGGGCTCCAGCGACGAAGCTTCAGGATTTTCACAGCAGTCTTTCGCCCACAGCGAACAAGAATAGATCACCCACGCCTGTATAGATCAGCGGGTATACACGTCCGGGCGCAGGATGCCCACGTAAGGCACCTCACGATAACGCTCGTTGTAGTCGAGGCCGTAGCCGACCACAAACTCGCTGGGGATATCAAAACCGACATATTTCACCGGTACGGGTACCTTGACCGCGTCCGGCTTCCGGAAGAGCGCCACGACGTCGACCGTCTTGGCCGAGCGCGATTCCAGGTATTTGAGCAGCCAGCTCAGCGTGAGGCCGGAGTCGACTATGTCCTCCACCACAATCACGTGCTTGCCCGCGATGTCCCGGTCCAGATCCTTGAGGATGCGCACCACTCCGGACGAGGTCGTGCCCTGCCCGTAGGACGACACGGCCATGAACTCCAGCTCGACCGCCGGGCCGCCCGCCGCGCCGAGCGCACGGGAGAAGTCGGCCATGAACATGACCGCGCCCTTGAGCACACAAACAAGAAGCAGGCCGTCCACCGATGCGTAATCGGTCGCGACCTGCTTCGCTAGTTCTCCGGTTTTGGCGCGAAGCTCATCCTCAGTGATGATCACGCGCTCGATGTCCGCGTCGTACCAGCCCATGCGCTCAAGAGTGCCGGATGAACGGGACCTCCGGGTGATCGGGGTCGGCATTGCTCTTGATCCATCCGAGGTTTCCGGCCACACCGAGCACTGCCACAAACAGGACGAAAATCACGAAAGCTGTCATGCACCTAATTTTTCTCCGGTACGCGAGGAGCTAACAGTGGCAGGAATGACACACCCCCTCGAATTTCTGCCACAAGCGAGGTAAGCTCGATCACATGCTCACCAAGGTCGCCGTTCTCGCGTTCGATCAGATCGCCGCGTTCGAGCTGGGCGTGCTGTGCGAGGTGTTCGGGACGGACCGGTCGATCGACGGGTTCCCGCTCTACGACTTCTCCCTGTGCACGGTCGACGGCAAGCCCGTGCGCTCCCGCTCCGGCTTCATGATCACGCCGCACGCCGACCTGACGCCGCTCGAGACCGCCGACCTGATCTCGGTGCCCGCGCACCCGATCACGACGAAGCTCCCGCAGGAGGCGATCGACGCGCTGCGCCAAGCCGCCGACCGCGGGGCGTGGCTGCTGTCGGTCTGCTCCGGCGCGTTCGCGTTTGCCCAGGCCGGCCTGCTCGACGGCCGCCGCTGCACGACCCATTGGATGTATGCCGACGAGCTCGCCCGCAGCTATCCCGAGGCCGAGGTCGTGCCCGACGCGCTCTACGTCCAGGATGGACGGATTATCACGGGCGCGGGCACCGCCGCCGGGATCGACGCCGCCCTTCACCTCGTGCGCCAGGAGCACGGCGCGACGATGGCCACCAAGCTGGCCCGGCGCATGGTCGTGCCGCCGCACCGCGCCGGCGGGCAGACCCAGTTCATCGAGGCCCCGATCCCGGAGCAGGCAGATTGCGAGACGCTGCAGCCGCTGCTGGAGTGGCTGCTCACCAACCTCGACAAGCCGCTGACCGTCGAGGACCTGGCGCAGCGCAGCCACATGGCTCCGCGCACGTTCGCCCGGCGGTTCCGCGCTCAGGTGGGCGCGAGCCCGCACGACTGGCTGACCCACCAGCGGGTGCTGTTCGCCCGCCGGCTGCTCGAGGAGACCGACCTGTCCATCGAGCAGGTCGCGGTGCGCGCCGGGTTCGGCGACGCCGCGACCCTGCGCCACCACTTCAGCAAGCGTGCGGGCACGACCCCGCAGGCCTACCGGCAGACCTTCAAGGGCTGACCCCTCGCCAAGCCCTGGCCGCGCCCTCGCCGCGCCCTCGCCGCGCCCTCGCCGGGCGCGGGGCAAGCGTGCCGGCACCACCCGCAAGGCGTACCGGCAAACCCTCCAAGGCCGATGATCACCGGCTGATCATCACGGGCTGACCACCGGCAGTCGCGTGTGGACGATCGTCGTGCCCGGCACGTCGTCGCTGGTCATCGACACCGTCATGGACGCGTCCCGGGACGGTGAGAGGCCGCGCACCGCGATGGTGTAGTCCAGCGTGCCGCCCGGCCGGCTGCCGACGGTCTTCACCTCCAGCTCGCGCGACGGCTGCTCCTCGCGCATCACACCCTCGCCGAGCACGTTTTCGGCGCCGACCACCGCGGGCGCCGGCACGGTGTCGTAGGCGTAGCGGATCTCCTCCCGCTCACCGGTCGCGATCCACAGCTGGAAGCGGGCTCGATCGCCCTTCTCGTACAGCTTGGTGTCCCAGTCCACGATCACCCACAGGCGCCCGTCGGCGTGCACCTTCGACACCCGTACGCCGTCGGCGCCGGCCATGTCGGTCCAGTAGGGCGCGAGCACGTTGCGCGGCCGCTCCCCGACCGCCGACGGCCGGATGTCGCGCACGGTGCCGCCGCCGACCACCACATATCCGTTGGATACCACCCCGATCCGCGTGTAGAGCTCGCCCGCGAACATGAACCCTGGCACGTCAAACGTGAGCATTTCCTCGTCGCCGATCGGGTCGGGCTTGGCGCTCAGGTTGCGGTAGGAGTGGCCGTCCGCTGTGGACAGTTCGGGCACGCCGGGCCGCACGGCCTCCAGCCGCCCGGCGCGCGCCCCCGCAAGGGCCTGCAGCGCCTTGTCGAAGCTCGCGTCCACCGCGACCATCGCGTCCTCGTAGCCGTGGTTGGCGGCTGTGACCCGGCACTTCGCCTCCTCGCCGACCTTGATGGGCGATGGCGTGCACGCGCTGGTGAGCGCCACCCTTCCCTGCGAGGGCCGGTACGCCACCGGCAGGTGCAGGTCGGGGAGTCCTTGCGCCGCAAGCGACACCGCGCCGAATCGCCACTTCGCATCGGAGGCCCGCGACGCGACCGTCACCTTGATCGTGCCGATCCCGCGGGGCGGCACGGTCAGGGACGCCCGGTCCACGGTGATCGCGTCATCCGAGGATTTCACGCTGTACGTCAGCGTCCGTTCGGTGTCGTTGACGAACGTCCGCGTGACCGTTACCCGCCCCGGCATCACCGGCAGGTTGACCGACGGCAGGTTGAGCTCGGCCTGGCGCACTTCGTCGTCGGCCAGCCGCAGCATCCGGTCGGCGGACTCCGACACGGTCAGGCCTGGCCGGATGGCCCGGTCCACCGCGATCCGCCCGGCGCCGAGGTCCAGCGGGTCGGCATGCGTGACCTGGTCCTCCTTGAGCACGTCGGTCAGTGCCGTGGTCATGAGCGCCGACTTGATCTGACCTGGTGTCCACTGTGGACGGTCCGCGCGCAGCAGCGCCGCGGCCCCGGCCACATGCGGGGACGACATCGAGGTGCCGGCGATCGCCTGGAACCGCTCTCCCTGTGGTCCCCCTGTTATTTCATCCGGTACCGGGGTGTGCCCCGCCAAAATCTGCACGCCCGGCGCCGTGACGTCGGGCTTGAGTGCCAGTCCTCCCGGCCCGCGCGACGAGAACCCGGCCATCACGTCGCCCTTGCCGTCGGCCCGTTTGCCGGCGCTGATGGTGGCAGTTGAGTCGGGCTTGAGGGCGTCCACAATGGACGCGTCCGGCAGGTGCACGGTCGGCAGCCAGTGGTTATCGGTCTCGGTGTCCTGCAGCGACGGGTTGTACAGGATCATGCCCACCGCCCCGCCCTTCTTGACGTTCCACCCCTTTTCGACGCGCGCGTTGCCGCCCCGCTCACACACCACGATCTTGCCGGTGAACGCGCCGGCCTTGGCCGGTTCGAGGCATTTGCCGTGGCGCACGACGGGCGCGGGGCCGGCGCCGTCCATGATGGACGCTCCCTCGAACTCCTTGCCGTCCACCTTGACCACGGCATTGAATGAGCGTCGCTGCGTGGACGCGGCGACCGTCGTCACCCACGGCGAGAGATGGTTGACCGTGCCCGCGCCGGGGCCCGAGTTGCCGGCCGACGCCGCCACAAACACGCCGGCCGCGTAGGCGTCCAGGAACGCCATCTCCACCGGGTCGGTGAACGGGTCGGTGCCGCCCGAGATGGAAAAGTTGATGACGTCGACCCCGTCGCGGATCGCCCGTGCCACGGCCATCGCCGAGTCCGAGGCCATGCAGCCCAGGCGGCCGCACACCTTGTACACACCGATCCACGCGCCCGGCGCGACGCCACGAACCGGGCCGCGGTCGACGCCGAACAGTTTGGCCGACGCGAGCACGTTGCCCGCCGCGGTCGAGGCAGTGTGCGTGCCGTGCCCGTCGCTGTCGCGCGCAGTCGGGTAGGTCTCGTCCTTGTGCACGGCCAGATACGAGTCAAGGAACGCTTCACCGCTGATGAGCTTGTTGTTGCACTTGAAGCCCTCGCCGAAGTCGCAACTGCGTTTGCCGGCCGACGGGGGTGCCCCGAGGTTGCCTTGATCGGCGAAGCTCGGGTGCTCGGGCCAAGCGCCCGTGTCGAGCACGCCCACGACCACGCCCTTGCCGGCGTTGCGGTCGCCCTCGACCCGGTCCACGCCGATGAACTTGGTTGACGCGTCGGTGAGCGGCTGGCGCAGCTCGTCCTTTTGCACCGCCACGACGTTGTCGAGGTCGAGCAGGTCCTTGATGCGGTTGGCCGGCACGCTCAGGGCGACACCGCCGTAGACCGTGCGCAGCCGGTGGCCGACCCGCGCGGCCGGCACCCGCTTGGCCAGCAGGTCCATGAAGCGCTGCTCCTGCTTGGCCAGATAGTCCTCATAGGACAGCTCGGCGGGCGCGCCGGACAGGCGCCGGCCGGTGAGCGCGGGGCTCGTCGCCTCGTAGCCCGGGATGCCGCCCCGATAGCTGGCCACGGGGTCGTGGTCGAGTTTGACGATGACCGGCACCAAATCCGCGTCGGAACGGCCCAGGAGGGTGCGATCGGTCCGGGCCAGACGGCTCGCCGGCGTCCGGCCGATCCCCAGGCGCGCGGCGGGTGTCACCTTTTCTTCTGATGCGGCGGCGGGATGCGCCGCGCTGCTGACCGTGGTCACCTGGGTCAGGCTCGCGAGCACGACCAGGCCAATTATTGCCGGAAGCTTCACAAACCGGACAACGAACCACCCTCAGTAAGAGGTGTTCTTGGCCCTCTCGTACGACCGTGCGATCTCGGCCTCGGCCTCGACCCGGCCCACCCAGGTCGCGCCCTCGACGCTCTTGCCGGGCTCGAGATCCTTGTAGACCTCGAAGAAGTGCTGGATCTCCAGCCGGTCGAACTCGGGCACGTGATGGATGTCGCGCAGGTGCTCCTGCCTCGGGTCCTCGGCCGGCACGCACAGGACCTTGTCGTCGCCGCCCTTCTCGTCGCGCATGCGGAACATGCCGATGGCGCGGCAGCGGATCAGGCAGCCCGGAAACGTCGGCTCCTGGACGAGCACGAGGGCGTCCAGCGGGTCACCGTCTTCGCCCAGCGTGTTTTCGACGAAACCGTAGTCGGCTGGATATTGCGTCGAGGTGAACAGGGTGCGGTCGAGCCGGATCCGGCCGGTGGCGTGATCCACCTCGTATTTGTTGCGGTGCCCCTTGGGGATCTCCACGGTGACGTCGAAGAACATCTGCCATCCTGTCTCATGCGCGGCCATGCCCGGCTCTTTCGTTTGCCGAGGGTCACGGCCGGAGGCCATTGGGCTAGTCTCGCGTAGCCGCCTTGAGACGCCAAAGGGAGGGCCCCGTGGGGAGGCCAGATTCACACTACGGTTATCCACAGGCCGGTGAGCAGGGATATCAGGGTTTTCCACCTGCTTTTCCACAGCCTGTCCACAAGAAGCGGCGAGGGCTGTGGATAACTTTGGCGTCCATGGTGATGGTGCTCGGGCTGGGCGTCGCCGGCGTGGTCGTGCTAAAGCCCGACCTGCTGCGCACCAGTGCGACGGCCGCGCCGAGCCCGTCGGCGATCCCCGAGTCCACACCCGCACCGGTCCTCACCGGCGCGACCGGCGGCGCCGGCGCCCCCACGTCGATGTCCAATCTCAAGGCACTCATCGATCCGCTGCTCAACAACTCGGTGCTCGGCCGCTCGATCCGGGTGTCCGTCGTGGACCTTCGCACGGGCACGCCCATCTATGAGCGCGACGCCGCCACCTTGGCCGTGCCCGCGTCCAACGCCAAGGTGGTGACCGCGGCGGCCGTGCTCGCCACGCTCGGGCCCGCGCACCGCCTCACCACGCGCGCGGTCGCCGGCGCCAACCCGGGCGAGGTGGTGCTGATCGGCGGGGGCGATCCGACGCTAACCGCGGGCGACAAGGGTTACTACACGGGCGCGGCGCGGCTGGACGATCTGGCGGCGCAGGTGAAGAGGGCCCTCGGGGCCGCCCCACCGACCAAACTGATCGTCGACGGGTCGCTGTTCCAGGGCGCGCTGCTCGGCCCCGAGTGGGATCCCAAGGCACCCGACGAGGGCTACGTCGCGCCGATCACCGCGCTGATGACCGACGGCGGCCGGGTCGACCACACCAAGCAAAAGCAGCAGTGCACCGGGCTGAGATGCTACGACCGGTTCGACGACCCCGAGATGGCCGCGGCGCAGGCGTTCGCCCAGCTGCTCGGCGTCACCGACGTCGCCAAGGGCACGGCTCCCGCGGGCGCGACGGAGCTCGGCGCGGTCAAGTCGGCGCCGGCGATCCGCATGCTCGAGACCGTGCTCGGCGAGAGCGACAACACCCTGGCGGAGGCGCTGGCCCGGCAGGTCGCGGTGGCCAAGGGCAAGCCCGCGACGTTCGAGGGCGCGGCCGACGCGCTCGACGCCGTGCTGACCGAGCTGGGCGTGCCCGCCGGGCAGTTCGACATGGCCGACGGCTCGGGCTACTCGCGGCGCAACCAGATCAGCCCGGGTGCGCTCACCACACTGCTGGCCAAGGCGGCGACCGACCCGCGCATGGCCGACCTGTTCAACGCGCTGCCGGTCGCGGGCTGGTCTGGCTCGATGGGCCAGCGCTTCGGCGATGCCGACTCCTCGGCCGGGCAGGGCGTGGTGCGCGCCAAGAGCGGCACGCTGAGCAAGGTCAACTCGATCACGGGTGTGGTGCAGACGACCGACGGCGGCCTGATCGGCTTCTCGATCCTCGCCGAAAACGTGCCCACCTGGCAGGATCCGGCGCAGGACGCGCTCGACCGGATCGTCGCCAAAATCGCCGGCTGTGGGTGCTCCTGAGACCCGGCCCACCGCCACACCACGAGCCACGACCGCCGAACAAAAGCCGATCCGCCGCCAAAATCGCCGGTTGTGGGTGCTCCAGATATCCAACCGCTCGCCAAGCCGATCCGCCGCTAAGATCGCCAATTGTGGGTGCTCCTGAAATCCGCTTGGCGCCGTGGACCGAGGGCGACCTCGAGCTGCTGCGCCGGCTCAACACGCCCGAGATGACCGAGCATCTGGGCGGGCCCGAGAGCGACGAGAAGATCGTCGAGCGCCTGGCCCGCTATGTCGCGACCGCCACCATGTTCCGCGTGCTCGCCGACGGCGAGCCGGTGGGCGGCATCGGCTTCTGGGAGAAGCAGTGGCAAGGCGAGACCGTGTGGGAGACGGGCTGGGGCGTGACGCGGGAGCACTGGGGCCGCGGCATCGCGCCCGCCGCCGGTGCCTTGGTCATCGAGCGGGCGCGGGCCGCGCGGCAGTGGCGCTACCTGCACGCCTTCCCGTCCATCGACCACGCCGCATCCAACGCGATCTGCGGCAAGCTGGGCTTCACGCTTGTCGGCGAGGCCGACTTCGAATATCCGCCCGGCCGCCCGATGCGCTGCAACGACTGGCAGCTAGACCTGTTCGAGCCGGCCTGACTTTCGTTGCACCACAACGCCTCCCGGCAGCATGGTCGGACCCTGCCCGTGCCAGTCGGTGACGAGCGCGTCGAGCGCCTCGATGTGCCGGTGCGACAGCGCAGCCCCTGGCACGCCTAGCGAGAGCGCCCACGCGCGCAGGACCCGCGTGCGGATGGGCTCCGCGAGCCGAGCCAGGTCTTCGGCCACAAGGCTGTCGTGGGCGGCCGCCACCGACTCCAGATATTGCTGGTCCGCCGCGAGCAGTCGCGCTGTGCGGGCAAGGTTGGGCACCACGTCCGCGCCCAGCGCCTCGACGAGCACGGGCATGACGCCAGATCGCACGCGCGCCCGCGCATAAGCCGGATCGGTATTGTGCGGGTCTTCCCACGGCGTGAGCCCCAGCGCCACGCACGCCCTCCGGCAGGTCGCGCGCGACACCGTCAACAGTGGACGGAAAAATCGGACCCCGTCGCGTTCGTGGGAAACCGGCATGCCCGCCAGCCCGCGCGGACCCGACCCGCGAGCCAGCGCCAGCAGCACGGTCTCGGCCTGGTCGTCCTCGGTATGTCCTAACAGGACCATCCGCGCACCGCCGGTCGCCGCCGCCTTCGCCAAGGCCTCGTAACGCGCGTCGCGGGCCGCCGCCTCGGGCCCGCCCTTGCTCCCGACCGAAACCCGCACCGACTCCGCCACATCGAAGGCTTCCGAAGCCCACCCGACGACGGCGGCGGCACGCTCGCCCGAACCCTCCTGCAGCCCGTGGTCGACCGTGATCAGGCCCGCCCGCCAGCCCTGGCGCGGCGCGACAAACGCCGTCGCGGCCGCGAGCGCGAGCGAATCGGCGCCGCCGGAGCAGGCGACCAGCACGAGCGGCGAGTCCTGAGCCGGCGGCAGGATGGCCCGCACCGCATTGCGGACTTGCGCGACCGCGGGATCAAGGCGAGACACGCGCCACCCAGATGTCCGGATCGGACAGCTCCGAGAGCGAGGGCAGGGTCGCGGGCGAGTCGAAGACACGGTTGAAGCCCGTCATGCCCACCCGGTCGATCACCGCCGACACGAACCTGCGACCCTCGGCGTATTGGCGCAGCTTGATGTCCAGCCCGAACAGTTTGCGCAGATATTGCTCGGCGGGGTTGGCCGCGACCCGCCGCTTGTCGAACGCGGCCCGGATCCGCTCGACCGTGCCGATCACCGACGGGCCGACGCCGTCCATCACATACTCGGCGTGCCCCTCCAGCACGGTCAGCAGCGCGGTGAGCCGGTCGAGCACCACGCGCTGCGCCGGCGTCTGCACGGCGTCGAGCAGCGACACGCCGTCCTTGCCGCGCGCGGCGTCAAACAGCCGCCCGGCCGCGCGCGCGAATTGCCCCGACGGCTCGGCGGCGTCGATGTATTGCCGGATCTCGCCCAGGAAGTGATCGCGCAGCCACGGCACGCCGGTGAACTGCGTCCGGTGCGTCACCTCGTGGATGCACACCCACAGCCGGAAGTCGCGGGGCTCGGCCCGCAGCTTGCGCTCGACGGCCACGATGTTGGGCGCGACCAGCAGGAGCTGGCCCGGATCGGCGTCGAACACCTCGTACTGACCCAAAACCTTGCCTGAAAGGAACGCGAGCAGCGCGCCCGCCTGGAGGCCAGCCACCTTGCCGCTGATCGGGTTGTCCATGAAGGGCTTGCCGGCGAGCTTGTCGGACAGCGGCCGGACCACGACCCGCAGCCCCGCCACGTTGACCGCCGCCCATGTCCGCCGGTCCACCACGCGCACCCCGGCGTCGCTGACCAGCTGCTCCAGCCCGGTGAACGCGGCGACGTGCCCGGTGGCCTCGGCCGCCAGGACGCGCAAGTCGGCCACCACCGAGGTGGCCTCATCGAGCGAGACCGCCGGACCGGTGGGGCCGAGCCGAGCGGCGGTCGAAGTGGCCAGGTCCCAATCCACGAGTGCCATATACCGACACTACTCACTCAAACCTAAGCTGATCTCATGCGTGCGCCGGTGTATGCGAGCAACGGGGTGGTAGCGACCAGTCAGCCGCTGGCGGCGCAGGCCGGGCTGGCGATCCTGCGCGAGGGAGGCAACGCGGTCGACGCGGCCATCGCCACGGCCGTGACGCTGACCGTGGTGCAGCCGGGCTCCAACGACATCGGCAGCGATCTGTTCGCACAGGTGTGGGACGGGCGCGCGCTGTATGGGCTGAACGGCTCCGGTCGCACGCCGGCGGCGCTGACATTGGCACAAATGCGCGCGGGCGCGGAGACGCCGGGCACCGCCCTCGGCGGGGCGCAGGCCGGTGGCGCCAGCGCGCCACCCACCCGCGGCTGGCTGCCCGTGACCGTGCCCGGTGCGCCCGCGGCATGGCGCGACCTGCACGAACGGTTCGGCAGATTGCCCTTTGAAAGGCTTTTTACCGATGCCATCCGGTACGCGGAGGAAGGTTTCCCCGTCTCGCCCGTGGTGGCGGCGGGCTGGGCTCGGGTGCAGGCGCCCGACCTGCCGGAGTGCCGCGCGTGGCACGACGTCTACCCGCCCCGGCGGGCGGGCGAGATCCACCGCAACCCGGCCAAGGGGCGGGCGCTGCGCCTGATCGCGGGCAGCCGGGCGGGCGAGTTCTACCACGGCAAGATCGCCGATGGGCTGCACCAACTGGCTGCTTCGACGGGCGGCCTGCTCACCAAGGAGGACCTGGAGGCGCACACCTCCGAGTGGGTCACGCCCATGGACGTGGGCTATCACGGATATAGGGTGCACGAGCTGCCGCCCAACGGGCAGGGGGTCGCGGCGCTGGAGGCGCTGGGCATCCTCGACGGCCTGGCCGGGCACGGCCTGCACGAGCAGATCGAGGCGATGAAGCTCGGGTTCGCCGACGCGCACGCCTATGCGGCCGACGGCGCGGACATGTCGGCCTTCCTCGAGCCGTCCTATTTGGAGCAGCGGCGCGGGCTGATCGGCCCGAGGGCGGGCGATCCCGCGCCCGGCGACCCGATGCGCGGCGGCACGGTCTACCTGGCCACCGCGGATGCGCACGGCATGATGGTCAGCCTGATCCAGTCCAACTACATGGGCTTCGGGTCGTACGTCGTCCACCCCGACTACGGGTTCGCACTGCAAAACCGGGGGGCCGGACTGTCGCTTGTGGACGGGCATCCCAACGTGGCGGGCCCGGGCAAGCGCCCGTTCCACACGATCATCCCGGGCTTCCTGTCGCGCGACGACGGCACGCCGGTCGGCCCGTTCGGCGTGATGGGCGGGCACATGCAGCCCCAGGGGCACGTGCAGGTGGTGCTGTCCACAGTGGACGACGGGCTGGACCCGCAGGCCGCGCTCGACCGGCCACGCTGGTATTGGCAGTCCGGCCGGGCCCTGCTGGTCGAGCCCTCGCTGGACGGGGCCGACGACCTGCGCGAACGCGGGCACGACGTGCACGTCACCACCGAACGGTCGGTCTTCGGCATGGGCCAGGCCATCTGGCGCACGTCCGACGGCCGTGCCTACATCGCCGGCTCCGAACCGCGCGCCGACGGGCTCGCGGCCGGCTTCTAAGCAGCGCCGCGCTCCGCGACCCGCACCAGCCGGGCACGCGCGTCGGTCGGCGCCCTGCTCCTCCTGCTCGGTCTGGCCGTCAGTAGGCCGGTAGGTCTGCCAGCTGCACCAGCCGCGCGCCCCGCCGGTTGATGAGCCGGCCCCGGCCCGGCGGCATCTTCTCGTTGCGCACGTTGCCGCCGAACGGGTTGGACAGGCTCCGGTCCGCCGACATCAGCAGGTATGGCGCGCCGGCCGACTTGAGCTGGGCCAGCGCCGGGTCGAACCCGGCCCGGCTCCAGTTCATGTTGGCCACCGTAAGCAGGTGCAGGCCGACGTCCTTGGCCTCGAACAGGAACGGCACCAGCGGCTGCAGCGGGTGCGCGCCCGTCGACGCCACGATGTCGTAGTCGTCGATGATCAGGAAGAACTCGCCCCGGCCCGCGAGCCACGGCCGCTCCCGCATCTGCTGCGGGGTCACGTCCGCCGGCGCGCGGCGCTCGTTCATCTTGTTGGCGATCGCGTTCATGTAGTCGCCCACCTGTGCCAGCGAGTTGACCTGCCCGATCAGGTGCGGCGTGGTGACCGCGCCGAGCAGGGCCCGCCGCGGGTCCACGATCAGGATCTTGGCCTCGTCGGGATCGTAGCGCTTGGTGATCGACGTCGCGAGCTGGCGCAGCAGCGTCGACTTGCCGCACTCGCTCTCACCGAACGCGACCAGATGCACGTCGGACATGAAGTCCAACGCGGCCGGGGACAGATCGTCGGCCACGCCGATCGGCAGCTGCCACTGGTCCAGGCCCTCGGTCGTCATGCGGTCGTAGGCGTAAACGTTGGGCAGCATGCGCACGCGCGGCGCCGGCTGGCCGGTCCAGTGTTTGCCGATCTGCTTGACCAGCTCCTCGGACGTGCCGACCTGGTCCACATCGGGCCGCAGCGCCAGCGTGAACAGCCCGTCGGCGGTGACACCGAAACCGGGTCGCGTCGGCACGTTGGGCGCGACCTTGCGGTTGCGGCAGATCGAGTCGCTCGGGTCACCGAGCTTGAGCTCCACTTTGGACCCGAACTGGTCGGCGATGGCCGGACGGAAGTCGCGCCACCGCAGCGTCGACGCGATCACGTGCACGCCATAGGCCAGACCACGCGTCGTGATGTCGGTGATCACCGGCTCGAGGTCGTCGAACGTCTCGCGGATCGTGGTCCAGCCGTCCACCACCAGGAACACGTCGCCATAGGGGTCGTCGGTGAACCGCCCGGCCGCACGCAGCTTGCGGTAGTCCACCATCGACCCGATGCCGTGCTGGGCAAACCGCGCCTCGCGGTTGTTGAGCAGCTCGGCGATCTCGGCGACCGTCCGGCGCACCTGCAGCGCGTCGAGCCGGCCCGCCACCCCGCCCACGTGCGGCAGCTCCCGCAGCGGGCCAAGCGATCCACCACCGAAGTCGAGACAGTAGACCTGCGCCTCCTGCGGGGTGTGGGTCAGCGCCAGCCCCAGGATGATCGTGCGCAGCAGCGTCGACTTGCCGCTCTGCCCGCCGCCGGCGATCGCGACGTGACCCTGCGCACCATCCGCCAGCCGCAGCCACTGCAAATCTCTGAGCTGCAATGCCGGTTTATCAATAATTCCAATTGGTACCCGCAACGCTCCCCGAAGCTCCGGATTGGCCACCGTGAGACCGCGTCCCTCGACGAGCCCCACCTGCCCGAACGGCAAATCGAGCGGGTCGGAGATGTCCAGCGGCGGCAACCACACCTGGTGTGCCGGCGGACCCTGCCCGACCATCCGGTCGATCATCACGTCCATCAGGCTCTCACCGGGCTTGACGTCCCAGTTGACCTCGGGCTCGGCATCCTTCGGCTTCTCCGGGACGGGCACGAACCGGGTGGTGAACTCGTGGATCAGGTCGAGCTCGGGGCTGCGCCGCTTGACCGGCCCGGAGTCGCCCGCCCGCTTGAACGAGCCCGACACGTATGCGGCCTTGAACCGTTGCAACGGCTCGGATCCGAACTTCAGATAGCCGTGGCCGGGCGCCTTCGGCAGGTCGAATGCGTCGCCCACGCCGAGCACCGCCCGCGACTCCATCGCCGAGAACGTGCGCAGACCGACCCGGTAGGACAGGTGCGTGTCCAGGCCGCGCAGCCGACCCTCCTCCAACCTCTGGCTCGCCAGCAGCAGGTGCATGCCGATCGACCGGCCCACCCGTCCGATCTGGACGAAGATCTCGATGAACTCGGGGTTGGCCGTGAGCATCTCGGAGAACTCGTCACACACGATGAACAGCGACGCGAGCGGTGCAAGCGCGGCGCCACCGGCCCGCGCCTTCTCGTAGTCCTTGAGGTTGGCGAAGTTGCCGGCCTTGGCCAGCACCTCCTGGCGCCGCATGACCTCGCCGACGATCGCGTCGCCCATCCGGTCGACCATGCCGGCCTGGCCCTCGAGGTTGGTGATCACCGCGCTGGTGTGCGGCAGCTTGTCCAGCGACGCGAACGTCGCACCACCCTTGAAGTCCACGAGCACGAAGTTGAGGATCTCCGACGAGTGCGTCGCGGCCAGGCCCAGCACGAGCGTGCGCAGGAACTCCGACTTGCCGGAACCGGTCGCACCGATCAGCAGGCCGTGCGGGCCCATGCCGTCCTGAGCCGACTCCTTGATGTCGAGCTCGACCGGCGAGCCGTCCGGCCCCACACCGAACGCCGCGCGCAGCCGGTTGCGGTTGGCCCGCGGCGCCCAGCCATAGGCGACGTCGAACCGCTCCGGGTCGGGGATGCCCAGCAGATCTGCCAGGCCCTTCTCCGTCGTCATCGCCTGGTCGGACGCCACCGCCGCGGCCGAAAGCCGAAGCGGCGAAAGCCTTCTCGCGAACGCCTCCGCCTCGGCGATGCTCAGCCGATCGGCCGTGCCCACCTCCACCTCGGACACGGCGGTCGTGGTCTGCAGCGAACGGGAGCGGCCGACCACCTCGAGCGTGAGCATGCTGCGGTCGAGCAGGCGCGGCGGGGGCGTGTCGAGGTCGAGGATCGTGACGCCGGCGAGACCCTCGGGCACCGAAAGGTGCGCGGAGTTGGTCATGTCGGCGCCGTCGAGGATCACGATGACGTGCGGCGAACCGTCGCCAGCGCCGAACCGCGGCCGGTTGGCGATCACGTCGTCGAGCACCTTTTCCAGCTCGACGGCTGACGTGGCAAACAGCCGCATCGGGCCGAGCGCGTCCACTTTGGCCGGATGCTGGTGATGCGGCAGCCACTTCACCCAGTCCCACAGCTCGCGACGGTATGGCGACGCGCACACGGCCACCAGCAGATCATCGGGCGCGTGGAACACCGACAGCTGCGCGACCATCGCCCGGACCAGCGCGTGCGCCTCCGAGCCCTCCTCATCGGGGATCGCCTGCCCGCGATGCATGCCCGGACCGGTCTCATTGCGCATGAACACCCGGCCGAACCCGCGCACCGACAGGGCCACCGGCAGATCCTCGACCACCGAATAGGCGTCGAGGAACCGGCGCAGCGCGCCCGCGGTCATCGGCTCAAGCTCCTCCAGCGGCCGCGTCTCCGGCGGCATCAGCGGTGTCGCCAGCGTCTGCGGGCCGACGCCCACCCGCACGATGCCGAAGTCGGGATCGTGCGGCCGCCGCTCCCACAGCCGGAAACTGTCCACTGTGGACCAGAGGCGTTGCGGGTCGGGGTGACGGTAGTAGAGGCCGTGGCGCTGCTGCTGCACCGTGCGCCGGGCGCTGCGCCGCAACCCGGCCAGGTGGCGCAGGTATTCCCTGCGGGCCGCCATCATCTCGGCCTTCTTCGGCCCGCCCGAGTTGTTGGCGATGCCCGCGGCGAGCATGCCAAGGCTCGACAGCCCCATCATGCCTCCGGCGACATAGGTCATCTTGTTGCCGGAGCCGGAGCCGGAACCCATCCCATACATCATCGCCATCGACAACGTGCCCCCGAGCATGGGCAACATCATCAGCATCTGCTGCCACTTTTGGCCCTGTGCCTGGGGAATCTCCGGCGGGGGATCGATAACAAGCTCTCCCGAAGGGATCTCGGGCGCGGGTCGCCGAGGCGATCGCTTGACAATCACAGTGCCCACGGCAGTGCTCCTCCCCTTACACGCGCGTGGCCCATGGTAGGCGATAAATTGGCACGATGGAGGGGCCAGGCTACGGGGGTGATGGGATGGGGCATAGTGTGGCACTCTATTCAGCGTGACTCACCCCGCCACCATCACCTCAGGCACGGGTCTCACCCGCGTCACCCTGCACACCCCGCAGCGTCGCGTCGATGTCGCCCTCCCGGGCGCGGTGGCGCTTGCCGAGCTTTTGCCAGAATTGCTGCACCATGCCGGGATTGGCCTGGCCGATGACGGGGAGCAACACGGCGGCTGGCTGATGCGCCGGGCCGATGGGACGGCGCTCACCGAGGGCAAACCGCTCAACCAGCAGGGTGTGCGCGACGGCGAAGTGCTGCACCTCGTGCCGGCGCGGGAGCAGTGGCCCGAGCTCGAATACGACGATGTCGTCGAGGCCATCGCGGCGGGCGCACGGCGCCGCGGCGCCGCCTGGACTCCGGCGGCCACCCGCACGTCCACTTTGGCCGGTGCCGGGCTGCTCCTGCTGGCGGGCGTCATGGCGCTGCTGGAGGGCGGGCCCGCATGGCAGCCCGGGGCCTACCTGGCACTCACGGTCGCGGTGCTCCTCCTGGTCGGCGGGGTGCTGGCCTCACGCGCCTACGGCGACGGTATCGCCGGGTCGGCCCTGGCCGGATTCGCTCTCCCCTATGCGTTTTCGGGCGGCGCGCTGCTGCTCGCCGACCCGCTCAACCTCACCGTCGGCGTGATCCCCACCATGCTGTGGCTCGGCTCGCCCCAGCTGCTCGTCGGGTGCGTGGCGATCGTCCTGTTCACGGCGCTCGGCGCGGCCGGCGTCGGGCACGGCACGCGCATCTTCATGGCCGGCGGGCTCGTCGGCCTCCTCGGGGCGGTCACCGCCCTGCTCGCCGGCTTCGGCGCGGCGGGCGGCGCGGCCATCCTGCTCGCCACGCTCGTGTGCGGCATCGGCCTGCTGCCGGTCATGGCGATCCGGTTCGGCAAGGTGCCCGTGCCGTCGATCGCGATGCCGCGCAGCGGCGACACCAACGACGCGTTCGCGATCGCGGCGCCGGGGCGCGGGCGCGGGGCATCGTCCGATGTGCCCGACAAGAGCCGGGTCTTCGCGGCCGTGAGCCGGTCCGAGGAGCTGCTCACCGGCATGCTGCTGGGCTACACGGTGCTGGTCGGGTTCGCCTCGCTTGTCCTGGCCATCGCCGGCGGCACACCGGGCCGGGTCCTCGTCGCCGTCGCGGCCACCGCGCTGCTGTTGCGCTCGCGCCTGTTCGTCACGGTCCGCCAGCGCACGCCGCTCATCACCGCCGGCCTGATCAGCCACCTGCTCCTGCTCGCCGGCCTGGCCTTCTCGGCCAGCAGCGGCACCCGCGCCTTCTTCGCCGTCGGCGCCGTCGTCCTCGCGCTGATCGTCGTGCTGGCCGGCCAAACCTGGAGCCGCACCGCCCCCTCCCCCTACGTCGGCCGCCTCGCCGACCTGTTCGACCTCATCGTGGTCATCAGCGTCGTGCCGGTGGCCGCCTGGGTCCTCGACGTCTACGGCCGCATCCAAGGCCTGGTCGCCTAACCTCGCATTCCCTCACCCACCCCCGTCCCAGACCTTTCACCGGCCCACCCGGCCCACGCGGGCCCACCCGGCCCACGCGGGCCCACCCGGCCCACCCGGCCCACGCGGGCCACGCGGGCCCACCCGGCCCACCCGGCCCACGCAGGCTCGGTCACTCGCCTACACCCCGCTCGCTGCCCCACACCGCCCGATCGGGCACTCGACTGCGCGCGGCGACCCTCACGCACCACGCCGCCCCTTCGCATGCCGCGACCATTCCTCAGACGCCTTCCCCGCCTCGCAGCAACGGGCGTAACCATCGCCGCGCGTCGGCTCCGCAGCAGCCGCTGAGCACGCCCTGCGCTGGACAGCAGCCCGACGGTTTGCCGCGCGTTGTCGGGGCCATGCCGCACCAGCGTCGCCGGGCACCACAGCAGCGCTTGCCAGATGGAGCGAGGGCAAGCGGTGCGGGAAATTGGGTCCGATTAGGACGGGGGCGGCGGAAGGCGCCAAAGTCCGATTAGGACGGGCGGCGGAAGGCGCCAAAGATCGTGCTAGAAGCGGCGCAGCAGGACCATGCTGCCGGCCACCACGACGGCCAGGCCGAGGATGGCCGCGACGAGCCAGATTGGTTGCTGGGCGCGGGCCGGTGCGGTGCCCGCGATGTACGACGCCGCTGGGGCGGGTGCCGTCGTCGTGACGGCCGGAACGGGCATCGCGCCGTTGTCGACGGTGCCAAAGCTTGCCCGGCCCGGCGGCGGCGACGTGTCCAGCGGGTTGGCCACGACCGCGGGCACGTCGCTGGTCAGCGCGGCGACCGGGTCGACCACGCCAAACCCGTAGCGCCGATCGCGCCCCGGCAGCCCGGCGTCGCGCGCCGTCGAAATCAGCCGCTGCACCACGTTGGCCGCGGACATCTCGGGCGAACGCGACCGGATCAGCGCGGCCGCCGCCGAAACCAGTGGCGCGGCAAAGCTCGTGCCTTCGACCTGGGCATACCCGTCGGGTCGCGCGCCCAGCAGCCCCGAACCCGGTGCGGCGATGACGGTTTCGGCCCCGGTCAGCGCGTCACCCCAGAGCCGCCCGTCGGCCCGGACAGCCGTCACGGCGAGCACTCCCGGTTCGCGTGCCGGGTGCCAGATCTGGCTGGACCCACCGGGCAGGGCATTGCCCACGCACGCCACCACGACCACGTCCTTGGCGAAGGCGTAGTCGATCGCGTCGGCCAGCAGCGGGCTCTCCAGCGAGCTGCCCAGCGACAGGTTGATGACCTTGGCGCCGCTGTCCACGGCCCACACGATGGCCTCGGCGACCACGGCCGGGTTCTTGTATTCGTTTTTCGCGTTGAGCACCCGGATCGGCAGGACCTTCGCGCCGGGCGCGAGCCCGATCACCCCGTCGCCGTCGTCGCTGCGCCCGGCGATGAGGCCCGCGACAGTCGTGCCGTGGCCCGCCTCGTCGAGGGTGCCGTCGCCGCCCTCGGGCCGCACGAGGTCAAGCCCGGGAAGGATCTGGCCCTTGAGGTCGGGGTGGCCTGCCGCCACGCCGGAGTCGATGACCGCGACCGTGACCCCTTCGCCGGTGGACACGCGCCAGGCCCGCTGGGCGTCGAGCATGTCGATCTGCCACTGTCCCACGCGCACCGAGTCGCGGGTCAGCTGCTGGGTGGCGGCGTGGTTGCGGGCCCGCTCGGAGAACGCCGAATCGCTGAGCCTGGACTGTATCCCGGGCGCCGCGATCAGCAGCGCGACGAGGGCGAGCACCGCGGACACGCGTGGCAGCGCCGTCACGAAGCGGGACGCGGCGCGGGGCTGGCGAGGGGTCTCTGGGGGCACGATGGCAGCCATTCTGCCGGAACCGCCCACGCAATCCCAACCGTGGCCCCCTACCTCACCCCCGCCATACCGCAGTGCCGCCGCCACTGTTCCCGCAGCGATCTTGAAAGCACGTCCTTCGCTTTCAAGATCGCAAGGGAAGGCAGTGGCTAAAAGGGCGGCGCTGCCCCGCGACTTGCTTTAGCAGGAGCAAAGAAAACTCAAGCGCAGCGGCCGGTCGGGACCGAGGCGGTGGCGTTGCGGCCCTCGTTGGCCACGGTGGACGCCTGGTCGGCTGTGACCGCATAACCCACGTTTTGGTTGTCGGCGGCCGCCGCGAAGATCACGCCGAGGACGGTGCCGTCGGAGGCGATCAGGGGGCCGCCGGAGTTGCCGCTGCGGACCAGGGCACGGATGGTGTAGACCTCACGGGTGACGTTGCCAGCCTCGTAGATGTCGGGTCCGGTGATGTTGCCGACGTCGCGGATCCTCGCCGACTGGGCGTCGTAGGGCCCGTCCAGCGGGAAGCCCAGCACGATGGCGTCGGACCCGGTCTGGGCCTGTTTGCCCGTGAAGTTCATGACCGGCGCGTCCAGGCCGGGCACGTGCAGCACGGCCAGGTCCAGGTTGGAGTTGTATGCCACGACCTTGGCCGAGTAGGACTGCTTCTTCAACTCGATCCGGACAGTCTTGGTGCCGGCGACGACGTGCGCGTTGGTCATCACGTGCTCGCGCGCGTAGATGAACCCGGAGCCCTCGATGCGCCGGCTGCAGCTGGGGGCCGTGCCGAGCACCTTGACCACGGAGCTCTCCGCCCGCGCGACCACCTGCGACCCGCGCAGCGCCGGGTCGGGCGGAGCCACCTCGCGCACCTGGGTCGGCACGAGGTCGCCGAACACCTCGGGGAACCCGTTGGTGTCCACGGTGTCGCGCAGCGCATCGGTGAGAGTGTCGGCCCGCACCGGCATGATCGTGTCGATGGCGCGGATCACCGCACTGTTTCGGACCGCGCTGGACAGCCAGGGCTCGGACGCCTTGCCCAGCGGCACGGCCACCATCCAGGCGACCGCCGCCACGGCGATCACCGACACGAACGCGCCACCGATGTCGTCGATCACCTGCCCGTTGCGGCTGCGGATGCCGCGCCGCAGCTTGCCGCCCAGCCAACCGGCCATCGCCTGGCCCAGCACCGCCAGGCCGAAGATGGTGGTCAGCGAGACGACGAGTTTGATGCCCGGCGCGTCGGCCAGCTGGGCCAGCAGCGGGCCGAGCTGCAGGCCGATCAACGCCCCGCCGAAGAAGCCGGTGAAGGAGAGCACGCCGACCACAAAGCCCTGCCTGTAGCCGCTCACGGCGAACAGCATCAGGAGTAATAGCAGGATCACGTCGATGACCGACATCGGCTCAGCCTATCCGGAGCGCGCCACAACCCGAAGGCGCGCGCATCACACGTCGAAGGGCCCATCGCCCGGGGGTGCGGCCGTTGCCGGCCGCTCGAATTGGGAGCGCGGCAGCGACTCCACACGCGACGTATCCCACGGTCTGCTCCACTCTCCAAGGTCAAGCAGGGTCGAGATGACGCCCGCGGTGAATCCCCATACCAGCATGCCGCGCACTTGAAACGCGGCGCCGATGTAGCCGCTGGGATGCCTGACCCGCAACCGGTTGGCCGGGTCGGCCAGCTCCTGGATGGGCAGCCGGGCGACGTGTGCCACCTCGGCCGGCTGGGCCGGCTCGACCGGGTGCGGCTTGTGCCACCACGCCAGCACCGGTGTGACGAGGAAGTCGCTGACCGGGATCCACAACCGGGGCAGCTCAGTCAAAACGGTCACGCTGGCCGGGTCGAGCCCGACCTCCTCCTCGGCCTCGCGCAGAGCCGTCGCGGTCGGACCGTCGTCGCCCGGATCGGCCGCACCGCCCGGGAACGCGACCTGGCCGGCATGCGTGCGCATGGTCGCGGACCGCTGCAGCACCAACACATCCGGCCCGTCGCCGGCTCGCTCGCCGAACAGGATCAGCACGGACGCCGGCCGCCCCGCATCGGGTGTCGGTATCCGGGTGAACCGGCTGCTGTCCGCGTCACGGATGTTGGTCAGCAGCGGCTCGAACCAGTGGGGAAGCTCGACACCCGTCATCAGGCACCGATCCGCTCGCGCACCAGGCCGGCCAGCGTGTCGTCGGTGAGCGCCTTCCCGCTGTAGGTGGACACGTTGCCCTGCGCGTCGACGAACACGGTCAGCGGCAGCGCCGCCTGCCCGAGCGCGCGCCGGGCCTCGCCCGCCGGGTCGTCCAGCGCCGGGAACCGGAACCCGAGATCCTGCGCCAGCGACAATGACGCCGACCGCTGGTCGTCGGTGGCCACCCCGATCACCGGCACGGTCTTGCGGTCGGCCAATCGCTGGAACGCGGGCAGCTCCGCCCGGCAGGGCCCGCACCACGACGCCCAAAAGTTGATCACCAACGGTCCCTTGAGCTGTCCTAACCGGACGGTCTGGCCGCCGGTGAAGCAGGGCAGCGCGACGTCGGGCAGCTTCGACGTGCCGGCCTCGAACGCGCACTCCGCGAAGTGGACGGCCTCGGGGGTCGGCGGAGGAGGATCCGGCTGCTGTTGACCGCACCCGCCGACCAGTAAAAGCGTGGAAACGAGAAGCGCCGCACCCTTCACGCAGTCATCTCGGCAATCTCCTGCACCCGCGGCCCCTTGAGCAGCTTGACGGCCGCCGCGCGGTCGATCGGGCCGGCGCCATAGGACGGGCACAGCTTGGCCAGCGGGCATGCGCCGCACGCGGGCTTTTTGGCGTGGCACACCCGGCGCCCGTGGAAGATCACGCGATGCGAGAGCATCGTCCAATCCTTCTTGGGCACCATGGCGCCGATCGCGTGCTCGATCTTGACCGGGTCGGTGAGGCTCGTCCACTGCCACCGCTGCACGAGCCGCTGGAAGTGGGTGTCGACCGTGATGCCCGGCACACCGAACGCGTTGCCCAGGATCACGTTGGCCGTCTTGCGCCCGATGCCCGGCAGCACGACGAGCTCCTCCAGCGTGCGCGGCACCACGCCGCCATGCCTGTCCAGCAGGGCCTGACCGAGGCCGATCAGCGACGACGTCTTGTTGCGGAAGAAACCCGTGGCGTGGATCATCTCCTCCAGCTCGGCCCGGTCGGCCGAGGCATAGGCCGCCGCGTCGGGATAGCGCTGGAACACCTTGGGCGTGACCTCGTTGACCTTCACATCGGTGGACTGCGCCGACAGGATCGTGGCCACGGCGAGCTCCAGCGGGTTGGTGAAGTCGAGCTCGCAGTGCGCATCGGGGTGGATCACCTCGAGCTCGCGCGCCATCTTGCGCACGCGCCGCTTGAGCGCGACTTCGGTTTCCATTGCTGCCTTTGCTGCCACGCGCTACAGCCTACTTGCGGCGGCCGACAACCAGCGGAGCCCGATCAGGGGAGCCGGATCACGGCAGCCCGATCGTGCCGTCGGCCGAGATGGCCGGCCCGGTCGTGGGGAAGTCGGCCTTTGTCAGGTCGCGCACCAGATTGAGCCCGTGATTTTGCCCGTCGGGTGCCGCCGTGCCCGGCCGGGTCTGGAAGATCGTCGAATGGAACCGCCCGGAGACGAAGGCGCCGTCGTTGGCCACCGTGGCCTTGAGCACGCCGCCCCAGCCCAGGATGTCGCCGCCCTTGAGGCCCGTGCCACCGGCGAAATTGCCCAGACTGTACGCAATCAGCCGGCCCTTGTAGATCTCCATGCCGCGCAGCGTGTGCGGGCCGTGCCCGATCACCAGGTCGGCACCCGCGTCGATCACCGCGTGGGAGAACGCGATCGGATCGCCCCGATTTTCGCCTAGGAACGTCTCGGTGCCCGGCTTGACGTGGCCCTTGTCTGCCCCCTCGGCGCCCATGTGGACCTGCACCACGACGACCTCGGCCTTGGCCGCCGCCCGCTCGATCACCTGGCGTGCCTGCGCCAGATCGATCAGGCTGTTGTCGCGCGGATAGGAGGAGAAGCCGACCACGGCCACCTTGACGCCCTTGACGTCCGCGACGGCAACATAGTTGCGTGACCCGGTGTGCAGCAGCCCGGCCTCGGTGAGGTGCTTCTGGGTGTTGGTGTATCCGACCGCGCCGTAGTCATAACCATGGTTGTTTGCCTGGTTGAGCAGCTGGAAACCCGCGGCCTTGAGATGCTGCGCATATGAGGGGGGCACGCGGAACTGATGGCAGCTGGTCTGCTCGGGCCGGCACTTCTCGACCCCTGTGTCTTCCGTGATGGGCTGCTCCATGTTGCCCATCATGAAATCGACCGCGAACAGGTCCTTCACCTTGTCGAAGAACGTGCGTCCCCCATCGGCGGGCAGGCTGCCGGGCGCGTTGCCCATGATGATGTCGCCGACCGCGCCTAGTGTGATCGTCTTGGCCGCCTCCACGGCGGGCGATGGCGATGATGAAGGGGTCGGGCTCGCGGCAGGCGGATCCATGGCCCGCTCCTGCCACAGCGCCTTGGCCGGCTGGTTGAGCGAGACCGCCGTCCACAGCACGCCGATCGTGGCAACCAGGCACACGGCCAGCGCCGCATAGGCGGCATGGACCCTGCGCAGCCGAGGGCCTGCGGGGGTCACCGGGGGTGGGGGCGACTCTGACATATGGCCAGCAGGTTACCCGAGCGATGCGACATCCGGGCCAGGCGTTTGCCCACAGGAGTGACACCGGAGTGACGCAGAGGTGACATAAGGGTCAGGCGGCCCGCGACTGGGCGCCGAGGCGGGCGGGTCACGGATCGGGGGGTTGCCGTCCGGTTACGGCCCACCTGTGCCTAGACTGACTTGCGCAGGCAGATGGAGGGACACATGGACGAGGTGCTCGCCCGTAGCGGGATCTTCCAGGGCGTCGACCCGGAGGCTTCCGAGGCGCTTGCGCGCGAGATGGAAACCATCGAGATCCGCAAGGGTGAGGTCGTCTTCAACGAGGGCGAGCCCGGCGACAGCCTCTACATCATACTTTCCGGCAAGATCAAGCTAGGTCGGCGCGCCGCCGACGGCCGGCAAAACCTTGTGTCCGTGCTCGGCCCGTCCGACATGCTCGGCGAGCTGTCGCTGTTTGACCCGGGCCCGCGCACGGCGACGGCGACCGCGGTGACCGATGTGCGCCTGGCGCGCATGCGCAAGCAGGCCCTGCGACCGTGGCTGGCCAACCGGCCCGAGATCGCCGAGCAGCTGCTGCGCGTGCTGGCCCGCAGGCTGCGCCGCACCAACGACGCCCTCGCCGATCTGATCTTCACGGACGTTCCGGGCCGTGTGGCCAAAAACCTGCTGCAGATGGCCGGCCGGTTCGGCACGCGCGACGGCGGCGTGCTCCGGGTGACGCACGACCTCACGCAGGAGGAGCTGGCCCAGCTGGTGGGCGCCTCGCGCGAGACGGTCAACAAGGCGCTGGCCGATTTCGCCTCGCGCGGTTGGCTGCGGCTCGACGGCAAGAGCGTCATCATCCTCGATCCAGAGCGCCTGGCCCGCCGCGCGCGGGTGTAAGAAAACCCGTCCGGGCACTTGGCCCACCGCGGGCGCGGCTGAGTCAATCCACGGTGGCCTGGTTCAGTGCGCGTCGGCCTATCTCGGCAACGCGCAATGGGTACCAAATAGGACAAAAGGTTTTCATCAATGTCGGCAACTTGACGTTCGGGCGTCAGTGCCTCGCGGGACCTCGTTGGTTGGGGCGTAAATGTCCCCATATGAAAGAGGTCCCATCCGCTATGAACGAGTGGGTTCGACGGTCACTGTCAGCTGGAGCGCTGACCGCGGGCACTGTCAGTGCCATCGTTGCGACCGGTGCGGCAGCACACGCCGACACCACCATGATCACTAACGACAATGTCGGGATTCTCAACGGCACCCAGGTGTACGCCCCGATCCAGGCGCCCGTCAACCTCTGCGGCGTAGCCGCGGCGATCGGCGGGACGGCGACGGCGGGGTGCGAGGGCGGCAGCGCGGCGTCCCTCGAGGGGCTCTACGACGTCAAGATGATCAGCACGGACAACACGGGCGTCCTCAACGGCACGCAGGTCTTCCTTCCCGTGCAGATCCCCGTGAACGTGTGTGGCGTGGCGGTTGCGGCGCTCGGGGACGCGGCCGCCGGCTGCGAGGGTGGCGCTTCCGCCACGATGGGTCAGGGCGGCGGCCATCACCGCTACAAGAAGTCGAAGTCCGAGTCCGTCCCGGCCAAGAGCCGCACGGAAAGCACCGACGACGAGGGCAAGCCGTGCACCGCTTGCCCCAAACCGCATCCGCCCAAGCCCAAGCCCCCCGTGAACGAATGCCCGCCCGACAAACCAAACAAGCACCATCAGGAGAACGCCACGCTGATCAGCAAGGGCAACGTGGGCATCCTCAACGGCACCCAGGTGTACGCCCCGATCCAGGCGCCGGTCAACGTGAGCAGCATCTCCGCGGCGGTGCTGGGCCAAGCCTGGTCTGCCAGCGATGGCGGATCATCCGCCGGGCTGTAGAACTGCCAGCAGAGCCCCGGTGTCCACAAGGGCGCCGGGGCGGACTTTTACCACCGAAACGATCCCGTCCGCGGGCGCGTGCACGGGATGCTCCAGCTTCATGGCCTCGAGCGTGAGCAGCAGCTCGCCCGCGCCAACCCGCTGACCGGGCGCCACGACCACCCGCCCGACGACCCCCGGCAGCGGCGCGATCAGCGAGCCCTCCTCCAGCTCGACCGAGGGCACGGGAAAGCGCGGCAGCTCGCGCAGCGTCACGGAACCCTCGACACTGTCCAAGTAGGACACGTCGCCGACCCGGTTGACCTCGACGGTCAGCCTGATCCCGGCCACGTCGAGCACGACCACACTGGACGATGCCGAGACCACCGCCACCGGCGGATGATCGTCCAGCACACCCATGTGGCCGAGCCCGGCCAGGTCGAGCTCCTCCGGATCCACCGCGCGGACCCACCACTGCGCCAGCGCCCCCGAACGGTCCAGCCGGTAGCCCACCTCGACCGGCCCGGCCGGCCCGTCATACACGATCGTCTGCGGCATCGACGGCACATTGCGCCAGCCCGACGGGATCCCCGGCTGGACCTCGGCGTTTTCGAACCGCCCCGCCGCTGCGGCCAGCGCGGCCGCGAGACAGCTCAGCCGGACGGCCTCGACGGACGACAGCAGCGGCGCGAACACCTCGGGCTGCCGGTCCAGCAGTCCGGCATCGATCTGTCCACTGAGGAACGCCGGATGGCGCAGGACGCGGACGAGCAGATCCCGGTTGGTCACCAGGCCGTGCACCTTGGCGCGGGCCAGTACGCCCGCGAGCATGCGCGCCGCCTCGTAGCGGGTCGGCGCCCACGCCACGATCTTCGCCAGCATCGAGTCGTAGTGCACGCCGACGACCGAGCCGGCCTCGATCCCCGAATCGAGCCGGATCCCGGGATACAGCAACGGTTTGAACCGCCCCACGACCTCGGGCACGTCGAACCGGTGCACCTGCCCGGTGGCGGGAAGCCAGTTGGTCGTGGGATCCTCGGCGCACAGCCGGACCTCGATCGCGTGCCCGCGCATGGGCGGCGGGACCTGGTAGGGCAACCGGCCGCCCTCGGCCAGGAACAGTTGCAGCCGCACCAGGTCCAGCCCGGTGACGCACTCGGTCACCGCGTGCTCGACCTGCAGCCGTGTGTTCATCTCCAGGAAGAAGAACTCGCCCGCCGGGCTCAGCAGGAATTCGACGGTCCCGATGCCGACGTAGCCCACCGCCTCGGCCACCGCGACCGCTGCTGCGCAAAGGTTTTCGCGCAGCTGGGGCGAGACGGCGGGCGATGGCGTCTCCTCCAGGAATTTCTGGTGCCGCCGCTGGATCGAGCACTCCCGCTCGCCAAAAGTGATCGTGTTGCCGTGCTGGTCGGCGATGATCTGGACCTCGATGTGGCGGGCCTGCTCGACGTACCGCTCGCAGAACACGATGTTGTCGCCGAACGCGCTGAACGCCTCCCGGCGCGCCGACGAGACGGCTTCGCCGAGGGATTCGGCGTCGCGCACGATCCGCATGCCGCGCCCGCCCCCGCCCACGGCCGCCTTGACCAGCACCGGGAAGCTGTCCACTTCAGACGGATCGGTCCACGACGGCAGGACCGGCACGTCCGCCTCGGCCAGCAGTGTTTTGGCGTCTATTTTGGACGCCATCACCGAGATCACCTTGGGCGGTGGGCCCACCCACGTGAGCCCCGCCTCGGTGACGGCGCCCGCGAAATCGGCCTTTTCGGCCAGGAAGCCGTAACCCGGATGGATGGCATCAGCGCCCGTCTTCTTCGCCGCCGCGATGATCAGATCGCCGCGCAAGTAAGTGGCGCTGGGCGCATATCCCGGCAGCTGCACGGCATAATCGGCCTCCGTGACAAACGGTGCGTCCGTGTCCGCCGTCGAGTGCACCGCGACGGTCTCGATCCCGACCGCACGGCACGTCGCAATGATCCGGCGCGCGATCTCGCCCCGGTTGGCCACCAGCAGCCGCCTGATCACTCTCGGCCCCCTCCCATCGCCGACAGCGCGATCCCCAAAACCGTGCGGGTGTCGCGCGGGTCGATCGCGCCGTCGCAGCCCTCACCGCCCGCAAGCCATCCGAACCGGAACCCGCGGCCGACCCTCGCCCACTCGGCCGGATCGGCCTGCAGCACCACGGTCACCTGCCGCGGATCCTGCAGGGCGCGCGCCAGCTCCACACTCGGCCCGCACGGCGAGGCGAAGACGACCAGCGGCACACGCGCGATCCGGACCAGCTCGAGCGCCTTGTTGACCGCCTCGGCGTCCAGGGTTGGGCCCGTGTTGCCGAGCACGGCGATCCGGCGCCCGTGCACGGCGCCGAAGCCGGCCACGAGCCCCGGCCCCCGATGCGCCCGGAACTCCTCGAACTCCGACCCGTCCAGCACGCGGGCAAGCACCTCGCGAACGTCCACACGCGACACCGCCAGCAGGTCTTCCACCTCGTGACACGGGGGCACGGCTCGGTCCAGGACACCGGCGCAGCGCCGAGCCAACTGCCGCACGCCCAGCCGGATCAGCCGCAGCGCGTCCCGTTCGTCGTCGGCCACGGAATCGACCAGTGATTCGTCGCCGTGCCCGCGGATGCCGACCCTCAGCTCGGCCAGCGGCACGGCCTCGAACGCGCCGAACACGGCCATCAGCCCGCCCGGCGCTCGTTCGGCCCGCTCCACCAGGGACACCAGCGGCAGTCCATACAGCGTGGCCACCTCCGCCGCCCGCGCGATCTTCCGCCGGCCCACCTCCGACAGGCCGTCCTCCGTGACGGTCAGATCGTCGGCCACCACGACGCACTCGGCGCCCTCCACGACACCGATCGCGGTCACCACGCCCGCACCGGCGACCTCGCCCAGCTCGTGCCCTGCCGTCGCGGCCAGCTCAAGCAGTGCGGTGTCGCGGTCGATCAGCAGCTCGATGCGCTCCCGCGGCAGCAGTTTCCCGCGGGCGTGATGCCGGGTCACCTCCCGTTCGCCGCCGCCCTCACGGGCCCGAGCGTGCGCAGCGTCTAGCAACGACAGCGCCGCCAGCGCTTCGCTGCGGTTGGCCAGAAAGGATGGCGCGCGGGGGTCCAACGCGGTTTCAAGAGTCGTCATGCCACTTCAGCAACGAGTGGTTCAAGCCCCGCGACACGCGACGCGCGGAGCTAGCGACCAAACAGCTGCTGAAAGAATGAGGCGATCGGTCCCTGCGGCTTCACCTTGACCGTCGGTGGTCCCGGGTCATTGTCCTTTTGCACTTCTATATGCGGTACCTCGTCAAGCCGCACCGACACCAAGAGCTCCTCGAGCGCGCGAGCCGTCGGCCGCTTGCCGGGATCGTTGACCATCCCCATCCGGAGTATCTCGACCAGCTGTCCCGGTACGCCCTCGATGTGCGGGATCGGCTGGGCGAACAGCTCGATCAGCCCGAGCAGGCCCGGCGGCTGCTTCTCCTGCCAGCGGGGCGGGTTGCCCGACAGTAGGGCGTAAAGCGTGGCGCACAGGGCGTATACGTCGCCGGGCGGGGCCGGTTCGTGCCGGCGGAACGCCTCGGGCGGCGCGTAGGCGGGCGTCATCACCTCGAGCGTGATGTGCGGGTCGCGCTGCTCGGCCAGGATCGCCAGCCCGAAGTCGGCGAGGGCGGGCTCGCCGAACAGGCTCAACAGGATGTTGGCCGGCTTGACGTCGCGGTGGACGATGCCTCGTTCGTGAGCATCCGCGAGCGCGTCGGCAATCTTGACCCCGATGTCGCGCACGACGTGAGCCCGCAGTGGCATCAGGTCCTGATAGGACCCGGAACACAACTCCATGATCAGGTATGGGTGGTTGTCGCCGGTCACGCCGGCATCGAAGAGATCCACCACGTGTGGATGCGACGACATCCGCCCAGTGGCACGGGCTTCGCGCACAAATCGGGCCCGATCGCGTTCGCTCTCGAGCGTGAAATTTTCCACCTTGACGGCGACGTCACGCCCGACCGACTCTTGCAGGGCTCTAAAGATCGTGGCGTATCCCCCCACGGCCAACAACGACAGCTCGGTCAGCCCAGGTATTTCGGGCACCGACATATTTGGCCGAGGGGTCGGACTCACGCGCCAAACGTTAGCAGCGCCCGACGCGGGCAACGGCGAAGCGTCACTGAGTGGGCATCGAAGCGTCACCGAGCGCCTTCATGTCCCCTGCGGCGTGTGGTGCTTCCGATGAGCGCCGCCCCGTCGACTGCGCGTTTTCTCCAGCCGCGTCGTGCCTGGTGGTGCCTGCCTGCATGAGCGGCTGCCCACTCAACCCACCGCACATCCAAAGCCCCGCTCACTCAACCCCGACCAACCCCCGCTCGCTCACCTGCTGCGTAGCCAAAGCCAAGTGCGCCGCGCGCGCCTCGACCTCGCCCGCCTCGAGCTTTTCGTCCATGGCGGCCAGGCATTTGGCCAGTGCCAATGCCGAGCGGACTTGGCTGCGGATGTCGACTGCGGGCACGGTTTCGGCTAGGCGGGCGGCGGCCAGTGCGTCTTCGGGGCGGTCCAGGGCCAGCAGGGCTTTGGCGTAGACGGCGATGGCCTGGCGCCGGGGGTAGAGCATCGAGGGGGCCATCGGGTCGGCTGCGACCGGGGCGAGCAGGCGCACGGCCATGGCGGCGTCGCCGGAGGCGAGGCGGGCGGCGGCGAGCAGGGAGCGTGGGCCGATGCGCGCTGGGTCGAGGACGCCGTAGGGGGAGACCATGGTGAGCACGGTGCGGGCGTCGAGCTCGGCCGCTTCGGGGTCGCCGCGGTCGAGGGCGACGAAGCCGCGCACGGTGCCGGCCATGCCGATCAGCAGCGGGTGTGCCACCTTTTCGCCCTCGGTCAGTGCCTCGGTGAGCAGGTCTTCGGCGTGGCCATATTCGCCGAGGCCGCGGGCGACGACGCCGCGGGCGACGAGGGCGAAGCCACAGCCCCACGCGTCTTTGACGGCGGCGAAGTCGCGGTAGGCCCGGCGCGCCTCGCGGTCGGCCTCGCTGAGCTCGCCGAGCTCGGCTGCGGCGAACGCGGCCACCGCGCGGAGGGTGCCGACGGCCCAGACCTCGCCGACGCGCTCGCCGAACGGGAGGAAGACGCGGGCCAGGCGTTGGGCTTCGGTGAGGCGCCCGGCCAGCAGGCGCGCGAAGGCGGTGGTGCCGCGCAGCCAGGCCCGGCCGACCGGGTCTTTGGTCTGGGCGAACAGGCGGGCGGCGTGGCCGAGGGCGGCGTCGGCGCCGGCGAAGTCGCCGCGGGTGGTGGTGACCCAGGCCAGGTCTTGCAGCGACCAGGCTTGGGACTTGAGGTCGCCCGCGCCGACGGCGATCTGGTAGGCGCCCGCGAACCGGCTGGAGGCGTCGGCCAAGCGGCCCTTGACGAAGTCGGCCATGCCGAGGCGGCGCAGCGCTTCGGCGCGCTCGCCCGGCATGTTGGCCTCGGTGGCCACTGTCAATGCCTCGGCCCACAGGCGGTAGGCCGCGTCGCGGTCGCCCAGGGCGACCTGCGCGCGGCCGGCGAGCAGGAGGGCGCCCGCGCGGGTGCGTGCGTCGTCGGCCGCGTCGGCGATCAGCTTTTCGGCGTCGTGCTGCGCCTCGGTGATCCGTCCACATTGGAGCAGGGCTCGCGCGTAGACCAGCCGGTCACGCAGTGGAAGCCCGCCGTTTTGCTCGGACAGGCGGCGTGCCCGCTCGCCGAGGGCGACCACATCGGCGGGCTCGCCCTCGGCGTTTGCCCGGCGGGCTGCCCGTCCCAGCGCTTCGATGCCGAGCGAGACCACTTGGCGCGCAGGCACATCGGGCCGCAGCCGGACCGCGTCGGCGAGCTTGCCGGCCCGCTCGGCGTGCTCGGCGATGAACGCGTCCCACTGATCGTCGGGCTGGCGGGCGCTGGCCCACCGGGCGAGGAACGCGTGCCGCTCCGCCAGATCGGTCTTGCCGATGCCGGCGTAGGCCGCCTCGCGCAAAAGCGGTGTGGCGAAAGCGAATCCGCCTCGGGTGCGGCGCAGCATGCGGCGTTGGAGCAGCTCGTCGATGGCGCGCTCGAGCTCGACCGCGATGACGGCGGCCGGTCTGCCGTCGCGGCCGGAGCGGCGTTCGCGTAGGGCTTCGAGGGAGCCGGCGGGCACCTCATCGCCGACCACGGCGGCGTCGCGCAGCACGGCGCGGGCCTCGGCCGGGAGGGCGTCGATGCGGGCGGCGAGGACGGCGGCAAGGTCGCGGGTGAGCAGGCTGGTGGTCATGGAACCGGGGACGAGGCGCCAGCTGAGGCCCGATTTGGTCAGGGCACCGCGCTCGATCAGGAGCGTGATCAGCTCGGCCAGGTAGAACGGATTGCCCTGCGCCATCGCGAGCAGGCGATCCTCGTCGGGCTGGGGCAGGCGCCCACCCTTGAGATAGGCGTTGAGCAGCCGGGCCGCGTCGGCGCCGCGAAGTGGCGGCAGGGTGTGCGCCTCGGCGTCGGCGACCCGGGTCAGCTGCCCGGTCTTGCGCACCAGCTCGGGCCGGCCGAGCAGCAGCACCATCACCGGCCCGGCCAGCTCCTCGAGCGCGGTGCCAAGCGCGTCAATGGTTTCGGCGGTCGCGTCGTGCAGATCGTCGACGATGACGGCGAGCGGCGACTCGGCCGACAGGCCGCTGAGCAGGCCGGCCAGCGCGATCGACTGGGTGTGCGTGTCGCGGCTGCTGGGCTCGGCCTCGCTGCTGCTGCCGGGCACGCCCTGCCACTGGGTCATCTCGTGTGAGGGCCCATAACCCAAGAGGGACAACAGACTTTCGACGTCGAGCTTGGCGGCCCCGCGCTGGGCCAGCCGGTCGGACAGCCGGCGCAGCCGCTCCTCGACCGCGGTGCGGGTGGCCGCCGTGGCGGCCGTGTCGACCGACAGGCCGAGCGCGAGCCGCACCAGATCGGCCAGCGGGGCCAGCCGCCGCCGCTCGCCGAACGCGACACACCGCGCCGACAGCACACGAGCCTGCGTGCGCGAGGCGAACCGGCCCGCGCTCACCTCATAACCACTGGCAAACCGGGCCACCTCGGCCGCGAACCGGGACTTGCCGATGCCCGCCTCCGCCGTGAAGATCAGCGTGCGCGGCTCGTCGCGGTCGACGACCTCGGCCAGGCGCCCGGCGACCCGGCCCAGCTCGGCCTCGCGCCCCACGAACGGGCCCTCGTCGCCCAGGCCCGCCCGCGTGCCGCGCGCGTCGTGCAGCCCGAGCAGCTCGTAGGTCTCGACCGGCTCACGCTTGCCCTTGAGGCGCAAGGGGCGCAGCGTGCGCCAGCCGGCCACGGCCGACGTGGACGCGGCCGTGCGCCCGCCCGCGTAGACCGCGCCCACCGCGGCCGCGTCGGCCAGGCGGGCGGCGGTGTTGACCGTGTCGCCGATGACGGTGTATTCGAGTCCGGCCTGGACTCCCGCGAGCACCGGACCGGTGTTGAGGCCGACGCGCAGCCCGAGCGGCGCGCCGCCGCCCCGCTCGTCGTCGAGCACCCGCCGGACCGCGCGCTGCATGGAAAGCGCGGCGCGCACGGCACGCTCGGCGTCGTCCTCATGGGCCACGGGCGCGCCGAACACAGCCATGATGCCGTCGCCGGTGAGCTTGTCGACGTGGCCGCCGAACGTCTTGACCGCGCCCGCGAGCGCGGACATCACCCGGTCGGTGACCGCGCCGACCCGCTCGGGGTCGAGCTCCTCGGACCACGACGTGAAGTCGGACAGGTCTCCAAACAGGACGGTCACGACGCGCCGCTCGCTCGCGGGCAGTGTGGCAGCGGCCGGAAGCGCCGCGCCGCAGTGGTGGCAGAACCGTGCCGCCGGCACCGGCACAGTCCCACAGACCGGGCAGGTCATTTCAGGTGGTCCAACTGTGCGCGGACGCTCCACACCGCGGCCCACCGCAGCGCGGGATCCACGTCCGCATAAACGATCTCGACGACCTCCTCGGGCGTCGTCGCCCCCTGGGCCAGCGCGGCGCGCACCTGCTCCAACCGCTCGACCCGGTGCCCGTGCAGCCAGCGCGCCGCCGCCGCGCAGTCGGGCAGGGCCGGACCGTGGCCGGGCAGCGCCGGTACCAAATGAAAATCTTGAAGCTTCTCCAAGCTCGCCAGATAGTCGCCGACATTGCCGTCGGGCCAGGCCACCACGCTGCTGCCGCGGCCGAGGATGGTGTCGCCGGTGAAAACGGCCCCGTCGGTCACGAAACAGACCGAGTCGGCGGTGTGCCCCGGCGTCTTGATCTCCTGCATGCCGGGCGGCAGCTCGCCGATTGCCGCGCCGGTCATGGCCCGCAGCGGCTCCACGCCGTCGATGTGGTCGGGATGCCCGTGCGTCACCAAGATCCGCTTGATCTTGGTGACAGCGGCGATGCGTGCGAGGTGATCCTCGTCGGCCGGACCGGGGTCGATCACCGTGCCGTCGTCGAAAACCCACGTGTTGGTGCCCTCGAGCGTCATCGCGCTCGGGTTGTCAGCCAAGATCAGGGTGACGCCTGGGGGCACCAAACTCATGCCAGCGATGCTACGTCGCGGGTATGACAGGGGACACAGCCTTGCTAACCGCGTACCTCGGCAATCAATTCCACCTCGACGGGCGCGCCCAGGGGCAGCTCGGCCACGCCGACCGCGCTGCGGGCGTGCCGCCCGGCTTCCCCGAAAACCTCCGTGAGCAGCTCGGACGCGCCGTTGATCACGCCCGGCTGGCCGATGAATCCGGGCGCGGACGCCACGAAACCCACCACCTTGACGATCTTCGCTATGTTGCCCAGCCCGACCGCGGCCTCCAGCACCCCGAGGCCATTGAGCGCGCAGACCGACGCCAACTCCTTGGCCTTCTCGGGTGAGATCTCGGCGCCGACCTTGCCGGTCGCGAGAAGATTGCCGTCGAGGCGCGGGATCTGTCCCGAAACATAGACATAATTTCCGGTACGCACCGCGGGTACATAGGCCGCGAGCGGTGGACTGTCCGCGGGCAGCGTGAGCCCCAGCTCCGCGAGCTTGGCATAGGGATCGGTCATCGTCACGCCTCCTTCTGGCGCTTCATGTAGGCGACGAGCTGCTCCGGGTTTGGCCCCGGCACGACCTGCACCAGTTCCCAACCGTCCGCGCCCCAGTTGTCCAGGATCTGCTTGGTGGCATGGATCAACAGCGGCACCGTGGCGTACTCCCACTTAGTCATGTCCACAACTTACGGGTAAGCTGAGCGGCCGACGACCAGGGGGAGTTCATCGTGACGCAGCCGGATGACCAGCAGCCCGCCGTTCCGCTTCCGCCGGGCTGGGGCCAACAGCAGCCGCCGCAGCCCCAGCAGCCGCCGGCGCACTCCCCGTGGGCCCAGCCGGAGGGTCAGCAGCCACCGGCTCAGCAGCCGGCGCAGCCGCAACCGCCGGCGCAACCCGAGTCGTCGCCCTGGTCCCAGCCTCAGGAGCAACCGCAGCCACCGGGGCAGCCCCAGCAGCCGGTCTATCCGACGCCGCAGGATCCCTTCTACACCACCACGATGACGCCCACGTCGGCCCAGATCCCGGCGTTCGGCCCGATGCAGCCGCCGCAGCCGCCCAAGAAGCGCAACGTCGGCCTGATCATCACCGCGGTCGCGCTGGGCGTGATGCTCGTGCTGTGCGCGGTCGGCGGCGTGGGCGCGTTCCTGCTGTTGCGCAACTCCGACGGGACGGGCGCCGAGTCGGCGCGCGACGCCGCGGCCGGCTTCCTCACGGCGGTTTACAAGGACGGCGACGCCAAAGAGGCGGAAAAGCTGGTGTGCAGCGAGGCCCGTGACACCAAGGCGATCGAGGCCAAGATCAAAGAGATCCGGGATCAGAAGGCCAGGTACAAGAGCCCAAGCATCACCTGGGACGCGCCGAAGATCGAAAACGAGACCGCCGAGAAGGCCGACACGACGATCACGGTCAGGCTCACCACGTCCGACGAGAAGGTCTCGGAGCAGACGCTCAAGCTGTCGCTCGTCAAGCGCGAGGGCTGGTTCGTGTGCGAGGTCGAGGAGCAGAAGCAGTAACTTTCGCGGCCCATCCCGGTGGGCTTCACGATACGCACGCCGAGCGCGTTGGCAGCGAATGAGACACTGCATTACGTGAGTTGGCCCGCCCGTCTGCACGTCGTGACCGGCAAGGGCGGCGTGGGCAAGACCACGGTCGCCGCCGCGCTCGCGCTTGCCCTGGCCCAGGGCGGCAACCGCGTCCTGCTGGTCGAGGTGGAGGGCCGCCAGGGCCTGGCCCAGCTGTTCGGCCTCGAGCCCCTGCCCTATGCGGAGCGCCGGTTGGGTGACATCGACGACGATTTGCGCTTGCTCGCCGTGGATCCCGAGGAGGCTCTTCTGGAGTACCTCGACCTGTTCTACAAGATGGGCCGGGCCGGCCGCGCGCTGCGCAAGCTGGGCGCCATCGACTTCGCCACCACCATCGCCCCGGGGCTGCGCGACATCCTGCTGACCGGCAAGGTCAAGGAGGCCACGACCCGCACCGACGAGGCGGGCCGGCGCATGTATCACGCGGTCGTGCTCGACGCGCCGCCGACCGGGCGCATCGGCCGGTTCCTCAACGTCACGGCCGAGGCCGCGCGCCTGGCCAAGCTGGGCCCGATCAAGTCGCAGAGCGAGGGCGTCGCCGCCCTGCTGCGCTCGCCGATGACGTCGGTGCACCTGGTCACCCTGCTGGAGGAGATGCCGGTGCAGGAGACCACGGACGCGCTGGCCGAGCTGTCCGCGCTGCACATCCCGGTAGGGAAGATCATCATCAACGCGGCCCACCCGCCGCTGCTGAGCAGCCGGGTCACGCAGGCCGAGCTCAAGCGTGGGCTCGGCGAGGCGGGCCTGCCCACCGACCGGCGCATGGTCACGGGCCTGCAGGCCGAGGCCAACGCCCACCTCGCCCGGCAGGAGCTCGAGGAGCAGTTACGCGCCGAGCTGGCCCAGCTCAAGCGCCCCACCGTCGAGCTGCCACTGCTCAGTGACGGAGCCGACCTCGCTGGGCTGCAAAAGCTCGCAGGACTCCTTCGCTCGTGCTAACGCAACGAGCAAGCCTTGCCGCCCTTTGGCCGCCGCCCTCGTGCGGTGATAGACCACCACAAGGGAGAGCGGCAGTGAGGGCGAAGCTCCGGTTGTCTTCCTGCCGCGACCTTGAAGGCGTGCTCTTTGCATTCAAGATCGCAAGGGAAGACAGCGGCGGCGGCAAAGCAGAGATCCTGAGAGGCTAGGCTCGTTTGGTGGTCGGTTTCGAAGTCGATGCCGTGCTCGGCGATCCCGCGATCCGGATCGTGGTGTGCTGCGGCTCCGGCGGCGTCGGCAAGACCACGACCGCGGCCGCGCTGGCGCTGCGCGCCGCCGAGCAGCACGGCCGGCGCACGGTGGTGCTGACCATCGACCCGGCCCGGCGCCTGGCCCAATCGCTGGGCCTGACCGAGCTGGACAACACGCCGCGGCAGGTCAAGGAAGCACCGCTTTATGCGATGCAGCTGGACATGAAGCGCACCTTCGACGACGTGGTGCTCACCCATACCGCGCCCGAGCGCGCCAAGGAGATCTTCGCCAACCCGTTCTACCAGGCGATGAGCTCGACCTTCGCCGGGACGCAGGAATACATGGCGATGGAGAAGCTCAGCCAGTTGCGGGACGCGGACGAATGGGATCTCATCGTCGTCGATACGCCGCCGAGCCGTTCCGCCCTCGACTTCCTCGACGCGCCGGCGCGCCTGGGCCGGTTCCTCGACGGCCGGATGCTGCGGCTGCTGTCGGGCACCGCCCGGGCCGGCGGGCGCAGCATGTTCAACCTCGTGACGGCCTCGTTCGGCGCCTTCTCCAAGGCGGTGCAAAAGATCCTGGGCGCGCAGCTGCTGACCGACCTGTCCGGTTTCGTGTCTGCTTTGGACTCGATGTTCGGCGGGTTCCGCGAGCGGGCCGAGCAGACCTATCGGGTGCTGCAGGACCCGCAGACGGCGTTCGTGCTCGTCGCCGCGCCCGAGCCGGACGCCATCCGCGAGGCCGCCTACTTCGCTGATCGATTGGAGGAGGGCCGGATGCCGCTGGCCGGTCTCGTGCTCAACCGGGTGCACGCCTCCACGGTGCCCGACCTCGACGCCAAGACGAGCGCGGCGGCCGCGGCCGGGCTCGGCGACGATCAGGTGATCAAGCAGGTGCTCCAGGTGCACGAGCTGCTGATGCGGCTGGTGATGCGGGAGACCGAGGTGGCCGCCCACTTCACCGACCGGTTCCCCCTGGTGCCGGTCGCCCTGGTGCCCGCGCAGCCGACGGATGTCCACGACATGGCCGGCTTGCGGGCGATAGGCGACGCGCTGCGTACTTCACGCGTTGACTAGCTGCTTGCGATCGTGGTTCTGGCTCTGCATCGCGGCCTCGAAGGTGCGCTTCCAGCTCGCGACTGATGGGTGACGGCGCAGGAGCGCCCGGCGCTCACGCTCGGTCATGCCTCCCCAGACCCCGAATTCGATCCGGTTGTCCAGCGCGTCGGCCAAGCACTCGTATCGCACCGGACACCCCCGGCAGATGCGCTTGGCTACGTTTTGCTCCGCCCCCTGGACGAAGAGTGCGTCCGGATCACCATTCCGGCACGCCGCGAGACTGGGCCAATCAGTGATCATGCTGCTAATGCCCATATTGCTACGTCCCCCCAGACGTTCCCCCGAAAACCGCCGGGCGTGCATTGGTACCCCCATACCAACTGCCCAACGGCGTGCGTTGCTCGCCGGACCATCATGCTCCGTAGCTATACGATTACGCAACGTTATCGGCCAAAAAGCCTGAAACGGATTTTTAGCGCCGTTGTCCGGCGCATCCCCTTTGTTCGGCGCACGTCTGGGGTCGTGCGCTTTGAACAACGACGCGAACATGGAAGAGTTGCGCCTGAAAAGCCCTCACGTAGCCTGTGGCGGTGATCCCCATGCGCAAGAGAGACCACAATCTCTTTACCAATGCCGCTTCGCTGTTGGTCTGTGGAGTGCTGGCCGGCGTGGTCGTCGCCGCGGCGCTGTTTCCCGTCGTTGCGCTCTCCGGGTTATCGGCCAGGGCGGGCGGCGAGGCGTTCGGTCAACTGCCCGATGAGCTCACAGTCAAGCGCACACCCCAGATCAGCTACATCTACGCCTCCGACGACAAGACGCTGCTCGCGACGATGTACGACGAGAACCGGCGCAACCTCCCGCTGTCGGAGATCCCACTCATCATCCAGAAGGCGATGCTCGCCGCCGAGGACCAGAAGTTCTACGAGCACAACGGCGTTGACGTGAAGGGCTTCGCCCGGGCGTTCATCGCCAACCAGACCTCGGGCGAGGTCGAGCAGGGCGCGTCGACCATCACGATGCAGCTCGTGCGCATGTCGCTCACGTTCACCTCCTCCCCACCCGGCGTGGTGGAGGCGACCGAGGACACCAACCCGCGCAAGCTGCGCGAGATCCGCTACGCGGTCGCCCTCGAACAGCGCATGACCAAAGACGAGATCCTGGAGAACTATCTCAACACGGCCTACTTCGGCCTGCGTTCCTACGGCATCTACGCGGCCGGCCAGGTTTACTTCAACAAGGAGCCCAAGGACCTCACGCTCAGCCAGCTCGCGTTCCTGGTGGGCCTGGTCAAGGCGCCCGGTGACACCGTAAATCAGGCAGGGCTCGAAAAGGCCAAGATCCGGCGCGACTACGTGCTGGACGAGATGGCGGACCTCACCTACATCACCCTGGAGGAGCGGGACGCGGCAAAGGCGGAGAAGCTCGAGGTGATCGGCAACCAGACGCCCAACGGTTGCATCCAGACCACCGTCGCGCACTGGGGCTTCTTCTGCGACTTCTTCCAGCGTTGGTGGCTGCAGCAGGAGGTGTTCGGCACCACGACCTACGACCGCGAGCGGCAGCTGCGCGCGGGCGGATACCGCATAACCTCCTCTTTGGACATCCACACCCAGCACGTGATGAAGGCCAACATCGAAAAGCAGCTGCCGACCGGCAACCCGCACGCCATGATGCTCGCCGGGGTCGAGCCCGGCACCGGCAAGGTGCGCGCGCTGGCGGTCAACCGCAACTTCAAGCTCGACAGCCGCGAAAACCCGCAGAACGGGCCGCACACCAACCCCGCGGCGAGAAACGCCGGGCTGCGTGGCTCCTATCCCAACACCACCAATCCCTTGTTGAGTACGGATCCGAGCTTCCAGGGCTACCGGCCCGGCTCCGTGATGAAGACCTACGCGATGGTCGCCGCGCTCGAAAAGGGCATCCCGCTGGACTACACCATCAACACCCAGCCGCGCGTGGCCTCCAAATATCCACACAAGGGCGAACCCAACTGCGGCGGATACTGGTGTCCCCCGGTGTACGGCAACTCGCCGACCGGGCCGCAAAACATGTGGACCGCGTTCGGATACTCGGTCAACACCTACTTCGTGCCGCTGTTCGACCGGGTGGGCGGCAAGGCCGTGATGGATGTGGCGCGCCGCTTCGGGCTGACGTTCTACGACGACCCCAACACCAAGGACGACGACTACAACAACTCGGTCGACCCGTTCACGTCCAACGTGTGGTCGCCGTTCGTGCTCGGCATCTCCACCCACCCGCCGGTGCAGATCGCCAACACGTGGGCCACGCTCGCGGCCGACGGGCTGCAGTGCGAGCCGATGCCGGTCGAGGCCATCGCCAACCACAAGGGCGAAAAGCTTGCCGTGGCCAACCCGCGGTGCCACCAGGCGTTCAGCGAGGACGTGGCGCGCGCCGCGATCGACGCCGGCCGTTGCCCGGTGGGCGACAAGTCGTTCTTCGGCGGCGGGGCGCGCGGCGAATGCGGCAGCTCCGGCACGGCCCGCCAATCGCGCGACATCATCAAGAGGCCGGTGTCCGGCAAGACCGGCACGAGCGACGCCGAGAAGTCGTCGACGCTGACCATCGCGACGAAACAGCTTGCGGTGTCGGGCTTCCTGACCGACCCCGACTGGCCCGAGACCGACAAGCAGATGCCGCACAACGGCCCGGGTGGCATCAACCCCGCCGTGCAATACACGCTCGCCGAGGCGCTGGAGGGCAAGCCCGCCATCCAGTTCACCAAGCCCAGCGACAAGCTGGCCTACGGCACGCAGGTGGCGATCCCCGACGTGATGTGCCGGTCGGTCGCCGACGCGACCGCGGTCCTGCGGGGCGCCGGCTTCACGGTCGAGGTCGACACGCGCACGCCCGTCCAGTCGGCCTGCCCGGCCGGCACGGTCGCGGGCACCAACCCGGCCGGCCGCACGGTCAAGAACAACCCCGTCACGCTGCTCATCAGCTCAGGTGGCGGAGGCGGCGGCGGAGGAGGAGGGGGTGGTGGCGGAGGCGGCGGACCGCGCCCGACCATCCGCCCCACCTGCTTCCCGCCGCTGTGCAGGGGTGTGGACGTAGTTCCCTGACTAGACGCCTAGCTGGCGGCGCACCTCGGCCGCCAGCTTGGCGCCGTCCGCCCGGCCGGCCGACTCCGCCTGCACGGCCTTCATCGCCTGCCCCATCACGGCCCTGCCGCCTCCGCTGAGGTCGCCGGATTGCAGGACCCGCGTCACCAGGTCGGCGATCTCGGCATCGGACAGTTGTTTGGGCAGATAGCGCGCCAACACCTCCTCCTCGGCCCGCTCCTTGGCCGCCTGCTCGGCCCGCCCCGCATCGGCAAACGCGGTCGCCGCCTCGGTGCGCTTCTTCGACTCCTTGGCCAGCACGGCCAAGACCTCGTCGTCGCTGAGCTCACGCTTCGCCTTGCCCGCCACCTCGGCCACGCCCACGGCGGCCAGAGCCATCCGCAGCGTCGAGGTCGTCAGCACGTCCCGTGCCTTCAGCGCCGCGCGCATGTCTGCTGTGAGCCGGTCCTTCAGCGTCGTAGTCATGGGCAGCAAACTACTCTGGGAGCCATGCGCACGCTTGGCAGAATCACCGCAGGAGTCTTCGTCGCCGGTGCCGCGACGCTCGCCTATGCCTCCCTCGTGGAGCGCAACCTGTTCACACTGCGGCGATTTGATGTGCCCGTGCTCGCGCCGGAGGCCGAGCCGCTGCGCGTGCTGCACGTGTCCGACCTGCACCTGACGCCGCAGCAGGCGCGCAAGCAGCGGTGGGTCAACGAACTGGCCGGGCTCGACCCGGATCTGGTCGTGGTGACCGGGGACAATATGGCTCACCCGGAAGCCGTACCATATGTGAAAAAAGCCTTTAAAGATCTTTTTGTGGTACCGGGGGCGTTCGTCTTCGGCTCCAACGATTACACCGGGCCGGTCTGGAAAAATCCGTTCACCTACTTCGTGAAGGAACGCGAATACCAGCATGGCGTGGACCTGCCGCACGAGGAGTTGCGGGCGGCGTTCACCGAGGCCGGCTGGGCTGACCTGAATAACGCGCGCGCCGAGCTCAAGGCGGGCGGGCGCACCATCGACCTGGCCGGCGTCGACGACCCGCACATCGGGCGCGACGACTACCGGCCCGCACCGGCCTCCGCCGACGCGGACGTGCGCATCGCCCTCGCCCACGCCCCGGAGCCGCGCGTGCTCGACGCGTTCGCGGCGGACGGCTACGACCTGCTGCTGGCCGGCCACACCCACGGCGGCCAGGTCTGCGTCCCGGGCGTCGGCGCGCTCGTCACCAACTGCGGCCTGGACCGGCGCATGGCGCGCGGCCTACACCCGTGGGCCGGCGGCCGCTCATGGCTGCACGTCTCCGCGGGCGTCGGCACCCACCCCACCGCCCCCGTCCGCTTCGCATGCCGGCCCGAAGCGACACTGCTCACGCTCATCCCGCGGTGAGCACGGATACCGGTTTGGGGCCGGGGCCGGGCATGGGGTAGTCTTTCGACGCACCATCGGGGTATGGCGCAGCTTGGTAGCGCGCTTCGTTCGGGACGAAGAGGCCATCGGTTCAAATCCGGTTACCCCGACCACTTTGCTTGCTCGTCGACCTTCGGTCGAGCTCGGCGTGGTCCGCGATTCTGCCCCGGGGCCGAGCCCCGGGCTCCCCACGATCGATGGGCGCTCGCCGCGGAGGGCAAACCCACGCGGCACCGGGAAAACACTGCCGCGCCAATCAGCGGCCGAGCCCCGGGCTCCCCACGATCGGTGGGCACCCGCCACGGCGGGGCAAAACCACGCGGCACCGGGAAACACCGCCGCGCCAATCAGCGGCCGAGCCCCGGCACCCCACGATCGATGGGCACCCGCCACGGCGGGGCAAAACCACGCGGCGCCGGGAAAACACCGCTGCGCCGTGGGCACCCGACGATCGGTGGGACGCTGGCCGGCGGACGCGGTGGCCGGGCTGGGCGAGAGGGCCTGCGGGTCGTTTGAAAATGGCCTGCTGCATCAGATTTGGTGCGCGGTGACTTCAGCGCCGTGTAGCGCCGGCGCACGGCTCATTGCAGCGCGACTATGGCCCGGATAACGTCACGTGGCCGAATCGATCGGAGGAATTGATGCGCAACACCGAACTCGAGAAGCTCGACGGGCTCGTCGGCGAGTGGACAACGACGATGTCGGATGCCTGGTTCCTCGAGCCGCCGGGCGTCGAAGTGCCGGGCACGACCACTGTCGAACGGCTCGGGGAGTCGTTGCTGTTCGTGCGGTCCGAGTTTGGCGAAGGCGCGCACCACTCGGAGATGAGCCTCGTCATCGGACGCAGCGACCCGAATGACGTCTACGTCGTGCTCTACCAAGACGATCGCGGCGTATGCCGCCTTTACGCGATGACCTTCGACGGCGAGCGCTGGACCATGACGCGCGAGGATCCGGATCTCCATCAGCGTTTCATCGCCGATATCGAGAAGGACCGGATCCTTGGACGTTGGGAGGCCTCCGGGGATCAGGGCAAGACCTGGCGCAAGGACTTCGATCTCACCTTCGAGCGGGCCTGAGCAACGACGCGGCCGCGCCGTCTCGACCGCACCAGTCGGTGAAGCGTCACAGGGGGTCGCCGAGGTAGGCGTCCAGTGCGGCGGCGCCGGTGAGCATGGCGCGGCTGCGGGCCGAGAGGCGGGCATGCCAGTCGTGCAGCATCGATGCGAGCGGTGCGACGCCTCCGGCGGAACGGACCTGGGCGATCAGCGGGGCGATCTGCTCCAGCCGGTAGCCGCCCCGTCTGAGCTGGTGGGTGAGTAGGGCGTCGCGGACGTCGGCCGCGCTGTAGACCCGGTAGCCCGTCTGCGGGTCGCGGCGCGGCTGGACCACGCCGGCGCGTTCCCATTTGCGCAGGGTGGCTGGGCGGATGCCGAGCCTTCTGGCCAGGGGGCCGACGAACGTGTCGCCGCGTTCCTGCGGCATGGGATTGAGGTCGTGAAGCGCGGCTTCGACGGCCTGGAGGGTGCGGCGGTCGTCGAGCAGTTGGGTGTGACTTTCGTCGATGAGCCGGAGCGCGTCCTCGGTGGCGTCCCGGTTGATCGCCTGCATGATCGCCGTGGCGGTTTGGTGGCCGTGTCCGGGCACGAGGGCGAGGAACGCGCGGAGGGCTTGGGCGTGCCGCGGCGTGTAGGTGCGGTATCCGTGCGGTGTGCGTTTGGCGTCCGGCAGGATGCCGGCCGCCTCGTAGTTGCGGATCGCCTGGGTGGACAGGCCGTGCCCGCGGGCCAGGTCGACCGGCCTGAGCCGTCCACCGTCTTGAAGCTTTCGCGTCAATGCTCTGCCTACATCGCGGAGAAGTTTCAACTGAAGGTTCAACGATACCGTTGAGGGCATGATTGCTGGTACCAAGGAAACCGCCCATGCCGTCGAGGCCGCGACCGTCATGCGGCTGCTCCCGGCCCGGCCGCGGCTGCTCGCCTTGGGCGAGCCCACCCACGGCGAGGATGTTCTGCTCAACGTACGCAATGAACTCTTCCGGCAGCTCGTCGAGCAGGAGGGCTACCGGACGATCGCCATCGAAAGCGACTGCGTGATGGGCCTGGTCGTGGACGACTACGTCACGTCCGGCACGGGCTCCCTCGACGAGGTCATGGAGCGCGGCTTCAGCCACGACTGGGGCGCCTTCGCGGCAAACCGCGAGCTGGTGCGCTGGATGCGCGCGTACAACGACGGCCGGCCCGGGTCCGAGCGGCTGCGGTTCGCCGGGTTCGACGGCCCACTGGAGATCACCGGCGCCGCGAGCCCACGGCAGGCCCTCACCGCATTGCACGCCTACCTCACCGCCTGGGCCGACGCCGATCTGCTTCCCTGCACCGCGGATACGCTCGACCGTCTGCTCGGCGCTGACGACAGGTGGACCAATCCGGCCGCGATGAGGGACCCGTCCCAGTCGGTGGGGCGGACGCCCGACGCCGAGCGGCTGCGGTTGCTCGCCGATGATCTGGTGGCCCTGCTCGACGCGCAGACGCCGCAGTTGATCGCGGTGTCTTCGGGGGAGGATTGGGATCGGGCACGCATGTACGGTCGGACCGCCACCGGGCTGCTGCGCTACCACTTCTGGATGGCCGACGCGTCACCGGGTCGGATGGCGTGGCTGCTGAGCGTGCGGGATTCGATGATGGCCGCCAACCTGTTCGCCATCGCCGAACGAGGTCCGGCGTTGGTGTCCGCGCACAACTCGCATCTTCAGCGGGACAAGAGCACGATGCGGATGGGCGGCCTGCCGCTGTGGTGGTGGAGCGCCGGTGCGATCGTGAGCGCCCACCTGGGCGAGGGATACGCCTTCCTCGCCACGGCCCTTGGCACGATCCGCCACCATGGCGTGGGCGCCCCACCTTCCGACACCATCGAGGGGCTGCTGTACGCGCTGCCGGAGGACCGATATGTCGTCGATGCCCACCGGCTGGCTGTCACGCTCGCCGACGCGACGCCTGCCCTCCGTGTGTCCCCTTGGTTCGGCTACGCCCCGCTGGATCCGGCGCATCTGGCCGGCATCGACGGGATCGTGTTCGTCAAGGACGCCCGGCGGAGTTAGGCCCCCCGGCGTTCACCGGTCCGAAGTGGACACTCGCCGGCGGTCAGCGGATGGGTTGGACGATTTCGGTTTCCCAGGTTTCGGGGTCCGGGTGCTCGCCGGGGTCGGTCAGGTAGGTTTCCCATGGCGGGCCTGCGGGCGTGCGCCCGTGCTCCTCGAGCCACTTTTCGATCTCGCGGTAGGTCTCGATGAGCCGCTCATAGGGGCCGCGGTGGATGGTGACGGCGGCCGGGCCGGCGGGCATGGTGAGCGCCTCGATGCCGTCGCCGGTCGCGTCGGGCGGGGCGGGTGCGGCGATCGGCATGCCGCCCTCGATGACCAGTGAGCCCATGCCGATCTCGGGGTAGCGGGCGAACGGCGGGCCGGTTATGGCCAGGCCCTGCCGCTGGGCTTCGGCGAATATCCGGGGCAGGCACTCCGACAGCGCGGTGGCGATCTCATCGCGGCTGATGCGCCGGCGCATCACGAGCGCGTGCGTGGCGGGCAGGTCTTTGACGGCGATGTCGATGGGCACGTGGGTGTTCCTCTTCTCGATGGTGGTGGTGGGCAGGTGATACAGGCCGATGCACGGCGCTACCGAGGCCACGGTGGCGGCGTGGGCCGCGATGGCCCGGTCGTCCTCGGTGGACAGTCCTCGCGCCCGGTAGGCGCTGGGGGTGAGGCCGAAGAGGCGGGTGAAGGCCCGGGTGAACACCTCGTGGCTGGCATACCCGTGGTCGAAGGCCACCACCGAAGCGGCGCGGTCGGTGCGCAGAAGGTCCGCGGCGGCGCGCGTCAGGCGGACCCGGGCGGTGTAGGCCTTGGGCGTCTCGCCCACGATCCGGGCAAACCTGCGGTGCAGGTGGAAGGGCGAGCGATGGGCCAGCCTGGACAGGGCCGCCAGCGAGACATCCTCGTGGCGGCGCCCGTTGATCAAGGCCAGCAGCCGCAGGATGTCCCGGATCACGGTCACCGGCACAGCGTAGCGACGCGACGGCCGGCCCACTTGATGGTTCTTGCGCGATGTCAGGCGGAGGCGAGCATGCCGAAGATGTCTTGAAACAGCCGGGTGTGCGTGGCGGGCTTGCGGGTGGTGAGCCATTCGGTCAGGTGCTCGTCGGGCTGCTCGTGCATGGCCCGTAGCGCGTCGAAGACCTTCAGGTCGTCGGGCGAGACCGGCAGGGTGCGCCCGCCCGCGTCGTGGAAGGCCTGCACGGCCTGTTTGGTCTTGGGCCCGCTGGGCCAGGGCTTGTTGCGCAGGAACACCAGCGACCGCTTGGGGATCGCGGCGTCCAGGCCCGCCATGGTGCACGCGTTTTTGATCCGCGAGATGACGGCGGCGGCGCCGTCGCCCGCGATGGCGCGCATCCCCCAGTGCCGTTCGTCTTCTGTGCCCTCGTCGAGGGTCAGGCGCAGCCGGGCGTGCAGCGAGGGCCTCGAGCTCGGCAGTGGGTCCTGCTTGAACGATCCGCCCAACTCGGTGATGAGCGCCTTGAGCCCCGCGTGGAGCAGGATGGGCATCTGCTGATCCTCGGTGGCGTGGAACAGCGCGCCGTCGATCTGCGCGTCCGCGCACAGCTTGGCGAATCGATCGTCCAATGCGGACAGTCCTCGGACCCGTGGCGGCCCAGGCGGGGCAACGCTTTCCGGGGTCGGCTGGCCGAGACCGTCGGCCTCCAGGTCCTCGAGCTCGACCACCCTCCCCGCCCGCACACATTCGGCCGCGTGCCGCTCGACCCGCTTGAGCAGGGCCCGTGGGGTGAACCTGCCGCCAACACCGGCAAAGGCCTTCGGCGCGATCGGCCAGGTCCCGTGGGGCGGGGTGAAATGCACGCGGCCGTAGCGCTCGGCCAGGCGCTTGCGCACGATGGCGATGCCGATTTCGGGCGTGGGGATGGTGCGCAGCGACGAGCTCTCCCGGAAGCGGTCCGGCACCGGCGTCGCGGCACCGTACTTGATCATCTCCCAAGTGTCGGGCAGGCAGGCCAGGACGATGAGCGCCTTGCGGGTCACCTCGCGCAACTGCAGGAGCCCGTCGGCGATCTGCCCGAGCAGCTCCTTGGTCTGCGGCTCGAAGGCGCCGTCCCCACCCATCAGCGAGCCCGACGTCTGAGCGAACAGCGTGTCGATCTGGTCGATCGCGATGACGGTCGGGCTGCCGGTGAGCGCCAGCAACCGCGAGATGTCCCGGACGATCAGATGCGGCAGGCGCGGGCTCGTGCCGAAGCCCCACTCCGCCCGGCCGGCGAACTCCGACAGCTCCAGGGACGACAGGTATGCCCGGCCGATGTCCTGCGCGTCGAAGTGCGGGGAGGCCTGCAACACCAACGCCCGCGCCGTGTGCTGAGCCTCCTGCCCGACGATCGGGTCGAGCAGCCGGAGCCGGTCGATGAACGTCCTGAGGTCTTGCGGCCGGATCGGGGCGTCGCCGGCGATGATGTCCCGCAGCTGCGGCGGCAGCCCCATCATCGGGGTCAGCCGGCGCAGGAACGCCTTCAGCTGGGTGGGCCAGCTGTGGCTGGGCCGCATGAGCCCTTCGACCATGCACAGGGCGACGCTCCCCCAGAACGTCTGCCCGTTGGCGAGGCTCACGAGGAAGAAGTACCCGCCGTCGACCTGTGTGCGGGCGCGAATCATGCCCATCATGTGCGTCTTGCCGATGCCGCTCTGCCCGCGCACGGCCACGCCCAGCGGGTTGGCCGTGCGGCCGTCCCTGGCCTCGTTCACGCCCTCGAAGATGCGCTCGACCATGTCCCGATGCAGCTCGTCCACATTGAACGGCGAGGAGCGCCAGACGTCGTCGGGCGTCAGGGCCAGGTCGAACTTCAGTGACGCGAGCGCGCGGCATTCGGTTTCGTTCATCATCCCTCGATCGCGATGGCGTGCTTCATTTCTCCCCCGAGCCTGATCGCGGCGGCGCGGTCGTCGTCGCTGAGCGACTTGAGGTTGGCCACCGGCGCGATCCGGATGTCGGGCTGGGCCACGAGGCGGGTGAGCGCCGCATCGACATCGGCCCGGCCGGCGTGGCCCAGGGTGGAACGGATCTCGGTCAACCGTACCCAGTCGCCCGACGCCTTGGCGTGTGCCTTGTACGCCAAGCGAATCGCATGCTCCAGGTCCGATGGTGCCAGTTGGAAGAAGGCGCTCGGCGACTGCCGTGTGCGCTGCAGCCCTCGGTCCAGCGCCGCCAGCAGCACGCTCAGCGCCCCGGCGGTGGGGCCGGCGCCACGGATCGCGCCGATCCGCAACAGCTCGCGGCTCCTGTGCCAACCGTGCTCGGTGAGCTCGTGGACGAACGAAAGGCGGTGCTTGGAGGACCTGATGAGATCCAGCGCCACGAGTCCCTGCCGATCCTTGCCGGAGAGGCCGAATCCGGCGAGCTCCCGCATCTCGGCGTTGCTCACCGGGCGGGCCTCGGCCATCAGCACGACCAGGGCTGAGATCTGCGTAGGAGAAAGCCCATGGAAGGTTCCGTCCACCACGACACGCTAATGTGCGCGATCCCGCGCGGCGAGTCAACCCATTGGACGGAGATTCCCATCAATCATGTGGATTACGGGCTATGGGAACGACTCCAGGAAACGATCGCGGAAGGTGTCCATGGGCCAGATCGCGGCCTGTGGGCCGGGTTTGAGGCCCTCGGTCCAGGCCCAGGATGCCGTGCGGGACAGGACACCCGCGTCGCGCGTGACAATCGTCACGGGGACGTCGCGGCTCGCGCGCGGGCCGGTGACCATGGTCGCGGGCTGGTGGTCGCCGAGGAAGAGCAGCACGAGGTCGTCATCGCCATAGGTTTCCACATAAGAGATAAGCGTTTCTATCGAGTACGCGATGGCGCGCGGATAGTTGACCCGCATGCGCACTGGATCGCTGTTCTCCGGCCCGCCGACAAATGCGGAGCCGTCACCGAGTTCCTCCCACGGCACGAGCTCCGGCACCGGATCCCACGGCCCGTGGCTCGACGTCAGCGGGATCATCGCCATGAGCGGCTCACCGCTCGAGGGCTCCGAATGCTCCAGCCGCTGGAAGCTGGCGAGCGTGTACTGATCCGGGATCGTGGAGAAGGTGAACCGCTGCCCGCGATAGCCCAGATCCTCCGAGCTGTAGACCCGGTCGAAGTCGAACACGGCGCCCTCGGGCCATGCCCCATTGGTCCCGGGCATGACCGCGACCGTGCGCCAGCCTGCGCGCTGGAAGGCGCCGCTGAGCGTCAGGCGGTCGCTGTGCGCCAGTGCCTCGCGCCGCTGCTGGTCGTCGACCCACAGGCCGGACATGAGGGTGGCGTGCGCGAGCCAGCTCCCGCCGCCGGCCGTGGGCGACGTCAAAAATCCGCTGCGCGCCTCGAATCCGGCCGCGCGCAGCCGCGGCCGGCCCGCGTCGAGCACCGCGCTCACCTGCGGCGACGAGAGGGCCACGCGCCCGTAGCTTTCGATGAAGACGACCATCACGTCCTTGCCGCGCAACGCTTTGAGCATCTGATCGCCCGGGACGTCCGCATATTTGTCCGAGACCAGCTGCTCGGCGAACCGGCTCGCCTCCGTCGCCCCGGCGTAGACCTGCGCCACGCGGTCGTAGAAGTCGTGCGACGCGACCGGCGTCCCCGACACGAGCAGGACCACCCACGCCACGCCCGCCGCCGCCACACCACGCACGGTCACGACTCGGTACTCGCCGAGCCATGCCGCGATCCGGACGAACGCCAAAGTCACCAACGCCACCACGATGGGTGCCAACGCCACCAGGCCGATGACCGCCACCCACCCGTATGATCGCTTGACGAATTCGAGCGCCGCCCACACGAACGACCAGTCGTTCACGGGGTCGAAGAGCCGGTCGAGCACCGCGGAGAAGCCGAGCCCGATCACCTTGGCGACGGTCAGCACCCCGAGCACGACGCCCGCCCCGATGGCGACCGCCCGCCGCGGCCACAGCCAAACCACAAGCACCGCAAGGATTCCGTCCAACGGCACGCGCAGGAACCCCAGCGGCGTCAGGTTGGCGATCTCGCTCGGCAGGAGCAGGACGAGCAGCAGGAACAGGCCCGCGAGGACGGCGCTCGCACGGCGAGCGGCAACGGCTGCGCTCATGAGGCGAACCGGGCGGACAACGCGTACCGCAAAAGAACTACATCACCGATTTGCCGCACGTCGGCGAGCTTAGCCCGGTGCGCTGGGTTCCACGGGAAGTGGCCGTCGCTGACGAAGCGGCGGGCCCGCGAGTCGCCGACGAAGAACGGCGCGACCACCAGGTGCAGCTCGTCGGCCAGCCCGGCGGTCAAGAACTCGGTGTGGATGCTCCCGCCGCCCTCGACCATCAGCCGCTCGACGCCGCGCTCGCACAGATCCTCGGCCAGCCAACGGAAGTCGACCGGCTGGCCGCCGTCCACCACGGTCGCGACCGTGCCGAGCTGTGCCGCCGCGTGGGCCACCGCCCCGCTCGCGCAATACACGATCTTCTCCGTGTCGCCGGTGGTGAAGAACTCCGCTTCGGCGTCGAGCCGCGCCCGCCGGGTCACGGTCACCTTGATGGGCAAGGGTTTGAGCCCGCGTGCCACGCGTTCGTCGCGCCTGGCTTGCGAGCGCACCAGCAGCCGGGGGTTGTCGCACCGCACCGTCCGCGCGCCCACCAGGATCGCGTCGCACTCGGCCCGTACGGAGTCGACCCGGTCGAAGTCGGCGGCGTTGGACAGCATCAGCCGCTCCTCGGTGGCGCCGCCGAGATAGCCGTCCATCGACACACTGCAGCTGAGCAGGATGTAAGGCCGCCTATCCATGGTGCTCCAGGACTTTCGCGATGGCCATCGACGTGACCTCCCAACCGGTCAGCTCGGCGCGGCGTTCCCGCGCCGTCTGGCGCAGCGCGCGCCGGAGTTTGGGTTGCTCGAGCCAGGCGCGCAACGCGCCCGCCAGCGCGGCCGGGTCGTCCGGCGGCACGAGGATCCCGGGCACGTCGCCGTCGGGTGCGCGCCCCAGCGCCTCCGGCACGCCCTGGACCCGCGTCGCCACGACCGGGATCCCGCGCGCGAGCGCCTCGGTCACGACCATGCCGTAGCTTTCGCCTCGCGTCGGCAGCACCAGCAGGTCGGCGGCCGCGTAACCCGCGTCGAGGTCCGGGCCCGTGCGCGGGCCGGGAAAGGTGATGCGGTCGGCCATCCCGTGCTCCCGTGTCTGGTGGACCAACCGGCTCACAAATGAGGGTTCCCGATTCAGGGCGCCGATACACGTGCACCGCCACGGCAAATCGGGCAGCTTTGCCAGTGCCTCGACGAGCACATCGTGTCCCTTGTGCCGGGCCACGACGCCCACGCACAGCAGGCGGTCGCCCGCTTCGGAAGACTCGGCCAACGCGGCCGGCTCGGCTCCGGGCGCGGCCACGTGCACCCGGTCGGGATCCAGGCCGTGCTCGTCGAGCATGTGCCGCCGGCACCACTCGCTCGTCGTGATCACCGCCATCGCGCCTGGCGGCACGGGCAGCGGCATGTGCAACAGCACCACGACACGAAACCGATCGGTGGGCACCAGCGACGCGACCAGCCCGTCGACCAGCACGAGCGCGCCGTCGGGGATGGCGTCGACCCCGGCCTGCCTGCGCACGGACCATCCCAGGGAGGAAAGGCCCGCATCCACCCGAAGATCATAGATGTTGCCGCCCGTCGGCGAGGACAGATCCTCGGGCACGACGAAGTGCAGGACCGTCATAGCGCCCGCTCGTAACTTGCCCACGCGACGTGCGACTCATGCAGCGTGACCATGATGCCCGCCAGCTCTCGCGCGCTCTCCCCGAGCGCACCTTCCCTGATGAGTGAGGCCAGCCGGTCGGCGATGTATTGCGCCAGCACCTCCGTGGTCGTGTTCATCCCCGTGAAGGCCGGCTCCTCGTCCAGGTTACGCAGGTTGAGCGAGCCGACCACGGCGCTCAACTCGCGCGCCGCCAGCGCGATGTCGACGACGATGCCGTCGGCGTCGAGTGAAGCGCGGCGGAAGGTCGCGTCGACCACGAAGGTCGCGCCGTGCAGCCGCTGCGCGGGCCCGAAGACCTCTCCCCGAAAGCTGTGGGCGATCATCATGTGATCGCGGACGGTCACGCTGAACACTGGCTCATTCTCCTGGGTAGGTAATGACATGACACAGCCAGTCCCCGTTACCCGCGGCCATCGCCGTGAGCACCTGGGGCAGCTGGTCAAAGGGCGAACTCCCCGTGAGAAGCGTGTCGAAGACCGGATCCCGCAAAAGGTCCAGCGCCAGGGCCAGACGCTGCGCGAACGTGCGGTCTGGGCGTGCGACCGTGCCGACCTGGCTCGCGCGGATGCTCAACCGTCCGGAGTGGAACGCCCCGCCCAGCCGCAGGCCCACCTCGCGGTCACCGTACCAGCTGAGCTCGATCACCCGGCCCTCGCGCGCGAGCAGATCCAGCGACAGCTGGAGCCCGGCGGCGGTCGCGCTCGCGTGCACCACCAGGTCGCGCCCGCGCGTCGCCGCCCCCGCAAGCGCGAAGTCCACGCCCAAGGTGGAAGCGACGCCGGCGCGCGACGGATTGACGTCCACCAACTCGACCGACACACCAGGGAATCGCGCGAGCAGCGCCGCGACGCAACACCCGACCATGCCGGCGCCGACCACCGTGATCCGATCGCCGATGAGCGGGGCGGCATCCCAGAGCGCGTTGACGGCCGTCTCCACCGTGCCGGTCAGGACCGCCCGCGCGGCCGGTACGCCGTCGGGCACCGGGGTCACCGCGGTGGCCGGCACCACATACACCGTCTGGTGTGGATAGAGGCAGAACACCGTGCGGCCGAGCAGCTCCGCCGGCCCCTGCTCGACGACACCCACGTTGAGGTAGCCGTATTTGACGGGGCCTGGGAAGTCACCGTCCTGAAAGGGCGCTCGCATCAGGTTGCGCTGGCTCTCGGGTATTTGTCCGCGGAAAACCAAGGTTTCCGTCCCCCGGCTGATTCCAGAATAGATAGTTTTTACGAGTACCTCGTCCAGCCCGCGAGCCGGCACCGCCACCGGGCGGATCTCCCCGGCGCCGGGCGATTTGACCCAGAAAGCGCGTGCGTGATAAGTCATCGGCCTCCCTTCAAACGAACCCACGGAGGTGAAGTGGCGGCGGTTCGACTGGGCCCGGCATTCGGGCTCATCAGCCAGGCCGCTTTGCTGGCGACGCTGCACTCGGCGATCGGGCTGGGCCCCGCCGGGTGGACCGTCGGTGCCACATATGGGCTCGTGCTGTGCGCGTTGCTGGTCCGGTCGGGGCCCCAGCGTTTCGGCCCGGCCGACTGGGTGACGCTGACCCGCGCGGTGCTCATCGGGGGCGTGACCGCGCTTACCGCGGACGGCCTCACCGGCGACGTGCCGCAGCGGGAATATGTGGGGATCGTGGTGGTGGCGCTGGTGCTCGACGCGGTCGACGGCAAGGTCGCGCGCCGCACCGGCACGGTCACACCGTTCGGGGCGCGCTTCGACATGGAGGTCGACGCTTTTCTCATTCTCGTTTTATCTGTACACGTCGCGCCCGCGGTGGGCGTGTGGGTGCTGGCGATCGGGGCCATGCGCTACGTCTATGTCGCGGTCGGCTGGATCCAGCCGTGGTTGCGCCGCCGCGTGCCACCCCGCTATTGGCGCAAGGTCGTGGCCGCGGTCCAGGGCATCGTGCTGGTGTGCGTGGCGGCCGAGGTCCCCTTTTCCCAGCTGGCGCTCGTTGTCGCGCTCGCGCTGCTGGTGGAGTCCTTCGGGCGCGACGTGGTGTGGCAGTGGCATCAGCGGGCGAGCCTCGCGTAGACATCGCCGGAGCGGCCCAGGGGCCGGAATCGCTCGAGCAGCTCGACCAGGTCCGCAGCGTCGAGCCAGTGCTCGCCGGCAAACCGCATGGTCTCGACCGGCGTGTAGTTGTAGCGGTAGTCGCCCAGCCTCTCCACGACATCCAGAGCGGCCAGGGCCGCCTCGTGGGCCATGGGCAGGTACTCAAAGGACAGGGCCGCGAGCGGGCGGCTCAGCCCTGCCAGCACCTCAACTTCGAAACCCTCCACATCGATCTTGCAGAACGCGGGCTCACCGTGCGCGGCGATCAGTTGCTCCAGCGTCACGACATCGACTTCAACCGATCGATCCCACCTGACCGCGGCGAACCGCGCGTCGGCCGCGCTCACCGACTCCATCCAGTCGGTGGACATCGACGAGACCGTGGGCGTCGCGCTGGACACGGCGATGCGTGCCCGGCCGGGCCGCGCGCCGACCGCGACGGGTGCGATCGTCACCAGCTCGTCGCGCCCGAAAAACAGGCGCAGCACGCGCACGAAGTCGGGCTGCGGCTCGATCGCCACCACCCGGGCACCCAGGCGCGACCACGCCCGGACCCGGCTGCCCACGTGCGCGCCGATGTCGAACCCGAGATCGCCGGGCCCGAGGAACTGGCGGTAGAACCGCGCCATGCGGCGCTGCCTGCCCGGAATCGCGTGATACATGGCCAGGGAACGCGCGATCCCCCAGGCACGGGTGAGCAAGGCGGCGGCTTTCTTAACGCCGCTTGCGGCGGCTGGCCCAGATCGCGCCGCCGCCGAGGATGAGCAGGGTCAGGCCCGCGAACGCCAGCATGCTGATTTTGACGCCGGTGTTGGGCAGGAGGCCGGTTTCGTCGAACGGGACCGGGCCGTCGCCGGCGTAGGCGGGCATGGCGGTCACCGCCACCACGTAGGCGGCAGTGCCGGCGGTGAGAACGGCAAGCCTGCGCATAGCCAGTCAAACTACCCGGCCCGGCGGGCCGGGCGCCACGGGCCACCCGCCCGCAGGCCGCCCGACCTGTGACGATGGACACACCCGCGCCCGGTGGAGTCGTCCGCGCGCTGTTCCCGCCCTTGAATGTGGAAGCGCTCCAGGCCGGGAACAAATAGAAGGAAAACGATCGCATTGCCCCATAGCGGTCACCGTGAAGATCATGACTCCGGTATCGCCTCTCTCACTAGGTGGCAATGGGGCGCGTAGAGGCCGATGAGCCAAGCACACTGTGGGTAAGCTCGTCCGTGACCATCCCCCACCCCTTAGCCAACCGGAAACCCCTCAGTGCCCATCGCCGACATCATCGCTGATGTGAAAATGTCGCTGCGGCGCAGCCACAGCGCCGTTGACGCCTGCCATGCGGCCCTCGCCGTGCTCAGCCGGCGCAGCTCCGGTGGCGCCCTGATCGCGGCCCTGCTCCATGTCCAGGACAGGTTGCGCTGTGTCGCCGCCACGGGGTCATGGCAGGTCTACTCGTCGGTGCCGCTCGGGCGCGGAGTCGTCGGCCGGGTCTACGCCAGCGGCAAGTCGGTCACCCTGCACGACGTGGCCACCGACCCCGACTATGTGGAGCTCGGCAAGGACGTGCTGGCCGAGATCTGCGTCCCCATCCTGGACCGCACCGGCCAGCCGATCGGCGTGCTCAACGCCGAGTGGACCAGCCCGGTGTCGATCGAGGGATGGGAGGACCTGCTCGGCGAGATCGGCCAACTGCTCGGGGCGCGGGTCGAGGAGCTGGGCGGCCCGCCCGCCGAGACGCGCGGGGAGCAGCTGCTGCGCCACGCGATGGCGTTGACCGAGGCCGAGACCGACACCGAGGTCCTCACCCGGGCGTGCCGGGCGGCGCGCGAGGTCACCGGGCTCGCGGCGGCTGTGCTGCTCCGCTCGACCGCAGCGGGCGTGATGCTCGCGGCCAGCTCGCCCGAGCAGCGCGATCGGCCGCTCGTGGCACGCCTGGCCCACGCCGAGCCGGAGCGCCTGAGCACACTGGTTGACCTGGCCGGCCGGCACGGCGCGGCCTACTCCATCGGCGACCCTGCCCTGCTCAACGCGCGCGGCTTCGAGGCGCTGACCGACTCGGGCGTACGCAGCATGATCGCGGTGCCCCTGGGCAGCGGCACGGTCTCGGGCGCGCTGATCGCCCTCGACGAGTCGGTCAGCCAGCCCAACCCGGCAACGGTCAACCTGCTCGAGCTGCTCGCGGCGCAGGCAGGCACGTGCCTGGAGAAGCTTTCCAACCTGCGTGCCCTGCACCGCCAGGCCAATTCCGACCCGCTGACCGGCCTGGGCCACCGCGGCCCGTTCGACGAGCGCCTGGCCAACGCGCTGCCCGAGCGCACCGCCCTGCTGGCCATCGACGTCGACCAGCTCAAGGTGCTCAACGACTCCCAGGGACACGAGGCGGGCGACCGGCTCCTGGTCGACCTCGCCGGCGCGCTGCAAACCGCGCTGCGCCACGGCGATGAGCTGTTCCGCATCGGCGGCGACGAGTTCGTGGCCGTCATCGACGTCCCGTCGGCCGACATGGCGGTCGCCATCGCCGAGCGCCTCACCGAGGCCGCGCGCGGCGTGGGTGGCACCATCAGCATCGGCGTGGCCCTGCAGGGCAACACCGAGACACCGGCACACACCCTGCGCCGGGCCGACAAGGCGCTCTATGCCGCCAAGCGCTCCGGCCGCAACACGGTCCGCTTCGCCCCCTCCTGACCCGCCCCACGACGGAGCCCGCGCGCGGCAAACCGCCCGCACGCAAGCCGCCGAGCCGCACGTTTCCACGCGCGTCATTGCGGGCAAGTCTTTGTCATGGGTGACATCGAAAACAAGGCCGAAGAGCTCAAGGGCAAGGCCAAAGAGAAAATTGGTGATGTGACCGACAATGAGAGCCTTCAGGCCGAGGGTGCTGCGGAGCAGGCCAAGGCGAAGGCCAAGCAGGCAGCCGAGGACGCGAAGGACGCCGTCCGGGATGCTTTTAACCGGTGATCAAACGCTGATTGCCGCTTCCCTGTCCGGGTACATCCAGCCTATGTACCCGGACAGGGAAAGTGTTGAGCGGCTGGAGCCCGACCGGGAGCAGGATCAGGCGCGGCTCGCCGCGCGCGACCAGGGGGATCCGGATCACCTCTCCGCCGAGGAGATGCCGGACTCCGTGCCGGATCGGGAGCGCGACGACGAAGGCTAGGTCGTGCCCTCCACGTGCTGGGCTGGCATTGTTATCCCATGGACCGCCAGACGATGACGGCACGGGCGCAACGGCTCGCCGATGAGGTGCTTCTGCCCGCCGCCCTGGCGGTGGACCGGGCCGATGGCGTGCCGGAGTCTCACTTCCGGGCGCTTGCCGATGCCGGCTTTTATGGCATCGCCACGAGTCTGCCCGATCTGGCCGACACGTTGCCGATTGCCGAGGCGCTCGCGAGCGGTTGCCTGACCACCAGTTTCGTGTGGATCCAGCATCACAGCGCGGTGCGCGCGGCGCCGCCCGAGTTGCAGGCCGAGCTGGAGCGGGGCGAAGTCAGGAGCGGTATCGCGCTCGCGGGCGCGCGCGCCGGCCAGCTCAAGGCGTCCAAAGTGGACGGTGGCTATCTGCTGGACGGGCAGGTGCCGTGGGTCACGGGCTGGGGCATGATTCATGTGCTGCAGGTGGCCGCGCTCGATGGCGACGAGATTCGCTTCTTCCTCATGGATGTCGTGGATGTGCCGAGCCTGCGTGCGGAGCGGGTCAATCTCGTTGCGGCGCAAGCGAGCCGCACGGTGATCCTCCACTTCACACGGCACTTCCTGCCCGACGAGCGCCACACCGGGGTCAAGTCTTTCGCGGAATGGAGCCGAAACGAGGCCAGTGGCACCGCGCTCGTCGGCGCGCTCGCGCTGGGCGTGGCGGCGCGCTGCGGCCGCATGCTGGGCGGCGCGTTCGGCGGCGAGATCGAGGCCTGCCGCGGACTGCTCCTCGGACCAGACGTGCCCGAGGCCCGGGCGGCCGCGTCGGAGCTCGCGATGCGCGCCGCGGCCACGCTGACCGTCCACATCGGAAGCCGCGCGGTGCTGCTGGACAATCACGCCCAGCGGCTCATGCGAGAGGCCGCGTTCCTGTTGGTCTTCGGAACGCGGCCGCTCATCAAGGAGGCGCTGCTGCGCAAGCTCGCGAGAGAGGACGGGGCCTCGGTCTAAGCGAGCGCTGCTGCGCAAGCTCACAAGAGACAACCCAGCCTCGGTCTAAGCGAGCGCGTTGTCAGGCGAACTCTCCCGCTAGCACCTCGGCGATCTGGGCCGCGTTGAGCGCGGCGCCCTTGCGCAGGTTGTCGCACGTGACGAAGAAGTCGAGCGCCCGCGGGTCGTCGACCGCCCGCCGGATGCGCCCCACCCACGACGGGTCGGTGCCCACGGCGTCGATCGGCATCGGGAACTCGCCCGCCGCCGGGTCGTCGACCACGATCACGCCGGGAGCGCCGCGCAGCACTTCGCGCGCGCCGCCCGCGTCGACCTCGGAACCGAAGACCGCGTGCACCGCAACGGAATGCCCGGTGACCACGGGCACGCGCACGCACGTGGCGCTGACCTTCAGGTCGGGCAGGCCCAGGATCTTGCGGGACTCGTTGCGCATCTTGAGCTCTTCGCTCGACCAGCCCTGGTCCTTGAGCGATCCGGCCCACGGCACCACGTTGAGCGCCAGCGGCGCCGGGAACGGGCCGAGGTCTTCGCCCACGGCGTGGCGCACGTTGCCCGTGCGCGTGCCGAGCTGGCGGTCGCCCGCCACCTTGACGATCTGGTCGTAGAGCGTCTCCACGCCCTGCGCACCCGCGCCCGAAACCGCTTGGTACGACGCGAGAACCAGCTCCTTGAGCCCGTACTCTCGATGCAGCGGCGCGATCGCGACGATCATCGCGAGCGTCGTGCAGTTGGGGTTGGCGATGATCCCCTTGGGCCGGTTGCGCACCTGCTCCGGGTTGATCTCCGGCACGACGAGCGGGATGTCGGGGTCCATCCGGAACGCGCCCGAGTTGTCGACGACAACGGCTCCACGCGACGCGGCGATCGGCGCCCACTGCGCCGAGACCTCGTCGGGCACGTCCGTCATCACCACGTCTATGCCGTCGAACGCCTCCTCGGACAGCGCGATGACCGTGACCTCCTCGCCGCGCACCATCAGCTTGCGCCCCGCGGAACGCGGGGAGGCGATGAGCCTGATCTCACCCCAGATGTTGGCCCGGCTGGAGAGGATGTCGAGCATGACCGTGCCGACGGCACCGGTCGCACCGACCACCGCCAGGGTGGGACGTCTACTCATCAGGTCACCTTCCAGTCCCGGCGTAGACGACGGCCTCGCCGTCCCCGCCCAGTTCGAATGCCTCGTGCACGGCCCGCACGGCCCTGTCCAGCTCCGTGTCACGGCAGACTACCGAAATCCTGATCTCGGATGTCGAGATGATTTCGATGTTTACCCCTGCCTTGGCTAGCGCCTCACAGAAGGTCGCCGTCACACCCGGGTGGGAGCGCATGCCCGCCCCAACCAGGGAAACCTTGCCGACATGGTCGTCGTAGAGCAGGCCCTTGAAGCCCACGCGCTCCTGGATGCGCTGCAGCGCGGCCATGGCCGCGGGGCCGTCATCCTTGGGCAGCGTGAACGAGATGTCGGTGCGCCCGCTCGCCTCGGTCGAGACGTTTTGCACAATCATATCGATGTTGATCTCAGCGTCGGCCACGGCACGGAAGATCGACGCCGCCTCGCCCGGCTCGTCCGGCACCGAGACAATCGTGATCTTCGCTTCGCCCCGGTCGTGCGCCACACCGGTGATCATTGCCTGTTCCACGGGGAGATCCTCCATCGATCCGGACACCATCGTGCCCGCCTTTTCCGAATATGACGAGCGCACATGCAGCGGCACGCCGAACCGCCGGGCATATTCCACACTGCGCAGATGCAGGATCTTCGCGCCGCACGCGGCCAGCTCCAGCATCTCCTCATAGGTGATCTGCTCGATCCGCCGCGCGTTTTTCACGATGCGGGGATCGGCGCTGAACACCCCATCGACGTCGGTGTAAATCTCGCACACGTCGGCCTTGAGCGCCGCGGCGAGGGCCGCGGCCGTTGTGTCGGACCCGCCCCGGCCGAGCGTGGTGATGTCCTTGGTGTCCTGGGCGACGCCCTGGAAGCCGGCCACGATCACGATCGCGCCCTCGTCGAGCGCGCCGCGCAGGCGGCCCGGCGTCACGTCGATGATCCGCGCCCGGCCGTGCGAGGCGGTCGTGATCACGCCGGCCTGCGAGCCCGTGTAGGACCTGGCCTCGTAGCCGAGATTGTGGATGGCCATGGCGAGCAGGGCCATCGAGATCCGCTCGCCCGCCGTGAGCAGCATGTCGAACTCGCGTCCCGGCGGCAACGGGCTCACCTGACGCGCGAGATCGATCAGCTCGTCGGTCGTGTCACCCATCGCCGAGACGACGACGCAGACGTCATTGCCTGCCTTGCGCGTCGCGACGATCCGCTCGGCGACCCGCTTGATCCGCTCGGCGTCGGCAACCGACGAC
>JBIOYB010000414.1:0-7627 GCA_044869915.1 Allorhizocola sp.
GCTAAAGCTCTTCCCGCAGAGCCGATAGCAGGGCGTCCACATCGGACTCGGTAGTGCCCAGTCCGATGCTCGCGCGCAACGCGGTCGCGGGCACGCCGCCCCAGCCGGCGCGCACGCTCGCCTCGCCCAACAGCCGGCGCGCCAACGGGTGCGCGCAGAAGAGCCCATCGCGGACGCCGATGTTGTGCTTGCGGGCCAGGGTCTGCGCGATCTGGCCGGAGTCGCGCCCGCGCACGGCGAACGAGACGATGCCCACGCGGGGTGCGCCTTCCTCAAACGTGCGCAGCTCCTCCACGGCGTCCAATGTGGATAGACCTTTTCTCAAGCGCGCCAATAGTTGCTGCTCGCGCCGGTGAAGCCGGGCAGGATCCAGGATCGCGCACACCGCCGCGAGCGCGACCGCGCCGAGCAGGTTGGGCGTGCCCGCCTCGTGCCGGCCGGGCCCGTGGTCCAGTGGATGTCGTGCGTCGCGTCGCCCACCCGGGCCGTCGCACCGCCGCCCTTCGTCAGCGGGATGGCGTCGTCGAGCCAGTCGGCGCGCCCCGCGAGCACACCGATCCCAAACGGCGCGTAAAGCTTGTGCCCCGACAGCGCCAGATAATCGATGTGCTCCAACGAAACCGGGACGTGCGGGGCCAGCTGAGCCGCGTCGACCGCGATGCGAGCTCGAAAACGGTGCGCGATGTCGGCCAGCTCGCGGACCGGCCACAGCTCACCGGTCACGTTGCTCGCGCCCGTCACCGACACGAGCACTGGACAGTCGCCCTGCCGCCGGATCTCCGCCAGCGCCAAGGCCAGCGAGCGCACGGCCTCGGCGCGCGACGCGGGCACCGGCAGGCGCACCGGATTGGGCCAGGGCAACAGGTTGGCGTGGTGCTCACTGGCGAACGTCACCACCGTCGTGCCCCTGGGCAACGCGTGCGCCAGCAGGTTCAGCGAATCGGTGGTGTTGCGGGTGAACACGACGTGATCATCGGGGCGCGCGCCCACGAAATCGCCGACCGTCTGGCGGGCCCGCTCGTACTCCAAAGTGCATCGCTGCGACAGCGCACCCGCGCCCCGATGCACCGAGCCATACCAGGGCAGCAGTTCGTTGACCGCGTCGGCGGCGGCCTTGAGGCACGGCGCGGTCGCGGCATAATCCAGATTTATGTGGCCTGGCACGCCCAGCACAGTCAGATCACTTGGCGGCAGTGCCGCAGGGATACACGGGGATTCGACGACGACAGACATCAAGCACCTCCACGCTTGCTCTCCGGAGCCTGGTCTTCACCCGGGGCACCCCGCCGTGGCAGGAGGGTTGCCGGCTAGCAAGCCGGGGCTTATCGCTAACACTCGTGACCTGTCGGTGAGCATAGCTTCGGTAGGCTCACCGCATGGCGTATCTCCCAGCACCTGAGACCGGCATCTCACCCGTGCCCGCGCCCGCTCCCGCTCCCAAGCCGTGGCGGCGGTGGCTGTTGATGATCGGCGCGAGCGGGGTAGTGGGGCTCGCCGCCCTGGCCATGCTGATCATCCTGGGGTTCAACCTCAGCCCGCTGGGGCTGGGGGTCGGCCTCGCGGCGGCGATCCTGCCGGTGCCCGTGCTGATCGCCTGCTATCTGTGGCTCGATCGATACGAGCCGGAGCCCACCCATTACCTGGTGTTTGTCTTCGGCTGGGGCGCGGCGGTCGCCACGCTGATCTCCTATCTTGTCAACTCCAAGGTCGCCACCGATTGGCTCAACCTGCCGGAGGCGCTGGTCGGGGTGCTCGTCGCCCCGTTCATCGAGGAGCTGACCAAGGCGCTCGGCCCGCTGATGATCCTGTGGTTCCGGCGCGACCGCATCTCCGGCATCACCGACGGGCTTGTCTACTGTGGACTGTCCGGGGTGGGCTTCGCGATGGTCGAAAACGTGCTTTACCTGGGTGGACACGGCTTCATGTCGGGCTACGAGCAGTACGGTCCGGCGTCGGGTGCGGCCCTGGTGTTCGGCATGTTCATCGCGCGCATCTTCATGTCGGGCTTCGCCCACCCGCTGTTCACGTCGATGACCGGCATCGGGATCGGCCTCGCGGCCCGCTCGCCGAGCATGGCCGTGCGGATCCTCGCGCCGGTGCCCGGGCTGATCCTCGCGATGATGTTGCACGGCGCGTGGAACCTCATGGCCATCCTGAGCGCCGAGGTCAGCCCATACATCTTCCTCTATGGCTACATCGCGGTCATGGTGCCGGTGTTCCTGATCGTGGTCGGGGTGGCGCTGTGGGTGCGCGCCCGCGAGGGACGCCTCGCGCTGACCGTCCTGCCGCCCTATGTGCAAGCCGGCTGGTTCACGCCGCCGGAGCTGCACTCACTGGGCACGCTGAGCCGTCGCCACGCCGCGCGGGTGTGGGCCAAGCGGGTCGCGGGCGACCCCGGGCGCAAGGCGATGCGCGACTTCCAGTTCGCGGCCACCAAACTGGCGCTCGTGCGCGACGACATCAACCGCGGGCTGCAGACCCACAAGAGCCACGACGAAGAGCTCGAATTGCTGCACCAGATGGCCCAGGCGCGGCAGGTCTACGCCGGTCGTGATCCGCAGATGCCAAAGACTGTCTGGGACGGGCATGCCTATGAGATCGTCTTTCCCGATAATGTGACGCGTCGGGTCGCCGCGCCCCCGGAGCCTGTCGTGCCGTTGCCGGTCGCCTCGTGGGGAGGATAGTGCCAATGGGTCGGTTCGATCAGATCAGGGCCAACATCCGCCGGGCATACGACGCGGGCCGGGCCAGCGTGCGGGCGGCCCGCGAGGAGGAGGACCGGCTGCGCAACGGCGAGCCCGATCCGCCGCCGCCCGTGGAGCCCGAGCCGGAGGTGACGCACAGCTCGACCAGTAGTCGCGACGATTTGCTTGTGCCGCAAGGGCTTCGGGTGGGCGCCGCGTGGGCATGGCGGATGATCATGATCGGTGCGGCGCTGTTCGGCCTGCTCTGGCTGATCACCAAGCTGACCATCGTCGTCATCCCGCTGATCATCGCGTTGCTGCTCGCCGCGCTGCTCGGGCCGGCCGTGAGCCGGATGCGCCGGATGGGCGTGCACCGTTCGCTGGCCACCACGATCGCCGTGGTCGGCGGGCTGGCCGCGGTCGTCGCCACGTTCACGCTCGTGATCAGGGAGTTCGTCGACGGCCTCGAGGACCTGACGGCCCGCGCCCGGGAGGGTCTCGACAAGATCGAGCTTTACCTCAAGGAGGGCCCGCTGCAGCTGACCGACCTGCAGCTGACCAACCTGATCAACCAGATCCGTGAGATCGTCACCAGCAACCAGGACCAGCTCACCGAGCTCGGCCTCACCACCGCCACCACGGCCGTGGAGATCGTCAGCGGGACGTTCCTGGTGCTCTTCGCCCTGTTCTTCTTCCTGCGCGACGGTCGTCAGATCTGGAGATTTTCCATTAATTTGGTACCGGCGGCAGCCCGCGAAAACGTCGACCAGGCAGGGTTGGCCGCCTGGCGGACGCTCGTTTCCTACGTGCGCGCGACGGTGCTCGTGGCCTTCATCGACGCCGTGGGCATCGGCATCGCCCTGGCGGTCCTGCGCGTGCCGCTCGCCCTGCCGCTCGCCGCGCTCGTGTTCCTGATGGCGTTCATCCCCATCATCGGCGCCACCCTGTCGGGCGCGGTCGCCGTGCTCGTGGCGCTGGTGACCAACGGGCCCATCACCGCCCTCGTCGTGCTCGGCGCGGTCATCGCCGTCCAGCAGATCGAGGGGCACCTGCTGCAGCCGCTCATCATGGGCCGAGCCGTCGCCATCCACCCGCTTGCCGTGATCGTGGCCATCGCGGGCGGCTTGATCCTGGGCGGGATCATCGGCGCGCTCATCGCCGTGCCGATCGTCGCGGTGCTCAACACCGGCATCCGCCGGCTCAACAATCCCGCCTCGCCCGCGGGCACGGAGCAGGCGGTCGTGGTGAAAAGTCCCGAAGCGAAAGAGTTACCCTGACCGGCGTGACGACCAACTCCGAGCCGGGCCTGCCCATCCGACTGCTGCACGATCGCGTGCTGGTGCGCACCGAAAGCAGCGAGGGCGAGCGGCGATCATCGGCGGGCCTGGTCATTCCCGCGACCGCCTCCATGGGGACCCGCCTGAGCTGGGCGACGGCGGTCGGGGTCGGCCCGCACGTGCGCTCCATCCAGACCGGCGACCGGGTCCTGTTCGACCCGGAGGACCGCTCGGAGGTCGAGCTGCACGGCGAGTCCTTCGTGCTGCTGCGCGAGCGCGACGTGCACGCCGTGGCAGCCTCGCGGGTCGAAGACAACGCGACAGGGCTTTACCTCTAGCTGGTGAGGCCGGGTCAGGCTGTCCGGTCTCGCTGCCGCGTCCGGTGGCTTGGAGCGCTACAGCGGGGGCAGCTCGCGGCGCAGCAGGCAGAAGACGTTGCCCTCAGGATCGGCGAGCACGTGCCACGACTCCTGGCCGGTCTGGCCGACGTCGGCCGGGCGGGCGCCGAGGGCGAGGAGGCGTTGCAGCTCGGTCTCCTGGTCGCAGCCGACGGGATTAAGGTCGATGTGCAGGTGTGGCTGCGGCTCCGGCAGGTTGTCGCTGAGGCTGAAGAGGATTGTCGGCTGCGGCCCGCCAAACCCGGCGACCGGGCCGATCTCCACCATGTCGGCGCTCTCGTCGAGCACCACGAAGTCGAGCACGGCACACCAGAACCGCGCCAGCCCATGCGGGTCACGGCTTTCGAGAACCAGCTCGCCGATCCGACTGGCCAACTCGCTCACCCCTTTTACATCGTGGACGTCGCGGCCGTTTCAGGTTGGCCCGCTTGGCTTTCACTCCGGTCCCGCCCGGTCCCGCCTGGGTCCTGTCCAGGTGGGCCTAGGCGAGGTCTATCTCGGGCTCAGGTGGCGGCCAGGCGTTTGAGGGCACCCAGGACGACTTCAGGTTTTGTGGTGTACCAAAAAGGCGGGAGGGTGTTGCGCATGAAGGCGCCGTAGCTGCGGGCGCTCTCCAGGCGCGAGTCGAGGATCGCGACCACGCCACGGTCGTGAGTGGACCGGATGAGCCGGCCCACGCCCTGGGCCAAGCGGATGGCGGCGATCGGCACGCTGACGGCGGCGAAGCCCGAACCGCCCGCGGCGTCGACGGCTGCGGCGCGGGCCGCGGCCAAGGGCTCGTCGGGGCGCGGGAACGGCAGCCGGTCGATGACGACCAGCTGGCAGGCGTCACCCGGCACGTCGACGCCCTGCCACAGCGACATGACGCCGAACAGCGAACTGCTGCGCTCCTCGCGGAAGCGGCGCACCAGGATGGGCAGCGACTCGTCGCCCTGCAGCAGCACGGTCAGGTCGGTCTTGGCGCGCACCAGCTCGGCGGCCTGCTGGGCCGCCCGGCGCGAGGAGAACAGCCCAAGTGTGCGCCCGCCCAGCGCGGTGACGAGCCGCAGCAGCTCCTCGCCGGCCGCGTCCGACAGGCCGGAGGCGGTCGGCCGGGGCAGGTGGGACGCGACATAGAGGATGCCCTGTTTGGGGTAGTCGAACGGGGAGCCGACGTCGAGCGTGCGATAGCCGGTGGGCTGGCCGAGGGCCTTGGCGACGGTCTCGAACTTGCCGCCCAGCGCGAGCGTCGCCGAGGTGGCCACGACCGTGCGCCCGTCATAGAGGTGCTCGTTGAGCAGGCCCGAGACCGACAGCGGGGCGACGACGAGGGCCCGGCGGGGCTCGTGCTCCACCCAGGCGACGTCGTGGTCGGAATTGTCCAGCAGGCGCTGCGCGGTGGTCGACACGTCGGACAGCAGGGACTTGGCCAGCTGCTTGCGCACCGGATCGGCGTCGTCGAGCTTGACGTCGCCCACGTCGTTGAGCGCGGCCCGCGTGGCGGAGTCGAGCAGCACACACGCCTCGTGCAGCGGCGGCGGCAGGCCCGCGGTCAGCCGCCCGGGCGGCACCTCGGCCAGCCCGACCGTGAGCGCGTCGGCCGCCTCCAGCAGCCCCTGATAGTGCTCGCCCTCGACGAACGAGCGCGCCGCCCGGGCCGTGCTGTCGACCCCGGCCGAGGTGAGCTCGGCCTGCGCCGCGCTGGACACGCGGTCGGCCAGCTCGTGCGCCTCATCGACGATCAACAGCTTGTGCTGCGGCACGATGTGGCGCCCGGCGAGCATGTCGTAGGACAGCAGGGAGTGGTTGGTGACCACGACGTCGACCTCGCGCGCCCGCGCCCGGGACAGCTCGGCGAAGCACTCGGTGCCATAGGGGCACTTGGTCGCGCCCACGCACTCGCGCGCGGGCGTGGACACCGCCCGCCACGCCGTGTCATCGACGCCCGGGTCGAGCTCGTCGCGGTCGCCGGTCTCGCTGGACAGGGCCCAGTCGCGGATGCGCACGATCTGCTTGCCGAGCCGGCCCGCCTCGCCCAGCCACCTCGTCTTCTCGAACAGCGCGTCCTGCCCGGCGCCCTCCTCCTCATCGGCGTGCTCCAATTTGGCCAGACACACGTAGTGGTGCCGGCCCTTGAGCAGAGCAAACGTGGGCTCGCGGCCGAGGATCGGCGCCACGGCCTCGCTCAGCCGGGGCAGATCGTGATCGACCAGCTGGGACTGAAGTGCCAATGTCGCTGTCGAGATGACGACGGGCCCGTCCACCGTGAGAGCCGGCGCGAGGTAGGCCAGGGACTTGCCCGTCCCCGTGCCGGCCTGGACAAGCAGGTGGGCGTTGTCACGCACGGCGTCGGCGATCGCGGCCGTCATGGCCTCCTGACCTGGGCGGGTGGCGCCACCCGGAACCGCTGCGACCGCGGCGGAGAGAAGCTCGGCTGGTTCCGGCATGGGCTTGACGCTATCGCGGACCCCCGACAATTGACCGTCCGGCCCACTGCGGAAGAGTCAGCTCGCGAAAATTTTCTTTCCTGCTATCTTTCACCGGCGGCCTATCATGGTCGGCATGAGCACGATCCGTTACGAGATGAGGAAGTACGACGGGCGCCCTCATCGTGGGATCGTGACGCGCGCCCTCGGGCGCGACCGGCACGGCATCTGGCTGGGCATTCCGAGCGGCACGGTGGCCGACTCGGGCAAGATCTGGGAGATACCGGCCGTGCTGCTCGTGCCGCACGTGGGCTGGTGGACCGCGATGTTCAACGCCGCGCCCCGCAACACGTCGGTCTACTGCGACATCACCACGCCTCCCGCGTGGGACGGCAATCGGGTGACGGTGACAGATCTCGACCTCGACGTGCGCAAGATCCGTGAGACGGGCGAGATTCAGCTGGTGGACGAGGACGAGTTCTCGATCCACGCGCGCAAGTTCGCCTATCCGGAGGAAGTGATCTGCCAGGCGCGGGCCGCGGCGACGTGGTTGCTCAAGGCGCTGCACAACGGACTCGAGCCGTTCGCCGGTGACTTCCACCGATGGCTTGCACTGTTTCAGCACCCCGCTCCCATAAATGCGAGATGATCGCGGTGTGTCTAAATTGGCGGGACTCTTGCGTGTGGGGCCGGGCCTAGACCTCGCCTCGATCGATACAGCGGCCACCCCCGGCCTGCCCGACAGCAAAGCGGTCCGCATCGACCCGAAGGCATGGGCGCGTGCCGAACTCCTGACGCTGGGCCAACAGCTGGCCGTGCAGCAGGAGATGCTGTTCGCCAACTACAAGGTCGACGGCGACCGG
>JBIOYB010000415.1:0-6588 GCA_044869915.1 Allorhizocola sp.
CCGTCTCGTTGGCGACGACGAGGACGCGGTAGACGTCGTCGGGTGCGCGGGCGACCACCGCCTGCTTCGGCAGCTCGCCCTGCGCGCGCTGCCACAGCGCCAGGATGCCCGCGACGGCGAGCGTGAGCGAGTCGGGCGCGGCGAGGGGCCGGCCGCGCAGGGCCTGCCAGGTCACGAGCCCGGTGAGCCCGGCATGCCCGGCGGCCGCGACCGTGATGAGCCGGGCGCGCAGGGTCTCATCGCCCAGCCGGGCCCAGCGGCGTGAGGCGTAGACGAGCAGCAGCGCGAGCAACGGGAGCGCCTGCAGCGCATGCATCCCGGCGAAGTGCGCGACCCGCAGGTCGCCGCCCTCGGTGTTCCAGTTGACCAGCGGCAAGCCGGGCCCGCCGTCGAGCACGCCCACGCTGTGCGCGCCGATGACCGGCACCTTCTGTCCACTTTGGAGCGCGGTCAACTGGGCCGCGGTCGGTGTCGTCATCAGGAACCCGGTGGCCAGCCCGGCGAGCGCGATGAGGATGCCATAGCGGATCGCCAGCGCGGTGGGCCGGTCGCCGATGCGCTGGATGAGCAGCAGCACGGCGAGCCACAGCGTGGCCAGCCACACGATGACGATGGTGACGGCCATGACCCGCCACAGCCAGCTGTCCAGCGGTGTGGCGACGTTGAAGTGGCTCGTGCGGCCGCGCGCCACCTGGCCGACGATCACGGCCATCTCGACGAACATGGCGACGGACACGACCGTGCCAAGCCCGCCGGCGATCCGCCTGCCCCGGCCCTGCAGCAGCGAAACGAGCCAGGCCAGCGTGGCCGTATAGATCACGATCGAGATGCTGAACTTGAGCGGCTTGGTCCAGATGGGCACGCCCATCAGGACGCGGTCGTCGAACGCCAGCCCGGCGAGGCTGACCAGGACCAGCGCGATCATGGCGAACGCGGTGACGACAAGCGGGCGGTGCAGGCGTGACATGGAAGGCTCCCCGATTATAGATAGCGATGCTGTCTGCTATTGGCAAGCTATACTATCCATAAAGGACGCGTCAAAGGTTTTAGCGACAACGAAAGTCGATCAACATGCGCATCGCCGAACTCAGCAATCGCAGCGGCATCCCCGTGCCGACCATCAAGTACTACCTGCGCGAAGGGCTGCTCCCACCCGGCGAGCTCAGCAGCCCCAACCAGGCCAGCTATGGCGAGGAACACGTGCGGCGCCTGCAGCTCGTGCGCGCGCTGCTCGAGATCGGCCGGCTGCCGATCGCGGCCATCAAAGACCTGCTGGCCGAGCTCGACACGCCCGACCCCAACCTGCACCACGCGATGGGTCGCTCGCTGCGAGGCGCCGTGCCGGGATCGTCCGGCACCGGCACCGGCACCGGCACCGTCGCCGGTGAGGAGGTCGACGCGCTCATCGCCCGGCGCGGCTGGACCATAAGCCCCGACGCTCCGGCCCGCCGCGCGATCGCCGACATCATCGCCGCCATGCGCCGCCTCGGCTGGGACGACATGGTCACGAGCATCGACGGCTATGCCGACGTCGCCGACCGGGCGGCCGAGCTGGACATGGAAATCGTTGCGCGGCATAGCGATCCCGACGAAATCGTGTACGGCGCGGTGGTGGGCACGATCCTGGGCGACGCCCTGATCGCCGGCCTGCGCCGGCTCGCCCAGGAAAGCGCGTCTGCCAAGGCCTATGAGAGGGTGAACCGAGCCTGACGGCAGCGCGTGAATGTAGGTGAGATGACGGACGAGGACGCTGAACTGCTACGCGCACTGCACGCTGAGCATGGCGAGGCGCTGTTCACCCATGCCCTGCGGCTCACCCATGGTGATCGGCAGCAGGCCGAGGACCTGTTCCAGGAAACCCTGGTGCGGGCCTGGCGGCAGCCGCACCTGATGAGCCCGGAGCACGGGCCGGTGCGCGCATGGCTGTTCACGATCGCGCGTAATCTCGCCATCGACGCGTGGCGCAAGCGCACGGCACGCGTCGGCGAGGTGTTCACCGACGAGCTGCCGGAGCCGACACCGCTGTTCGACGAGACCGACCGCGCCGTCGAGGCGTGGACGATCGCCGAGGCGTTGTCGCGGCTGTCGCCGGCGCACCGCGACGTTCTCATCGAGTGTTTCTACAAGGGACGGTCGATCGCGGAAGCGGCTGTGACACTGGGGATTCCACCGGGGACGGTGAAGTCGCGGACGCACTATGCGCTTCAATCGTTGCGACTGGTACTTGGGGAGATGGGGGTGATCAGATGAGGTGTGAGCACGCCTTCGACGACGGAGCATACGTGCTCGGCGCCCTGTCGCCCGGCGAGCGTGACCGGTTCGAGAAGCATCTCGCCACCTGCTCCCGCTGCCGCGAGGCCGTGGCGAGCCTGGCCGTGCTGCCGGGCCTGCTCGGCCGGCTGAGCCCGACCGACGTGCCGATGGCGTTGACGTCAGAGGTTTCCGACCAGCGGCTGCCCCGGCTCATCGAGACGGCCACGGCCACACGCAAGCGGCAGCGCCGGCGCACGGTCGCCGCCATCATGGTCACGGCGTGCGCGGCCGTGTTCGCGGGCCTGGCCGCCGGCACGACGCGCCTGCCGACGGCGCAGCCGTCAGCAGGCGTGAGCATGTCGCGGTCGCCTACGGGTGTGCCGATGGTCCCGATGCGAGCGGTGGGCGACGACGTCCCCGTGACCGCGGCGATCTGGTTCACCGATGGCCGCGTGGGCACAACCGTCAAGATGAAGTGTTCCTATCCGCTCGACGACGACCACGTCCGGCCATACACCTTCCGGTTGGTGGCCTTCGGCCTCGACGGCGAGCAGGAGCAGGTGAGCTCGTGGCTGGCCGCGGCCGGTGACGAGGTGGTCGTCACCGGCACGGTGCGGCTGGCCGTCAGCGATCTCGCGCGTTTTGAGGTGCAGCGCAAGGACGGGGAGACACTGCTCGTCTACGACGTACCATAACCTTGCAAATAAAGGGAAAATTCGGCGGGCTCGGCGTGCAGTTCATACTGTGGCAGCACGCCGGGGCCGCATGAGGCGGAGCCGAGCCCGCGCTGCGCGAGGTCGACGTGCACCCAGATCTGGTCGCCCGGCCGCAGATCCGAGGTGTGCCGGGCGGCGTCGATCTGCTCGGTGGTCCACGGCCGCACGGTCAGCTGGAAGGGCCGCGAGCCGCTCAGCCGCAGCGCCTCCCCGGAGTCGTTGCGCAGCAAGGCCCATCGCACATCCGGGCGGCCCCCGTTTTCTTGCGGGAAGACGTAGGGCGTCTGCATTTGTTCAACACCCATACGGTACCGGCCGAGCCTGCACGCCGCCTTCGAGTCGGCGTAGCCTTCGCCGGGGCCTCCGCCGAACCATTCGACATCGGTGAACGAAGCCGGGAGCGCGAAGCGCAAACCCAGGCGCGGCAACGGCACCGTCCACTCCCCGTCGGGCTCGACCGCGAGGTCCAGGCGCACGCCACCCTCGATGCCCGTGTAACGGTAGGTGGCAAGCAGCCCGAAGAAGAAGCCCGACGGGGCGACATGCGTCTTGACGGTCAACGAACCGTCGTCTCCGTGCTCCTGCAGGACGACCCGGTGGCGCATGCGGTGCAGGCCCGCGTCGCGCCAGCGCTGCGCGAGCCGCGTCGAGTCCCACGTGTCGTTGTCGATCGGGGCGCGCCACACGTCCAGTCGGGGGCGGAGAAACTCCTGCGGCAGCGGGGCTTTGGCGGGCTCCTTCTCCGGCGAGCGACCCACCGGCCATTGACCCCAGGCGATGTCGTCCACATACACGGTCCACCAGCCGGGCTCGGCCATCGCGGGCAGGTCGAGCGGCGCGCGCTCGCCCGGAAGCAGCGGCGGGCACGGCCTGGTCTCCTCGTGCACCGGCACGCCCTCGACCTCGTAGACGCACCGCAGCGTACGCCCGTCAAGCGAAGCGAAGTCGTACTTGTTTTCGATCCCCTCGGCCGTGACCCGCACCGGCTCGATGACCTTCTTGTATTCGAGCAGGCCGGGCGATGGCGTGCGATCGGGGAACACGAGCCCGTCGGCGATGAAGTTGGCGTCGTGATACTCCTCGCCGAAGTCACCGCCGTAGGCGAAATAGTCGCCGTTTTCGGAAGTCTGCCGGATGCCGTGGTCGATCCACTCCCACACGAACCCGCCCTGGCACCGCTCGTACGTTTCGAACAGGCGCTGGTATTCGCCGAGCCCACCCGGCCCGTTGCCCATGGCGTGGGCGTACTCGCACAGGATGAACGGCTTGCCGCTGTCCGCCTTGCCGATCTCCTCGACCTCGGCGTGCGAGGCATACATGCGGCTGTGCACATCGGAGTGCTCGTATGACCGGTCGCGCTCGTAGTGCAGCGGCCGGGTCGGGTCGAGCGCGCGGATCGCGGCGGCCATGTGCCCCAGGTTCTGTCCCGGGCCGGACTCGTTGCCCAGCGACCACATGATGACGCTCGGGCGGTTGTAGTCGCGCGCGACCATGCGCTCCGCCCGGTCGACGAGGGCGTCGCGCCACCGCGGATCGTCGGTGGGGTTGCCCGGCCACCGCGAGCCCAGCTCGAACCCGTGCGTCTCGAAGTCACACTCGTCGATGACCCAGAAGCCGTACTCGTCGCAGAGTTCGAGGAAGCGGGGGTGGGGCGGGTAGTGGCTGGTGCGGATGGCGTTGACGTTGTGCCGCTTCATGAGTTCGAGGTCGGCGCGCATGATCTGTTCGCTCATCACGCGGCCGTGGTCGGGGTCGAACTCGTGCCGGTTGACGCCGCGCAAGAGGATGCGCCGCCCGTTCACCTTGAGCACACCGTCCTCAATGGACACCGTGCGGAAGCCGACCTTTATCACGACGCGCTCGCGCCCGCGCCGCACGACGACGTCGTAGAGGTGCGGCGTCTCGGCGGTCCACGGGAGCACGGTGGTCAGGTCCGGCGCCTCGATGACCTCGCCGCCTTCGACTTCGAGCGTGCCGATCCGGCGGAGGTGGTCGTAGCCCGCGCGCACCCGGACGTCGCCCTCGTCCCGTGAGATCAGCGTGACCTCGCGGAAGATGCCGGGCCACCACCACATGTCCTGGTCCTCGAGGTACGACCCGGCCGACCACTGCTGCACGCGCACGGCCAGCACGTTGCTCGTGGTGTTCAGCAGGTCACCCACGGCAAACTCGTGCGCGAGCCGGCTGCCGAACGTGACGCCGAGCTCCACGCCGTTGAGCCAGACGCGGGCCGACGAGTCGACGCCTTCGAAGCGCAGCGCGGCCTGCTCGCCGACGGGCCAGCCGGGCGGGAGGTCGAAGGTGAGGCGGTGGTCCGCGGTCGGGTTCTCATCGGGCACGTGCGGCGGGTCGATCGGGAACGGGTAGCGCGCGTTCGTATAGGCCGGCGTGCCGAAATGCGAGGGGATCTGGCGCTGTTCCCACGAACTGTCGTCGTACGCGGGTTGGGCGAAGTCGATCGGACCGTCCGCGGTGGACCGGAGTCGGAAGCGCCATGGGCCGGACAGGTCGAGTCGTGGGGCGTCAGAGGTCAGATGGGCGCGAGACGGGAGTCCGCCTGCAGGTAGAGCGGGGGAAAGCGCTTTCACGCCTGGAAAACTAGCATGTATTCGATCAACGGAACGTTGTAGAGTTTTCGAACGTGACCATAACCTGGCACGGACCCTTCCCTGCGGCAGTTGCGCCCTTCCCGGCGCGTGTGGCATCTCCATGGCTTGGCCTGGCTCGCCAAGCGCGCAGGCAAGCCTGATCCACTTGCCCTGCGCAACCTCGCGCAGGGCTGCCGTTCCCCCGTTCGGCAGTCCTGCGCGATGTCCGGCGACTGTCCACCCATCCGGCCGCGCCCCAGCGCCGAACACCTTTCAAGAGTTCGACATTGGAGGGCGTAGGAGGGCGCTGTGACTGCATATTCCACAACGAAGGTGGGCCGTCGGTCGGTCAATCAAATCGTGGGCCTGGTCGCCGGTCTGGTGTTCATCGGGGTAGGACTGCTCGGGTTCAGCGTGTCCGGCGGCCACCACCCGGTGGGCGCCGAGGGTGGCGCACTGCTCGGGATCTTCCAGGTCAACGTGCTGCACAACCTGGTGCACGTCGTGGTCGGTGCCGCGCTCGTGCTCGGGGCCATCGCGGGCCCGCGGGTGGCGCGCACCATCAACGCGCTCGTGGGCGCGGTCTACGTGCTGGTCGGCGTCGCCGGCCTGTTCATAGTGGACAGTGCCGCCAACGTGATCGCGCTGAACGGCAACGACAACATCCTGCACCTGCTCGCGGGCGGCGCGCTGCTGGCGCTGGCCGGCCTCACCGACCGCCGCTGAAAGGAGCCGGCCCGCCCGCTTCGTCCGTCCGGCGCTCCCCCGTGTGCCGGCGCCGAACGGGCGGGCCTTCCCTTCATCCGGTCCAGAACGGGTGCGCGGAAGGTCCAGCCGGTACACGTTGCCCGCACGGTCGTAGGCGACCAGGCGTCCCATCCCTGCATCGGCTGGCCGCCGCGGGATTGGGTGCTGCTCGCCAACGGGCGGGCGCCGGTCAGTTACAGGGCCTGTTCGAAGGTGAGCTCGCTGGCGAGCACGGCCGCGCCCGCCACACCCGCGCGAGAGCCGAGCTCGGACAACACAATCGG
>JBIOYB010000416.1:0-3218 GCA_044869915.1 Allorhizocola sp.
GCGCCACGACCGCCGCCATCCGGCCGGCCTCGATCGGCTGGTCCAGGACGATCGTGGCCGACGCCGGCTCCGTCCCGGCATAGGCGGCGCCGGTCTCCCGGCCGGCCGCCGACCACGCGAGCAGCACCACACCGAACGCGGTGAGGCTGACCGCGAGCGCAAGCACCATCAGCGCCAGCCGTGTCCACGCCGCCCGCATGTCCCGGCCCAGCTTCACCCACAGCACCCTCATGCGACGACCCGCCCGTCCAGCAGGGTGATCTCACGGCCGACGATGGTGCGGATGTCGCGCTCATGGGTCACCACGACAATCGTGCGGCCCTCGGCGTTGAGCCCGGTGAACAGGTCCAGCACAGCCTCGGCGGTGTGCGAGTCGAGGTTGCCGGTGGGCTCGTCGGCGAGCAGCAGCGGCGGATCGTTGGCCAGCGCGCGGGCGATCGCCGCGCGCTGCTGCTGCCCACCGGACAATGTGGACGGTAGCTTGCCCGCCTGGTCGGCGATGCCCACCCGCTCGAGCAGCTCAAGCGCCCGGCCACGGCGCGCGGCCGGCGGGATCAACGCCCCGAAATCCATGGGCAGCATCACGTTTTCCAGCACGGTCAGCGTGGGCAGTAGCTGGAAGAACTGGAACACCAGCCCGACGTTGGCGCCGCGCCACGACGCCAGATCCGATTCGGACAGTGAACCCAGATCGGCGCCTGCCGCGCGCACCGTGCCCGAGGTGGGCCGGTCAATCCCGGCCAGCAGGTTCAGCAATGTGGTCTTGCCGCTGCCCGAACGGCCGACTATCGCCACGAACTCACCGTGTCCAATGTGGAATGTCAAGTGGTCGACGGCCACGACCTCACCACCCCCGAGCGGGTAGGTCTTCACGACATCGTCGACCGCAATCGCGTATTTCACTTGTTCATCCCCTCAGAAGTGCCGCGGCGTGTGGACGCCGCCGCCGAGCAGCATCACGGCCACGGCTACGAGGACCGCCACCGCGATCGCGATCAGTAGCACCTTGAGCCAGCGCGGCCAGCCGCGCTTGGACGCCGGAGGCTGCCAGTTGGGTCGGTTAGTCATGAACGCACGCTATGAAGCACCGGGCAAGCGCCGAAACGCCCCGCTGAGGGATCCTCGGCGTACCCAAAACGTGGACACGGATCCTCGCACAGGGGGACTCCCCGCCCCGCCCTGCCCGCTACGCTCACCACGTATGACGTCCTTGGCCGGCAGCTTCCGGCACTTCACGGCCCAACCGGGCGCGGCGCCGCTGCTCGACATCGTCATCGCCATGACAACGTTCGCCGCGACGCTGATCGCCGTGCTCCACGGCGGCGGCGTCCCCGAGGCGGCCGTGCCGCTCGACCCTGCCCGCATTACCCTGGCCGCGTGCGCGACGCTGCCGCTGCTCGTGTGGCGGCGCTCGCCGGTGACCGTGTTCGCCGTGACGGCCACGGCCAGCGTGCTGCTGGCCTGGTCCGGCTCCGCGGGCGGGTTCACGCCGGGCCCGGCGGCCGCTCTGTTCCTGCTCGCCGCGAGCCGCACCCGGCAGCGGCCGTGGACGATGCGCACCACCATCATCGTGCTCGGCCTGTTCGCCGCCTATGCCGCCGCGCTCCTGGCGGCGCAGCGCATCGTCCTCGGGGCCGAACTCCTGCACGCGTCTCTGGCGTGGGCCGTGGGATGGTTCGCCGGCGAGCGCAGCCGGCTGCGCCACGAACAGATCCTCGAGCTCAGCGAGAGCGCCGAGCGGGAGCGCCAGCTGGCCGTGGCCGAGGAACGTGCACGGATCGCCCGAGACCTGCACGACTCGGCCGGCCATGCGATCAGCCTCATCGCGGTGCGGGCCGGCGCCGCGCGGCTGGGCCACCAGCACCACCCCAACCGATCGGCGGAGGCATTGCGCGCCATCGAGGACCTGGCCCGGCAGACCGTGGACGACATCGATCAGATCGTCGGTCGCCTGCGCGACCCGGCGGCCGCGGGAGAAGTGGAATCCCCGCCCGGCCTGGCATCGCTGGAAACCCTGGTCACCCAGCACAAAGCGGCGGGCATGCGGGTCCGCCAGACCACGGCCGGCGACCCCACCCAGCTCAGCCGCGCCGTCGATCAGGCCGCATACCGAATCGCCCAGGAAGCCCTGACCAACGCCGCCCGCCATGGCGCCGGCAACGCCGACCTCCGCCTCAGCTTCACGGCCACCGGAGTGGAACTGACCGTCACCAACCGTCTGCGGCCAGGCAGCACGCCCGAGACCGCCGGCGGGCACGGCCTGATCGGCATGCGCGAGCGGGCCGGTCTGCTCGGCGGCACGCTCGAGACGGGCGCCGCCAACGGCTCGTTCCGGGTGCGCGCCCGGATTCCGCACGCTCGGATTCCCGTTGCGGGGCAAAGCCAATGATCCGGATCCTGATCGTGGATGACGACCATCTGATGCGCGCCGGGCTGGCCGAGCTGCTTTCCTACGACGCCGCGATCGCCATCGCCGGGCAGGCCGCCACCGGCCGCGAGGCCGTCCGGCAGGCGCGGGCGCTGCAGCCCGACGTCATCCTCATGGACGTGCGCATGCCCGACCTCGACGGCATCAGCGCCACCAGCGAGATCACCAAGGCCGTGCCCGAGGCCAAGGTGCTCGTGCTGACAACGTTCGAGCAGGACGACTACATCTTCGGCGCGCTGCGCGCGGGCGCTTCCGGGTTCCTGCTCAAGCGCACCCGCCCCGAGGAGCTCATCGCGGCCGTGCACACCCTGGCGGCGGGCGAGGCCCTGCTGTCGCCATCGGTCACTCGGCGCGTCATCGACCGCATGGCCCAGCAACCCACACCCGAGCTCAACGATCTGTCCAAACTGGACCAGCTCACCGCGCGCGAGCGAGACGTGCTGGGGCTGATCGCGCGCGGGCTGTCCAATCGCGAGATCGCGGCCAGCCTGGTGGTCGAGGAGTCCACCATCCGCACCCACGTCAAGCGCATCTTCGCCAAACTCGGCCTGCGCGACCGGATCCAGGCGGTCATCTTCGCCTATGAAACCGGTCTCAACCGGCTATAGCCGCCCCGGATTTCCAGGCTCACGCGCCGGTCGTGAATTGCTGCAGATTGTGAATCACGGCCACGAGCCGTCCCGGGCCGGTGGTGTAGTCGAGCGCCGCTCCGATCGCGCCGTCGGACAGGGGCTGGTTGCCGATCAGGTGCAGCGAGGTGTCGGCCGTGCCCATCCAGAGCGCGCCCTCC
>JBIOYB010000417.1:0-29141 GCA_044869915.1 Allorhizocola sp.
AGTGGCGGGCAGCGGCGGCCGAGCTGGCCAAGACCGGCACCGAGGTCTCCACCAAGATGAACGAGTCCGTGCGCACGATGCAGCAGAGCGAGGATGAGCTCGAGTCGCTGATCAGGAGCATGACTCGGTAGTGCGTCAAAGTGTTGGGAGGCCGTAAGGCAGGGCGGCTCCCCATCCTCAACCGCTGCGACGGGCCAACCTGGTGAAGTAGACGAGCAGGATGGCGGCGGCCAGCAGCAGGCCGGCCAAGGGCAGGGCGCGACCGGGCAATGTAGAATGTGGTTGCGCCGCTTTGACAATCGGATCGAGCACCGGAAGCAAACGGGGTTGACCCAGCATCTCGGTGACCGCCCGATAGGGGTCCACCAGACCCCCCGACGCCGTAGCCAGCAGCCTTGCCGTGATCTGCTCACCCGTTGCCTGAGGTGAGGAAGCCTTGACGAGCACGGCGGTCGCGCTGACGATCGCCGATGCCGCGTCGGCGCCGCCTCCCCACAGGAAGTGGTCGGTGTCTCGCGCCGCGACCACCAGGTTAAGCCCCGGAGCGTAGAGGTCGACGTGCTTGGCGACGGATGGGCCGCGATTGCCCTCGCGGTCGATCGCCCCGACGCCGATGACGCCCGGATAGGCGGCGGGGTAAACCATCTGGTCGTTGCCGACCGGGGCGACGACGACACTGCCTTTTGCTATCGCGTACGCGACGGCAGCCTGCAGATCGGAGGAGGGCACGGTGGCGATGCTCACGTCGATGACCGGCACGCCCGCATCGGCCGCCCAGCGGATGCCCGCGGCGAGGCGTGACGGCGGAAGCTCGCGGTCGTGCGGGCTCATCGTGGTCGCACCCTCGCTCACGCGCACCGGCACTATCTCGGCCTCGGGCGCCAGGCCGGACAGCCCGCGGGCCGGGCGGGCCGCGATCAGGCTCGCCAGCGCCGTGCCGCGGCCGATGCAGTCTAGTCGGGCGTCACCGCCGTCGCGTACCAAATCGAGGCCTGGAAGCACCGCCCCGGCGAGCTGGCGATGCGCGTTGACACCGGTGTCGACGACCGCCACCCGCACGCCTCGGCCGGTGCTGAACTGCCACAACCGTTTGGGGTCGAGCCATGCGTAGGACCAGTCATTGTCCGCGGCGACAGTCCCGCGCGCGAGCTGGTCGGCCTCGGGTGTCGCCGGACACCCCGCCGGGGATGCCTTGGCGGGCAAGAATAGCTGCGCTCCAAATAGGACAGAGGCGAGTGCGAACCGTACCACGTGGACAGACTAATGCTGTAGCGTCCGTGTTTGTGAGCGTGAGCGAGGAAGAGCTGATAAAGCTGCGCGCCCGCGTGGCCGAGGTCAACGAGCGCATGGCGAGGATGACCTCCGATCTCGACGATCTGTCCGAGCGCATCCGGGCGGTCACGGTCACGGCCGAGTCCGCCGACAAACTGGTCAAGGCGACCGTCGGCCACGACGGCATGCTGACCAAATTGGAGCTTCACCCGGACGTCTACGACTACCACGAGCCCGACGAGCTGGCCGATCAGATCGAGCAGACGCTGGCGGCGGCGTCGCACGAGGCGCGGCAGCGGGTCATGGCGGCCTGCAGCCCGTTCGTCACCCAGGAGCAGATGCAGGCCGCCGTCTCGCACGACTACCGCTCCATGATGCAAAGCCTCTTCCAGGGGGAGACGACATGACCAACCCATACCTGCCCAACCCACCGGCGGCCGGCGAGACCTCCGCCGAGCTGGCAAACATCGGCAATAGGCTCGATGCCGCCGTGCAGGACGCCATCGGACGGATCAGGGCGCTCGGCGACCCGTGGGGCGACGACGAGGCCGGCAACGCCTATCGCACCAGCATCGGCAACACCGACGACATCCAGCAGGCGATGGGCGGGCTCGGCAAGAGCGTGACCGGCTTCGGCTCGCTGGCCACCTCCGGCATCCAGCGGATCCTGCAGGCGGACGATCGCAGTGGCCAGACCATGGGCGACATCAGGATATAGGCGCGCACACCCATGACCATCGGGCCACCCAACTGGGGCCAACCCTGGCAGATCGTGTGGGACATGGTCGTCTGGGCTGGGACGGGCGGTGGCACCTTCCCCGAGGGCGACGAGACCCGCATCCGGCAGATCGCGCAGGAGTGGCGCAACGCCGGCCAGGCGGTCAGCGACCAGATCCTGAGCGCCGACGCGCAAGCGGCGGCGCTGGCATACCTTTGGCAAGGTCAGGCGGGCGGCTCGTTCCACAAACTCTGGCGCTACTACCACGATGAGGCGCTACCCCAGTTCAACGCGACCCTCGAGTCGCTGGCCGACCGCTACGACGGTGCGGCCCGAGAGATCGAATACCAGAAGCTGACGGTCATCTTCGAGGTCGGCGTGCTGATGGCGACGATCTTCGCCATCATCGTGCTGTCGTTCGTCTCCTTCGGCGCGGCGCTGGGGCTCGCGGCCGGGCCCATCGCGTGGACCCGCCTGGCTCTCGTGCAGGCGTTGCGACAGCTGATCGCCGCGGCGGGGCGGGGCTTCGCGCGGGGGCTCATCAAAGAGGTCGTCTTCGAGGCGCTGCAAGAGTTGGCCACGGATGTGCTGGCCCAGCTGGCCCAGTTTGCCATGGGCACGCGCAGCAAGTGGAGCTTCGAACACAGCGGATGGTCCCTGTTCGGCGGGGCGATGGGCGGCCTGCTCGGCGGGGTGACCGCCCCGGGCATGCGCAAGCTGGACGGCCTGACGCCCGACGGGCCCGCAGGCGCCCCGATCCGGTTTGCCACCACCGGCACCCACGAGTCCCTTGTGGACATCGGCGCCGAGGCCACCGTCAATTACACGCGCACGGGCGAGGCCGACATCAGCCTCACGCCGACCGGCTTCGCCAACAAGGTCGTAGCGGAGGGGACCCGCGAGACCATCAGCGATGCCTACCACAACCGGCTCGACAATGTGATGAACATGGGCCTGCAATCGCCACCGCCGCCCGCATCGGGCGGGAGCACGGGCACACCCCCGCCCGCAGGCAACAACTCGCACTCTTCCCATGGAGGATCGCCCCAATCGTCGGGTGGCAGTGGCGCGGGCGGGCAGACGGGTGGCTCCTCGCAGACCCGGGAAACGACGCCACCGCAACGGGAAACGACCACCCCGCCACAGCGCGAGACCACCCCACCGCCGCAGCGCGAGACCACCCCACCCGCGCAAAGGGAAAGCAACCCACCGGCCCAACGGGAAACCAACCCGCCCCCGCAACGCGAGACCACCCCACCCGCGCAAAGGGAAAGCAACCCACCGGCGCAACGCGAGACCACCCCGCCCCCGCAAAGGGAAACCAGCCCGCCGGCGCGGCAGGAGGCGACGACCCCGCCACAGCGAGAGTTGGAGCGGCCACCGGCGAACGAGACGGCACCGCCGACCCAGACGGCACCACCGCCGGTGGCAGAGACGACGGCGGAGACGACGGCTGCGGAGCCCGCCGCTCAGGCCGCACCCGACACCGCACCCGACACCGCGCCCGAGGCGGCAGGGCAGGAAAAGCAGCAGCAGCCAGGCGAAACCACCGAGAGCGGCCCGCCGGAGTCCACATTGGACGATTCGGCGCCGTCCCCGGGCGAAGTGAGGAATTCGCCGATCCTCATGGCGTTGCGCGGCCTGCCCATGGCGCAAGGCTCGCTCGCCTACGGTGCGGCCGCTACAAAGTCTTGGGCCACAGGAGACACCGCGCCCGTTGAGGAGCAAGAGACCGAGACGGAGCCGATCCCGGTGGGGGCGACGGCCGCCCTGGCGGGTCCGGGGATAGCGCTGCCGGGCAGGAAGGCGAGGGGCGGGCGCGGGCCCACGGGACCCAGCGGCCCGGCCGGACCAAGTAGGCCGGCTGGACCGAGCGGGCCCAGCGGGCCCAGCGGGCCCAGCGGACCGAGCGGACCCAGCGGGCCGGGCGGTGGGTCCGGCGGGCCGGGCGGTGGGTCCGGCGGGCCGGGCGGTGGATCCAGCGGGCCGGGCGGTGGATCCGGCGGTGCAAGCGGGGCCGGTGGGCCGGGGAGTCCGGGCGGGTTGGGCGGCGGAACCGCTGGGGGGCAAACGCCTTCGGCGCCCGATCCGGAGGCGATGCGGCAGGCGCGGCGGCTGGTCGAGGCGGTCAGGCGGGCCAGGGCTTCGCTTGCGGAGGCGGGCAATGGTGGCGCCGCGGGCTCCAGCGCCAGCCGCTTGGGCGCGAGGAGCGCCCTGTTCGATTATGACCAATCGGTGCGCCAGCACGTCGACAACCTGTTGGCGCGCATCGATCCAGCCAACCTCGGCACGACCACCGACCAGGTTGTCGCCGCGACCAAGGCGCTGGCCGAGGCCGTACAGAAGGCGTCTGCCATGGACGCGCTGCGCGATCAGGTGGTCCGGGAGCTGGCCGCCGGGCATGAGGCCGACCGGTTGCTGGCCGCCCAACAGCTGATGGCGCAGCAGTGGGGGCTGAGCGGGCCGGCCGATTCGGTCGCCGGCCGGGTGTCGGAAGCGGCCGACGGGCTGCACCAGGCGCGGCAGCGGCTGCGCGAGCAGGCAGGCTTCGCCCAGGCCGCCCGCGATGTCGAGGCGGCCGAGCGGGCGCTGCGAAACACGGCCGGCGAAATCATGCCCATGCTCGCCGACGTGGCAGCGGTCGATCAGCCACTGCGGGCCGCGGCCGAGCTTGCGTCCAGTATGGACAGTCACCTGCCGCCGTCGACGCCGCACACGCAGCCGGCGGTGCGGCGCGCCACGGTCCGGGTCGACGGCTTGGCCGACGACGTGCGGCGGGCGCGCACGGCGCTGTTCGCGAGGTTGACCACCGACAGTACGCCCGAGGAGATCGCCTCTGCCGCCTGGGAGCTGACCAAGGCGCGGCGCGCGCTTGAGGAAACCCTCACCCGCACGGCGCAGGCGACGCTTACGGCCAGCCGGGTCGCAAACGTGCTGCGGGCCGCCCGCGACGCGGTCACCGGCGCGGGGCCGGACCTGTCCGGGCTGACCGGCCCGACCAGCAAACGGATCGAGGGCGCGCAGAAGGCGCTCGACGATTTCCTCGACCAGGTCGGCGGAGGCCCCGACCCGCTCACCGACGCCACGGCCAAGCTGCAGGCGGTGGCGTTGAGCGTGGACGCCGCGGCCGGGACGCTGGCGGCGGCGACCAAGGCCGCCAAGCAGGTCGCCTCCGGCCCCGCCCCGGATCAGGCCGCCGCTCTGATCCGCGACGCCGTCCGCCGGCTCAACGGCACCGTGCCGCGCATGGGTTTTGTGGCCTCCGAGCAGGCCGTGGAGGTCACCCGGCACGGGCACAAGGACCGGGTCAGGGTGGTCTTCACTGCCCTGCCCGACGGTGTGCCGTCCCGGCTGCGCCATCCCACCTCCGCCGATCGCAAGCAGGACCGGGACGCGCCGTCGCTGCTGGAGATCTCGCCCGGCCAGGCCAACCCCGACGCGGTCACCCGGATCCTCGACGAGGCGGTCAGGCAGGTGGAGCACGGCGCGCAGGGCCGGCGCCGCAGGCACAAGCTCGCCGCCGGCATGACACCGAAACGCTTCGGCCGCAAGAGCGCGAGCGACCTGGCGCGCCTGGATCTGCTGCGTAACGCCGCGCAGGCAAACGCCGCCACCGATGTGTTGGTGCGCCGGCTCGCCGAGCTCGGGGTGCTCGGCGACCAGTCGCAGGCCGCCGCGCACCGCAAGTATTTCGCGTCCGCGCTGCCGGGCCTGCCCCACGCCGACCGGGTCGTCCGGCGGATGCACGACACCCGTGCCAAGCCCGATCCCAAGGCCGTACGGGAGCGGGCCGCGAAGGCGGCACGTGCCTTCGCCGAGCGCCACCCGGACACGTTCGCCGGTGCCGAACTGACCGAGGTGGGCGGCAAACCTGTGCTACGGCTCAAGGTCGGCGGCCCCGAATCCGACGACATCATGGATGTCGAACTGTTCACGCAGCCCCGAGGGCCTGCCGTGACGCTCAAGCGAAAGCGAAGCGGCGGCGACTTCCAGCTGTCCATTCGCGACAGTGCCAGCGACGCCATCGTCGACATCGATCTCGCCGCGGCCCTCGCCGAGCTCGCCTCCAGGCTCACGGATCCGAGCGCCGATCCCGCCGCGGCCCGGATCGAGGCGCGGATCGACGTGATCCGCGAGCAGCTGGCCAAGGCGGGCCGGGCCGAGCACATGGCGCTGCGGAGCCTGCTGACCGATCTGAAACAGGCCGCCACGGGCACGCCGGCCGAGCCAAAGGTGGACCAGGCCCTTGAGGAACACGAGAAGTACCGCAGGTTCCGGATCAGCCGGCAGGGGTTGAAGGAGTTCGTCATCGGGCCGCCCCACCTGAGCGCGCCCGGAGTCAGGTTCCACCTCGCCCGGCGCATGGCCAGCGCGACCGCCGCCACCGTCTACGCGGTGATGACCAACCCGGCCGCGGGCCGCAAGCCCGAACAGACGATGATCAGCGGGCTGCGCAGCTTCGCCCGCGACAACATCCAGGGCACGTCCGACGTGAAGGCCGCGGCCACGAAGGCGGCGGGCGGCGAGGACCCGAGGCTCTACACGCCCGGCAAATGGGCCGGCACCTGGCAGAAGCCGTCCGTCTTCGGCGTGGTGTCCTACCCCAGCGCGAAGCAAAACCGCGAGAAGAGGGTCAAGGGCGGGGTCAGCGGCGGTGTCTTCAGCGATCTGCCGGTGCTGTTCAAGGATCCCGCCGGCTATGACGACGGCTGGACGTCGAAGTCCTTGGTGATGCTTGAGATCCTGGCGGGCGAGACGGCGTTCTCCGCCTACGGCCCGGCCGTTGTCGACTTCGGCCAGGACAAGCCGGAGGGCTGGGCGAAGAAGAAGTCCGACTTCGAGACGTCGGTCTCGCCGGCGGGCCGGCGCAACGCCGCGGTCAAGGGGCTGCCGTCCACCCTGCGGGCCATGGCCGAACGCCTGGCGGCGCGGCAGCAGGAGGGCAAGCCGCCGACCGGGCCCGAGCGCACGGAGCTCATCGACGACCTGCACGCCACCCGGGCCGATCTCCAGCTCGCGCTGGAGGGCATGCGCGAGGAGCTGGCGAGCAGGCTGGAGGACATGCAGCGACGGCGCGGCAAGATGTGGCCCACGCGCCAACGGCCGGACCCGGCACGGGAGCGCCCCGACGGGACGCGGGAAGACTACACCAGCAGCGGGCAGCACCCGGGAGCGCCGCCGATCTCGTCCAATGTGGTCCGCACCGGCGCGCAGCAGAGCATGACCGGCGCCCAATCCGTGGCACTGCAAGCCCTGATCAACGCCGTCTCCGCCGGCCCGCCCAAAGAGCTGGCGCTCTCGTTCGCCGTCATGTCGGCCCTGGCCAACATCTGCTTCGGCATCGCCTACGGCGGTGGCTGGAGCCGCCTGGTGGTCGAGGAAATCGCCGACAAGCGCGCGGTCGACACCTGGGACGACTTCGCCGGCATCGCACAGGCGATCGCGCTCACCGAGCAGCTTGAGCGCATGCTGTACGAGTCGGAGGTGGCACCCGGCCCGCAGCAGCCGGACGGCAAACGGCCGCTGCGGGACAGAATCATCGCCAAGATGGGCCCATATGCCGGCGAGGCGGTGGATCAGCGGGAGTCCGACCGCGACGCACGGCGGCCCGACGAGGTGGTCTGGTCGACCCAGCTGCTCTACAAGCACGCCTGGGGTTGGACCGGCCGGGTCGGCGCGTCGGCGGCCGCGTTCCCCATCCTCGCCAACATCTACGACAATCCGGCGCTGGCCCTGCTCATGCTGGCCGGCCAGACCGTGGTCCAGGCCGGTCTCGCCGGGGGCGAGACCCTGCTACGCGTGTGGACGCCGGTGTTCCGGCGCGCCAAGGAGCAGGCCGATCTGGAAAGGGCCGCGCGCACCATGCCTAAGAAGCTCATCGATCTGGCCAAGCTGTCCCGCGAGATCGCCACCGACATCCGCCTGATGAGCGAGCGAGTCGACTCGGCGCCCGTCGAGGGCACGACGCGCGCCGAGCGCGTGGCGAAGCGGTTCCGCGGCGCCGCCCAGCTCGGCCGCGACATCAAGCACTTCGACCCAGGCGTGCGCAAGCTGCTCGTCAAACGGCCACAGGCGCTGCGGCCCGGTCCCAACCGGCCGGGCGAGGTGAAGCTGACCCCGAAGGACCGCATCGAGCTGCGCCATCTGCACGACCGCCTCGAGGATCTGCATCGGGCGCAACGGATCCGGGACCGCGGGGTGCGCCCGCTGGAAGGGCTGCCCGAGCTGGAGATCGTCGCGGATCTCCTCAAGTCCATGGACGGGATGGGCCTGCTCGACGACGACGCCGCGGGTGTGGCGCGGTGGCACGCGGCGGCTGGATACCTCGGCAACCGGTTCAAGCCCGACCTCGCCCCGCTGGAGCGCCTGCGCACCGCGCACGCGCCGCGGCAGAGCTCCGTGCCGCTGCTCGACGCGCTGGACCAGATGGTGCGCGCCCGCGAAATCGCCATCGACGATCCACTTCGGATGGTCGAAATGGACGGTGGCGACGCGCTGCGCTTCACCGTCGGCGACCGAAGTGTCCGGGTCGAGGTGGAGATCGCCCCGCTGCCGGATGGTGTGCCATGGCAGCTGCGCCGGCGCTCGGACACCGACCCGGTGGACCGGTTGCTACTCGCGCCGCTGACCTCGGCCAGCTCGGTGAGGCTCCGCCGCGTACTAAAAAATATCTTGAAAGAATTTGAAAGTGACCGTTAGCTGGACGCTCGCCCTCATCCTGATGGCGATCGGCGCTGGAGCGGGCGCCGCGGGCGTCAGGTGGCAGATGATGGGACAACTGGTGCGGCGCAACGCCGAATTGGAGCGGCTGGAGCAGCTGGCCGAGCGCCGGGCCGAACAGGTCAACGCGCTCAGCCACGAGCTGCGCACCCCGCTGAGCATGATCAAGGGTGCGGTGGACCTGCTGCGCGAGGGCAAACCCGGCCCGCTCACCGCCGCGCAGGAGCGCTTCCTGCAGGTCGTCGACCACCAGTGCAGCCAGGTCATCGGGGTGTGCGAGAGCCTGCTGATCCAGGCGAAAATCGAGGCGGGCCTATTCACCCCGAGGCCCGAGCGGGTCGACATCACCGTGATCGTGCGGGACGTGGTCACGGCGATGCGCCCGCTGTGCGCGCAAAAGCAGCAGCGGATCAGCCTCGACACGCCGCAGGTCGTGCCGCGCATCCGCGCCGATCCGATGCTGATGGCGCAGGCGCTGACCAACCTGCTGTCCAACGCGAGCCGGTTCACCACCACGGGCGGCAGCATCGACGTGCGGGTGATGCTCATCGATACGGGTGTTGCCATCTATGTCACGGACGACGGCGCCGGCATGACCCGCGAGGAGCGGCACCGCCTGTTCCAGCGCTTCGCCACCGGCCGCCCGCTGGCCGACGGCACCGGCCTCGGCCTGGTCATCACCAAGACCATCGTGGAGCTGCATGGCGGGGAGATACTGGTGCACACCGCCTCCGCCCGAGGCACGACCTTTCTCCTGACCCTCCCGGGAGGCGAGTCATGACCACCGCGCTCGTCGTCGAGGACGAGCCGCAGATGGCGCTCATCGTCGAGTTCGCCTTGCAGACACAGGGTTTTGAGGTCGTCGTCGTGCACGACGGCGCCACCGCCATGCACCTGATCCGCACCCGGGCGATCGACCTCGTGGTGCTCGACGTGCTGATGCCCGCCATGGACGGCCTGACCCTGTGCCAGCTCATCAAGGCCCGCACCGACGTGCCCGTCATGCTGCTGACCGCGCTGGCCCAGCACGACGATGTCATCGCGGGGCTGGAGCACGGCGCCGACGATTACGTCACCAAGCCGTTCCACCCGCGCGAGGTCGCGTTGCGAGCGCAGGCGCTCGTGCGGCGCAGGCGCGACGCGGGCAGCACGATCCGCGTCGGCGAGTTGGTCATCGACCCGGCAGCGCGCTCGGCCGTGCTCTCCGGACAGCGCCTGGACCTGCCATACACCGAGTTCAAGGTGCTCGCGCACCTGGCGTCCCGGCGCGGTCAAGCCCAATCGTGGCAGGACCTGCTGCGCGAAGTCTGGGGCACCGCCGACCTCATCGGCGGGCGCGACGTCGTCAAATCCACCGTCTACCGGCTGCGCTCGCGGCTGTCCACCGTGCCCGGTGGCGGCGGCTACATCCGCACGATCCGGGGCGTCGGCTACCTGATGCCGGAGCTAGGTGGGTAACAGGGTTGTCACCATGGCTCACTGGTCTGTCACCCGGGCGGCACGACAAAGGCCTTAACGTTTCGACATGTTTGCTTGGCAGTTAAAACGAGCCGCGATCGTCGGGGCAGCGGTGCTCATCGCCGCGTCCGGCTGTGCGCGCGAAAATACCGGCACCACCCCCGACTCCCAGGATGGCGGAGTGGTTCACGTCGCCTGCGGCGCCACCGAGGAATGGTGCGCCGCCACGGCCCAGGCGTTCACGAAGAAGACCGGCGTCAAGGCGGACTTCGTCCGGCTCTCCAGCGGCGAGGCGCTCGCCAGGATCAAGGCCGGCAAGTCCAACCCGGAATTTGACGTTTGGTACGGCGGACCCGCCGACGGATACGCGGCCGGCGCCAACGACGGCCTGCTGGAAAACTACGTCTCCCCCAACGCGTCGGTGATCCCGGCCAGATACAAGGCGGGCGACGGATCCTGGACCGGCATCTACGTCGGCGTGCTCGGCTTCTGCGGCAACCAGAAGGTGCTGACGGACAAGGGCGTCACCCAGCCACAGTCATGGGCGGACCTGCTCAACACCAAGCTGGCCAAGCAGATCGGCATCGCCCACCCGTCCACCTCGGGCACCGCCTACACCGCGCTGTGGACCCACGTCCTACTCAATGGCGGCAGCGAGGACAAAGGACTGGACTACATGCGCAAGCTGCACCCCAACGTGTTGCAGTACACCAAGTCCGGCGCTGGCCCGGCGCAGATGGCCGCGCGCGGCGAGGTCGCACTGGGCGTCATCTTCTCCCACGACTGCGTGGCCACCAAGGAGTCGGGCTTCAACGACCTGACCATCACGTTCCCGTCCGAGGGCACCGGCTACGAGATCGGCGGCATCGCGATGGTCAAGGGCGCGAAAAACCCGGTGAGCGCCAAGAAGTACATCGACTGGGCGCTGACCGCCGAGGCGCAGGAGATCGGGCCGACCGTCAAGTCGTACCAGCTGCCCACCAACCCGCAGGCGAAGACGTCCGAAAAGGTGGCGGACCTGAGCAAGCTCAAGCTCGTGGAGTACGACGCGGTCGCCGCCGGCAAGGCGAAGCCCGCCCTGACCAAGCGCTTCGACAACGAGGTCGCGCAGGCGCCGAAGTCATGACCGTCCTGACGCGACGAGTTTCCGCCGGGCGGGCCGTTGCCCGGCGGAGGCTCGACCTGGGCACCAAGGGCATGCTGCTGATCAGCATCCTGGTGGTGACGCTCGGCAGCGTGATCCCGCTCGCCGCCGTGCTGGCCGCCGCGTTCGCGCCCGAGGCGCTGCCGGCCTACGCCGACTTCTTCACCAACTCGTTCAGCCTCAACGTGTTGCGCAACACCGTCGTGCTTGGACTGTTGGTCGGGCTGTGCGGTACGGCGCTGGGCTTCCTGTTCGCCTTCGTGCAGGCCCGCCTGGCCATCCCCGGCAAGCGCGTCCTGCACGTGATCGCGCTGGTGCCGATCGTGAGCCCGCCGTTCGCGATCGCCACCGCCATGCACGTCCTCTACGGGCGCAACGGCGCGATCTCGCGCGGCGTGTTCGGGCTCGAATACGACATCTACGGCCTCGACGGGCTCGTGCTCGCCCTGTCCCTGTCGCTGTTCCCGGTCGCTTACCTGGGCCTGCTCGGCATGCTACGCGGGCTCGACCCGGCACTGGAGGAAGCGGCGATGAACCTCGGCGCCGGCCGGTGGAAGATCCTGCGCACGGTGGTGCTGCCGCTCATCGTGCCGGGTCTGGTCGCGCCGTTCCTGCTGCTGTTTGTGGAAGCCATCGCCGATCTGGCCAACCCGCTGGCCATCGGCGGCGACTACACGGTCCTGGCCAGCCGCGCCTACATGGCGATCAACGGTGACTACGACGTCACCTCCGCCTCCGTCTACTGCGTGATCCTGCTGGTGCCTTCGATCGCACTCTATGTGGCGCAACGCTATTGGGTCGGCCGCAAGGTGCGCACGACCATCACCGGGCGGCCGTCGGGCAGCGTCCACCTCATCGACGGCTGGTCGCGCTGGCCGATCGCCGCGCTCGCGTGGCTCGTCGCAGCGGTGATCGTCAGCCTGTACGGGACGGTCATCATCGGCGCGGTCACGCGGACGTTCGGCGTCGACCACACCTTCACCCTCGACTACCTGCGCGAGGTGCTGCTGGGCGTCGGCCAGGAGGCGGTGCTGGACACCGTGACGCTGGCGGCGATCGCCACCCCGATCGCGGGCATGCTCGGCCTGGTGATGGCGTGGCTGGTGGTGCGCCAGCTGCGGCGCGGCTCCGGGCTGCTGGACTTCGCCGGCACCCTCGGCGTGGCCGTGCCCGGCACGGTGCTCGGCATCGGCTTCTTTGTCGCGTACCGGCCCGACCGCTACCTCGGCGACTGGGTCGTGATGCCGAGCCTCGTCGGCGGCGGCGCGATGCTCGGCGGCGCGATGGTCATCGTGCTCGCCTACGTCGTACGCAGCATGCCCGCCGGCCAGCGCACCGCCGTCGGCGCGCTCAGCCAGCTGCACCCGCAGATCGAACAGGCCTCGACCGACCTCGGCGCGACTCCGCTGCAGACCTTCCGCAAGGTGACGCTGCCCCTGATCCGGCCCGCGCTGCTGACCGGCCTGAGCTACAGCTTCGCCCGCTGCATGACCTCCGTGTCGACCATCGTGCTGCTGGTGACGCCGGGCACGCAGATCATCACCTCGAAGGTGCTCAGCGCGGTGCTCAACGGCCGCTACGGTGTCGCCTTCGCCTACTGCACCGTGCTGATCGCCATCGTGCTGGCCGCCTTCGGCGTCATCCGGCTCATAGTCGGTGGCGGCGCGAAACTCCAACGCACGGCCGAAACAACGCAAAGGGCTCCACGATGACCGCCGCCCCGCTCCCGCTGGAGGCGGGCGCCCGGCTCATCGTCGATGGCGGGGCTCGCCTGCAACGGACAGCCAAAACTGAAAGGGCTCCACGATGACCGCCGTGCTCGTGAAAGACCACAAGGTGGAGACGGAGGCCGGGCGCCTGACGCTGGACGGGCTGACCAAGCGGTTCACCGGCCGCGCCGGCACGGTCACCGCCGTCGACAGCGTCAGCCTCGACGTCGCACCGGGCGAGTTCCTCATCCTGCTCGGCCCGTCGGGTTGTGGCAAGACCACGACCCTGCGGATGATCGCCGGCTTCGAGGACGCGACCGGCGGCCAGATCCGTTTGGACGGCAAGGTGATTGACGCCGTGCCGCCGCAGCGGCGCCCGATGGCGATGGTGTTCCAGAGTTATGCGCTCTTCCCGCACCTGACGGTGGCGCAAAACATCGCCTACGGGCTGAAGCTGCGACGGCGCTCCCGCGAGGAGATAGCCACCAGCATGCGGATGGCGTTGACGAGCATGAACCTGGTGGGGCTCGAGGACCGTAGCCCGCACGAGCTGTCCGGTGGGCAGCAGCAGCGGGTGGCGCTGGCCCGCGCGCTTGTGGTACAGCCCAAGGTGTTGCTGTTCGACGAGCCACTGTCCAATCTGGACGCCAAGCTGCGCGGAGCGATGCGCGCGGAGATCCTGCGCATCCAGCGGATGTTCGGCATCACCGGCATCTACGTCACGCACGACCAGGACGAGGCGATGAGCCTGTCGGACCGGATCGTCGTGATGAACAAGGGCCACGTGGAGCAGGTGGCCTCGCCCGGCGAGATCTACCAGCGGCCGGCCAGCGTCTTCGTCGCCGACTTCATCGGCCGGGCCAACTTCCTGGAGGTCGTGCCGGAGGGCCCGGCCGGCGACGGCAGGCTCGCCGTCACCGTGTTCGGCCAGCGCCTGCGGGTGCGGGCGCACCCGGGCGTCACCGCCGCGAGCGCGACCGGCACCTACCTCATGGTGCGGCCGGAAACGATCGGCCTGGCCCCGGTCACCGACGGCGGCAACGGCATGGGCGTCGTGCTGCGCTCCACCTTCCACGGCCCGACGGTCGACTACGAGGTGGAGACGCACAACGGCACCGTCACGGTGGTCGAATCCGGACGCGACCCTTGGCAGCTGCTGCCCGAGGGCACGAGCGTCAACATCCTGCTCGACGCGGAGCGCTCCTACCTGCTGCCCAGGGAGTAAGCCGAGCGATCGAGGAAGGCCGCTCCGGCGGCCAGCAGGTCGGGGGCGTGGCGCAGGAACGACTCTGCCACCTGCGCCACGTCCACGGCCCGCGCCGCGGCGACCGTGGCAAACAGCGACTCCAGATCGGCCGACGGCCCCGCCCACCACCACAGGTCGCGGGTGAACTCGTCCACGTGGATCGTCGCGCCGGCGGCCGTGCCGATCGCGTAACGCCCCTCGGAGAACCCGAGCACGGCCTGCAGCGGGCGCAGCCGGTAACGCTTGGCGTAGTCGGGCTCCAGCTCCACGCCCTCGACCCATGCGGCAAACTCCGCATCGTTTGCCAGCACAATGGTTTCGTGCCCAAGGCGGACGTGGTATTCGCCCTCGACCTCGCCGAGGAAGTGCCCGATCGCGAGCCTCAGCGCCACGCTTATCTCCACCCCGCCACATCCAGATAGGCCGCCCGCGTGGCCAGCACACCGTGCAGCCCTTCCAGCGCGTCGTGCAGCACCGCCAGCGGATCGGCGCCCAGGTCGCGCGCCAGCGACTGGCACGCCGACCACAGATCGGGCTCCACATCGGACCATGCCCAAAGCGTGAACAGCATGCCGCCCACCGCGATCACCGGCCGGTCCACGAGGCCGAGAGCGTAGGCGCCGTCGGGCCGCTCCCCCACGCCGTGCAGCAGCGGACCCATCCGATGCGCCGAGGCGAACTCCACGGGGTCTTCCACCCGTGCCACCAAGCCGTCCTGGATCAGGGAGTCCAGAGTGGACGGATCCTCACCCGCCGCCGCGATCGCCGAGCCCGCCGCCTCGCGATCCCACCGAACGCGGCCGATCTGATCGGCCAGCCCATGCGCCGCGGTCCACGCCACCAAACGGGAACGGTTGAGCCGCCATACCTTCCACCCAAGGCGGACAGCGGATGCGCCACCGAATTGGCCGATCGGGAAGACGAGTGCGGTCATGCCGCCGCCGCGTGCTCTGCGCGCAGGCGCTGAAACGTGCCGAGCACGGCGAGCAGCTGCCGCCGCCGGAACACCTCCGGATCGGCGTCGTAGCGGGTCAGGCTCTCGGCCGCCCACAGCGCCTCGCGCGGCACCGCCCCGGCGCCCTCCGGCACGAACCGCAGCGCCTCGCCGATCGCGTCGATCGCCTCCTGCAGCTCCCCCACCACCTCTTCCGGCTCCATCAGGCCGGTGCCGGTCTCGGCCGGCACCAGCTCTCCGAGCTGCTCGGCGTGTGCCAGGTATTGCCCCGCGTCGAGCAGGCGGGACGGCCCCGCCGGATCGGCCGCCTCGAACCGTAACGCCGCAGCATGTCCACAGTGGACGCACTCGGTCTCGTAGGCCCAGAAACCTTGGTGCGGCTCGAAGACCGTCGGCTCCAGCCCTGTCCCGCCGCACCGCGGGCACGGCAGCAGGCTCAGGTAAAGCACGCACTCCTCGGGCGAGCGCGCCGCGAGCTCACTCAACGCGAACCCCTTTCGCAGCCTCGACCAGACAGGCGGCGTTGGCCGACAGCAACAGGTGCAGACAGTAGAGCACATCCTCCACTCCAGCACGGCACGCGGCTCGGCGCGATCGTCACCGCGCCACCGGATCCAGATAGGCGCCCCCGACCGTCGCGTCCTCGACGGCAAACGCGCCCAGATGCAGGCCGACCGGCAGCAGCACGCCGATCAGACCGCCGCCCGCAGATCGTCGACGTTGAGCAGCTGCAGCTCCTGCGCCGACGGCATGCGCTTGAGCTGCCGCAGGCGCTGGGCCTGTGCCTTGCGCATCCCCTCGAACAGCTTGCGCGCCTCGCGGCCGTTGCCGAAGCTGACGTCCCGCTGCGCCCGCTCGAAGTGCTCCCGCACCGCCTCGCGCAGCTGCGGCCCGAGCAGATATTCGTTGCCCTCGGCCATGCTCGCCAGGATCTGGGCCAGCTCGGCGGAGCTGTAGTTTTCGAACTCGATGGTCTTGCTGAAGCGCGAAGCCAGGCCCGGGTTGGCGTCCATGAACGTGCGCATCTCGCCCGTATAGCCGGCGACGATCACCACGATCTCGTGCCGGTGGTCCTCCATCAGCTTGACCAGGGTGTCGATCGCTTCCTGGCCGAAGTCGCCGCCCGAGCCGAACTGGCGCGAGAGCGTATAGGCCTCGTCGATGAAGATCACGCCGCCGAGGGCCGACTCGAACGCGGCCGCCGTCTTCTCCGCCGTGTGGCCCAGATATTGGCCGACCAGATCCCGGCGGGCCACCTCCCGGAACCCGCCCTTGGCCAGGATGCCCAGGGCCGCAAGGAGTTGACCGTAGATGCGGGCGACCGTGGTCTTGCCCGTGCCGGGCGCGCCGGCGAACACGAGATGGTTGCTGGTGGGCGACACGGACAGCCCACCGCTGCGGCGCCACTCGTTGACCTGGATCTCATCGATGACCGCGCGCACCTCGGCCTTGACCCCCGGCAGGCCGACCAGCCGGTCGAGCTCGTCGAGCAGGGCCTCCACCCGCTGCGGGTCGGCCGACATCATCGGCTCGTCGGAGGCGCCGACCGTGCGCGGCGGTCGCCGGTCGCTGGTGACGATCTCGGCGGTCGAGCCCGGCCGCAACTGGATGCCGGGCGTGCCGGTCTGCTCGGTGTGGCAGTCCTCGATCACGCCGCCGCAGCCCGCGCCGATGGTGATGCCCGCGCCTCGCGCGTCCCTGACCCGGCAGCGGCGCAGCTTGGGCGCGCTCTGCTGGGCCACCGCGATGCCGATGTCGCCGACCCGCTCGATCGAACAGCTGTCGAGCGTGGGGCGGGCATAATCGTAGACGTAGACGCCCCGATAGCCGCAGCCCGCGATCGTGCTGTTGCGGATCACCGGGTCGGCCGAGCGGATCAGCAGGCCGTCCTCGACGATCTCGGTGATCTCGCAGCCGTTGACCGTGCCCGCGCAATTGTCAAACAGGATGCCGCGCTGCGCCCCGTGCACCTTGCAGCGCACCAACTCGAACTCGGCCCGCTCACCGATGTGGATCGCGGCGGCGAACCCGGCCGAGGACTCGCAGTCGGTCATCTTCAGGCTGCCGCCGAAGCAGGCCACCGCGCCGTCGAGCCGCAAGCCGCGCAACTCGACCGTCGAATCACGACACTCGAGCAGCGGCTCCTCCGGCCAGCGCGCGGTGATGGTGACCCCCTCCTCGGCGACCAGGGTCACCTGCGCCCGGGACAGGCGCAGGGCCTCCACATAGTCGCCCGGGGCGATGTGGATCGTGCTCCCCGCACCCGCGACCGCCAGCGCGTCCGCGATCGTGGGGTAGGCGTCCGGCTGGGTCATCGAGACGAGCAGGTTTCGCGTCATGATGAGCCCGACTCTAGCAAGGATCGCCTGCCCTCGGTCAGCACGCGGGCGGCCCAAAAGACAATGTCCAATCCCGACGACCGGCAGCTTCCGCCCGTTTGGTCTGCCGGTCCCGGAGGATGTGGCGCAGGAGGTTCTCACGCCCACGGGAGGCCGACGTAGTTTTCGGACAGTGTGGTGGCCGCCGCAACGGAACTGACCACGTATTCCAATTGTGACCGTTGCAGCTGCTGTTCGAACTCGTCATGGGAGTCACTGGCGGGGAAGCGGTGCAGCAGTGAGGTCATCCACCACGAGAAATGCTGGACTCGCCAGACTCGGCGCAGGCAGGTGGCGGAGTACTGCTCCAGCAACGTTTCGTCGCCCGTGTCGTACCACGCGCCCAACGCCTTTGCCAGCACGTGCACGTCATGTATCGCGAGATTGAGGCCCTTGGCTCCGGTGGGCGGCACGATGTGCGCGGCGTCGCCGGCCAGGAAGAGCCGGCCGTGTCGCATGGGCGCGCACACGAAGCTGCGCATCGGGGTGATGGCCTTCTCCAGGATGGGACCCTCCTTGAGCGACCAGGTGTCGTGCGCCAGCCGCTGGTGCAGCTCATCCCAGATCCGCTTGTCCGACCAGTCTGCGATGTCCTCGTGCGGGTCCACCTGGAGGTAGAGCCGGCTGATTTCGGGCGAGCGCAGGCTGTGCAGGGCGAATCCGCGATCGTGGTGGGCGTAGATGAGTTCCTCGGTCGAGGGTGCCACCTCCGCGAGGATGCCCAGCCACGCGAACGGATATTCGCGCTCGTAGATCTGCCGGCTCGCCGCGGGGATGGTGTCGCGGCACACGCCGTGGAAGCCGTCGCAGCCGGCGAGGAAGTCGCAGTCGAGCTCGACCGGGCGCCCGTCGTGGGTAAAACTGATCCGGGTGCCTGATACGCGTACATCATTGGCCTCAAAGAAGATTTGACCGCCGGCCGCCAGCCGCGCCTCGGTCAGGTCGCGCACCACCTTCTGCTGCCCGTAGATGGTGATCGCCCGCCCGCCGGCCAGGTCGCTCATCGGGATCCGGTGGGCCTGCCCGTCGAACACCAGCTCGATGCCGTGGTGCACCAGGCCTTCGCGGTCCACCCCCTGCCCGACCCCGATCTCGCGGAGCAGGTCGACCGTGCCCTGCTCCAGCACGCCCGCCCGGACCCGCTTCTCGACGTATTCCCGGCTGCGGGCCTCGACCACCACCGATTCGATCCCGAGCCGGTGCAGCAGATGCGACAGCATCAACCCGGCCGGCCCGGCCCCCACGATTCCCACCTTTGCGCGCATACCCACAGCCTTGCGGCTGCCCGCGCCCCGCAACCACAGTTGTCTTCCGCTGAGCGGAAGGGCGAGGAACTATTGGGGTATGGGACACAGCGTCACCGCCCGCGCCCTCGCGCTGCTCGGCGCGTTCGACGCCACCCACCCGCGGCTCGGCCTGTCCGAGCTGGCCCGCCGGGCCGGCCTGCCGTTGACGACCGTGCACCGGCTCACCCGCGAGCTCGTGGCGTGGCGCGCCCTGGAGCGTGACGCCGACGGGCGCTACCGCATCGGCCTGCGGCTGTGGGAGCTGGGCCTGCTCGCCCCCGTGGCCGCCCGGCTGCGTGAGGTCGCGATGCCGTTCATGCAGGAGCTCTACGAGTCCACCCGGGAAAACATCCACCTCGCCGTGCAGGATTGCTTCGACGCGCTGTATGTCGAGAAGCTCACCGGCCACCGCTCGGTGCCGATCGTCTCGCGGACCGGCGGCCGGCTGCCGATGCACGCGACCGGGGTGGGCAAGGCGCTGCTCGCGTTCCAGGATCGCGCGTTCATCCAGCGCTACTGCGAGAGTCCACTAGAGCGACCCACGCGGTACACCATCGTGCAACGAGGTCGTCTGCTCCACGAGCTGGCCGCCACCCGCGAGCGGGGCTATGCCACCACGAGCGAGGAGATGACGCTCGGCTCCTACTCGGTGGCCGTGCCGATCCTCGACCAGTCCGGCACCGCCGTCGCCGCGCTCGGGATCGTCGCCCGCACCGTGCGCGCCGACCCGGCCAAGCTCGTCTCGCCGCTGCGGGCCGCCGCGCACGGCATCGAGCGCCGTCTCACCGACACCGCGGGCGACCCGTTCTCGAGTCTCATCCACGACCTGTCGTGAGTCGGGCCTGACCGCGCGGAGCTCGGCAAGGGGCTGGCCATGAGGCCGGCGTTGGTGGTCGGAGCGCTAGGGGCGGATCCGCGCGTATCGCCCGGCCACGTGTAGATCGTGCTCGATGTGGGCGGCCGCGGCGCGCAACGGCGCGAGGAACTCCGCGACCGCCTGCGAAGCGGTGTGGCGGCTGGCGTGCGTGGAGACGTTGATGGCCGCGACGACCCGGCCCTCGCGGTCGCGCACGGGCACGGCGAGGGAACGCAGGCCCTCCTCCAACTCCTGGTCGACGAGCGCAAACCCGTTGCGCGCCACCTCGTCCAGGATCGCCGACAGCCGCCGCGGATCGGTGACCGTGTGCGGCGTGAGCGGGGCGAGATCCCGGTCCAGTCGCGCCGCACGCTGGCCCGGCGGGAGCCCGGCCAGCAGCACCCGGCCCATCGAGGTGGCATAGGCGGGAAAGCGCGTGCCCACCGTGATATTGACGCTCATGATGCGCACGGTCGGGACCCGTGCCACGTATTGGATGTCGTCCCCGGACAGGACCGCCATCGAGGCCGACTCGCGCACCGCCTCGCCCAGCGACACCAGGTGCGGCCGGGCGATCGCGGGCAGCGTCGCCTCGGACAGGTGCGCGAAGCCGAGCTCCAAGACGCGTGGCGTGAGCCGGAATTGGCGGCCGGCGGACTCGACGTAGCCCAGGTGCTCGAGCGTGGCGAGCGCCCGCCCGGCGGTCGCGCGGGCCAGACCCGTTGCCGTGGCGACGCAGGTGAGCGTGGGCGCGCTGTGGTCGGAGTCGAAGGCGGTGATGACGGACAGCCCGCGGGCCAGCGACTCGACGAAGTGCCGCCCCAGCTCCTGCTTGGACGTGCGCGCCGGGGCGACCGCCGGCGATCCGGCCTCAAAGGCGCCGGCCGTCGCCAATGCCCGCTCCATGGCGGCTGCGGTCTCGCGCAGCCGCGGGAGCACGGCGTCGCGCAGTGAGGCGGCGCTGTGCCGGCTGGTGTGGCTGACCACGCTCACGGCGCACACGTCTCGTACTGCCATGGCAATAGCGATCAGACCCGGCTCGATGAGCTGATCGTCGAGCGCCCAGCCCCGCGCTTTGGCCGTGAACACGGCCCCGGCGGCCGTCCGGTCGGCCGGCAGGAAGTCGCCGATCCGGAACGTCAGCGACATCGCCCGGCGCCGGATCGCCTGGTGGACGAAGCGGATGCCGTCGCGATCCGGCACGGCCAGCGAAACCGACTCGTCGAGGTCGTCGGCGAGCGCGTCGGCCAGCGGCCCGAGCCCATCCGGGAGGCGGGACGCCGCCAGATAGGCGTTGCCCAGCTCCATGATGCGCGGGGTGAGCACCGCGTCCTTGCCCTCCAGCCGCAGGTAGCCCACCTCCGCGACCGTGCTGAGCGCTCGATCGACCGTGGACCGGGCCAGACCGGTCGCCCGGACGAGGTCGCCCACGGAGCGCCGGCCGCCGTGCGCCGCGATCTCGCGCAGCACAGCGACTCCCCGGATCAGGGGGACCACGACCTCGTATGGCATGGGTCTCCAAAAAGTTGACACGGACGGTGCCTGCGGAACAGACTCGAGCACCAGCGTTGTGAACTAAAGTTCACCAGACGAACAAGGCGGTGCGCAAGAGTTGGCCAGCCATGGCATCAACAAAGTGGTAGGGACGGCTGCGGAGGCGGTCGCCGATGTGCCCGATGGGGCATCGCTCGCGGTCGGCGGGTTCGGCCTCAGCGGCGTGCCCAATGTGCTGATCTCCGCCCTCTACGACAGGGGCACCACCGGCCTGCGCGTGGTGTCCAACAACTGCGGTGCCATGGACACGGGCCTGTCCGTCCTGCTCGCCGCGGGCCGCATCGTCCGCGTGACCGGCAGCTACATCGGCGGCAACAAGGAGTTCGCCCGCCAATACCTCTCCGGCGAGATCGAGCTCGAGCTGATCCCGCAGGGCACGCTCGCCGAGCGGCTGCGCGCCGGCGGCTGCGGGATCCCCGCGTTTTACACCCCGGCCGGTGTCGGCACGCAGGTGGCCGACGGCGGGCTGCCCTGGCGCTACGACGGTCAGGGTGGCGTCGCCGTGGTGTCCCCGCCCAAGGAGACCCGCGAGTTCAACGGCACCGCTTATGTTTTGGAGCGCGGCATCACCACCGATTTCGCGCTCGTGCGGGCCGCCAAGGGCGACCGGCACGGTAACCTCGTGTTCAACAAGTCCGCGCGCAACTTCAACCCGCTGGCCGCGATGGCCGGCCGGGTCACCATCGCCGAGGTGGAGCAGCTGGTCGAGCCGGGCGAGATCGACCCCGATCACGTGCACCTGCCGGGCATCTTCGTGCAGCGCGTCGTCGCGCTCACCGCGGAGCAGGCCGCCGACAAACTCATTGAGATCGTGAAGGTGAGCAGCTGATGGCCTGGACACGAGACGAGATGGCCGCGCGGGCCGCACGCGAGCTGCGCCACGGCGAGTGCGTCAACCTTGGCATCGGCCTGCCCACGCTGATCCCCAACCATCTCCCCGACGATGTCCACGTCGTGCTCGAGTCGGAAAACGGCATCCTCGGCACCGGGCCGTTCCCGCACGAGGACGACGTCGACCCCGATCTCATCAACGCGGGCAAGGAGACCGTGACGGTCCTGCCGGGCGCGTCGTTCTTCGACTCGGCGCTGTCCTTCGGCATGATCCGTGGCGGGCACATCGACGCGGCCGTGCTCGGCGCGATGCAGGTTTCCGCGCGCGGCGACCTGGCCAACTGGGCCATCCCCGGCAAGCTGGTGACCGGGATCGGCGGCGCGATGGATCTCGTGCACGGCGCCCGGCGCGTCATCGTGACGATGACCCACACGGCCAAGGACGGCAGCCCTAAGATCCTCGAGGAGTGCACGCTTCCGCTCACCGGCAAGGCGTGCGTCGACCGGATCATCACCGATCTGGGTGTGCTCGACGTGACCGCCGACGGGCTCGTCCTGGTCGAGACCGCGCCGGGCGTCACCGCCGAGGAGATCGACGCTAAAACGGGAGCGAGGGTCGGCCGATGAAAGAGGTCTACATCGTCGACGCCGTGCGCAGCCCGGTCGGCAAATACAACGGCGCCTTGGCCTCCGTGCGGCCCGACGACCTTGCGGCGCAGGCGATCCGCGAGCTGCTCGCCCGGTCGTCCGATTTGGATCCCGCGCGCATCGACGACGTTTACTTCGGCAACGCCAACGGCGCGGGCGAGGACAATCGCAATGTCGGCCGGATGGCCGCATTGCTTGCCGGGCTTCCGGTCACCGTGCCGGGCGTGACCGTCAACCGGCTGTGCGCCTCGGGGCTCGAGGCCGTGATCCAGGCCGCCCGCGCGATCGCGTGCGGCGACGCGTCCATCGCGGTCGCCGGCGGCGTCGAGTCGATGACCCGCGCGCCCTATGTGCTGCCCAAAAACGACGGCCCCTTCCCGGCCGGGCACGCGCAGCTCTACTCCACCACGCTCGGCTGGCGCATGGTCAACCCCCAGATGGATCCACAGTGGACTGTCCCGTTGGGAGAGAGCGCCGAACTCATCGCCGACAAGCACGGGATCACGCGCGAGCGGCAGGACGAGTTTGCCCTCGCCTCACATCGCAAGGCGGCCAAGGCTTGGGAGGAAGGGCTTTTTCACCCCGAGATTTATATGGTACGCGTTCAGCAGCGCAAGGGTGGGCCGATAGACTACGAGCGCGACGAAAGCGTCCGCCCCGACGCGTCGCTGCCCGCCATGGCCAAGCTGAAGCCGTCCTTCCGTGCTGACGGCGGCACGGTCACGGCCGGCAACTCGTCGCCGCTCAACGACGGCGCGGCGGCCCTGCTGCTCGCCGACGCCGACGGGCTCAAGGCGATCGGCCGCGAGCCGCTGGCCCGCGTCGGCGCGACCGGCGTGTCGGCCATCGCACCGCACTACTTCGGCCTCGCCCCGGTCGAGGCGGTCAACCGGGCACTGGCCAAGGCGGGCAAGAAGTTCGCCGACCTCACCACGCTCGAGCTGAACGAGGCCTTCGCCGCGCAGGTCCTCGGCTGCCTCGCCGAGTGGCCCGAGCTGGACCCCGCGATCGTCAACCCGCGCGGTGGCGCGATCGCGATCGGCCACCCGCTCGGTGCCTCGGGCGCCCGGCTCGCCGGGACCGTCGCGCATCAGCTCGCCGCCGCGGGCACCGGCGTCGGGGTCGCGACCCTGTGTATCGGCGTCGGGCAGGGGCTGGCCCTCGTACTGGAAAGGTGAAAGAAGAATGCTGACGCAGGCGGACATCAGCGCGGAGATCGCCCAGGCGCGCGAGGCCTATCTCAAATCCGTGGCCGACGGCACGCCCGTGCGCGACCATCCCGGCCGCGACTACGCGCCCTATCGCAGCAGCCTGCTGCGCCACCCGAAGCGGCCGCTGGTCGCCGTCGGCGATCCGGATGCGGTGGAGCTGTCCGGCCCGGTCTTCGGCGCCACGGATGTCACGGCTCTGGACCACGACCTGACGCGCCAGCACCTCGGCGAGCCGCTCGGCGAGCGCATCACCGTCGCCGGGCGAGTCCTCGACCGGGCCGGCCGGCCGGTGCGCGGCCAGCTCGTCGAGGTCTGGCAGGCCAACGCTTCCGGGCGATACCCGCATCAGCGCGACGACCACGGCGCCCCGCTCGACCCCAACTTCACGGGTGTGGGCCGCTGCCTGACCGGTGATGACGGCGGATACCGGTTCGTGACGGTCAAGCCCGGCGCATATCCGTGGCGCAATCACGTCAACGCCTGGCGCCCCGCGCACATCCACTTCTCGTTGTTTGGCACGGCTTTCACGCAGCGGCTCGTCACGCAGATGTACTTCCCAGGCGATCCGCTGTTCGCCTACGACCCGATCCTGCAGTCGGTGACCGATGACGCCGCGCGTGCGCGCCTCGTCGCCGCCTACGAACACGATCTGTCCAGCCCCGAGTGGTCGCTCGGCTACCGTTGGGACATCGTCCTGGACGGACCGGCCGCCACGTGGGTTGAGGAGGGCCGATGATCACCCCATCGCAGACCGTGGGCCCGTTCTACGGCTACGCCCTGCCCTTCCCAGACGGGGGAAGCGTTGCGCCCGTAGGGCATCCGGACACCATCACCGTGCACGGGTTCGTCTACGACGGCGCGGGCGCGCCGGTGCCGGACGCGCTGCTGGAGTTTTGGCAGCCCGCCCCGGACGGGTCGCGGACGGGCCTGCCCGGCTCGCTGCGGCGCGACCCGGTCACGGGCGGCTATCTCGGCCGCAACGGGCTCGACTTCACCGGCTTCGGCCGGGTCCCCACCGACGCCGACGGGCATTACACGTTGCGCACGCTTCCGCCAGGCGGCGTAGCGTATCTGTCGGTGATTGTTTTCGCCCGGGGCCTGATGCACCATCTGCACACACGGGTTTATCTGACCGACACCGGCGACTCGTTGCTCGCCTCGCTCGAGCCGGCGCGCCGGGCCACACTCGTGGCCACAGTCGAGCGCGAAAAGGTGCACCGCTTCGACATCCGGCTGCAGGACGACGGGACGCATGAGGAGACGGTCTTCCTTGAGTTCGGCTGACTGGGGGCTACTCGCGCCGGGGTGGGCGGGATCGGCGGTCGAGGAGGCCACCGGCGACGACGCATATGTCCAAGCCATGCTCGAGGCCGAGGCGGCGCTGACGCGCGCCCAGGCCGGGGTGGGGCTCGAGATCGACGCGGATCGCTTTGACCCACGCGAGCTGGCGCTGCGCGCGCGTTTGGGCGGCAACCCGGTCATCCCGCTCGTGGAGGACCTCAAGGCGGATCCGGATGCGGCGCGATACGTCCATCGTGGAGCGACGAGCCAGGACATCTGGGACACGGCCACGATGCTGGTGGCATCGCGCGCGCTGGGGCTCGTCCTGGCCGACCTGGACCGCACTGCCGCGGCCCTGGCCCGGCTCGCCGACGAGCACCGTGGCACCGTGATGGCCGGGCGCACGCTCACCCAGCACGCGGTGCCGATCACGTTTGGGCTCAAGGCGGCGGGCTGGCGGTCTCTGGTGCTCGATGCCCGCGACCGGCTCACTGTGGTGCGGGCCTCGCTGCCCGTGCAGTTGGGCGGGGCGGCCGGCACGCTGGCGGCGTTCGACGCTTTTGCGGGAGCCGATGTCGGTCTTCAGTTGATCGCGGCGTTTGCGGCGGAGACCGGGCTCGCCGAGCCGGTGCTGCCGTGGCACACATTGCGCACCCCGATCGCCGATCTCGCCGGGGCGCTGGCGTTCACGGCCGGTGCGCTGGGCAAGCTGGCCCTGGACGTGCTCGTGCTGTCGCGCACCGAGGTCGGTGAGGTGAGCGAGGCCGCCGGCGGTGGTTCATCGGCCATGCCGCACAAGGCCAACCCGGTCCGTTCGGTGCTCATCGCGTCGGCCGCCCGGCAGGTCCCGGCCCTGGCCACCGTCCTTTATGGATCGCTTGCGGCCGAAGACGAACGCCCGCCGGGCGCCTGGCACGCCGAGTGGCAGCCGCTGCGCGAGGCCCTGCGCCTGGTCGGCGGCGCCGCGCGCGATGCGGCCGAGCTCACGCAAGGGTTGCGGGTGCACCCGGATCGCATGCGCGCCAACGTCGAAGCGACTCGCGGGCGCATCGTCAGCGAGCAGCTGGCCGTGACGCTCGGGCGCGAAGAGGCCCAACGGGTGCTGCGCGAGGAGCCCGCCACCGCCCTGCCCGACCCCTCCGATTATCTAGGCTCCGCCGACGCGTTGGTCACACGCGCGCTAAGCAGACAGAGCCGGGCATGACCACACTGCACCACGACATCGCCGGCGCGCAAGCCGCGCCACCGCTGATCCTCGGCCCGTCCGTCGGCACGGCACTGGCCGTGTGGGATCCGCAGGTCGCCGGGCTCGCCGCCACGCGACGGGTCATCCGCTGGGACCTGCCCGGCCACGGCGGCTCGCCGGCCGACCTGATCGGCGCCGGGGCCACCATCGCCGACCTGGGCCGGCTCGTGCTCGACCTGGCAGACACGCTGGGCATCTCGCGATTCGCGTATGCGGGCATCTCGCTGGGCGGCGCCGTGGGCACGTGGCTCGCCGCGCATCACCCCGAGCGGGTCGAGCGGCTGGCCATCGTCTGCTCGTCGGCCCGCTTCGGCGAGCCGCAGGGCTGGCACGACCGGGCCGCGCTCGTGCGCGCGGGCGGCACCGTCGATCCGGTGGCCGACACGGCCGCGACCCGTTGGTTCACGCCCGCTTTCCAGGGTTCGCCCATGGCCGAGGCGCTCGTGGCACAGCTGCGCACGGTCGACGCCTCGGCCTACGCCGCGTGCTGCGACGTGCTCGCCGCCTACGACGGGCGCCCCGACCTGGCCCGCATTACCGCGCCCACGCTCGTAATCGCGGGGCGCGACGACCCGGCCACCCCCGTGGCGCACTCGCGCGCACTCGCCGACGGCATCCCCGGCGCGAGCCTCACCGAGATCGCCCGTGCCGCACACCTGGCCAACGTCGAACAACCCGCAGCCGTGCTCGCCGCCCTGCTCGCCCACTTCATGGGGGCCGGCACGCGGCACGCCGCCGGGATGGCCGTGCGCCGGGCCGTGCTCGGCGATGCCCACGTCGACCGGGCTGTCGCCGCCACCACGCCGTTTACGGCCGCTTTCCAGGACCTCATCACCCGCTATGCCTGGGGCGAGATCTGGACGCGCCCCGGCCTCGACCGCAAAACGCGCAGCTGCGTCACGCTCACCGCCCTGGTCGCCCAGGGCCACCATCAAGAGCTGGCGATGCACGTGCGTGCCGCGCTGCGCAACGGTCTGACCCCAGACGAGATCCAGGAAGTCCTGCTCCAGACCGCCATCTACTGTGGAGTCCCGGCCGCCAACAACGCCTTCGCCATCGCCAGCCGCGTCCTGGAAGAGGAACCCTAAAAATACAGCCGATATCCGTGGGTGCCGGTGGTGGCAAACCGGATCGGGTCGCCCGCGGGCCCGTCGGGCGTCGTCGACCGAGCCCATGGGAATGTCCGAATAGGACCCGGGTGTCAGTCACCGCCATATCCGGCGTCCAGGTTGAGCCGGCGTCCAGGTTGAGCCGGGTGTCCAGAATGTAGAGGCTGTCACGCACGGTCCCGGCGATGATGACCGCACCCAGCCGGGCGGACCGGTCGTTGACCGCGTTCATCCAGGTCATGCCCCGTTGGTAGCCGGAGAACCGGGGACTGGGCGGCGGGGAATGGTCGCGAATGGACAGTTGACTCGGGTTGATCCCTGCTTGCGGTCAGATCCTCCACTCGGGGACGGTTCGCCGCCACCGGGTGGCAAACTCGCGCATATGGCGAACCAGGCGTCCCAACAGTGGCGCGGCCAAGCAGACGAAGACGATGAGGTAGTAGCCAAGCACTGCCTTCTGGGCAAAGTCCAGGGTCGGTTTCGCAAGAAACGGATACCACAACGGGCTGAACTCGGGTGCGAAATGGCACAGCTCCTCGATGCCACCCGCGCCGTAACACTCCCGCGGCCAGTGTCCATAATAGACAGTGCTCGCGATGGCTCCCCAGACCGACAACCCGAGCGCCACCAGGGTAAGCAGGTCAGCGACGAAACCCGCGCGTGAGTCGCCGATGCGCACCGCGAGCGCCAGAGAGGCTGGCAGCGCGGCGAGGACGAAGAAGCGCGGGCCCCACGCCCACCCGCCGTGCCACGCCCACCAGCTCGCGTAGACCACCATCAGCCCCACGGTGAACAGCATCCACATCCGATACGCCTCGGCCAGGCCGGGACCGCCGGCCTCGCGCAGCCGATGCCAGGCCGGAAGGGCCAGGCCTGGGAAGAAGAAGAGCAGGCCGCGCCCGAACGAGAACAGGATCGCGGCGACACCGAGCACGAACGGGTATGAGAATCCCGGCTCGCCGGAGTAGGGCATGATGGTGAGGGCACCCCGGGCGCTGACGTAGTCTCCGTCGCGCAGCGTGATCTCCAACCCGACCAGCAACGCACCCGCGCCCACCACGCCCAGGACCCTCAGGCGCCGCTGCCGGACCGCCCCCGCCGCGCCCACCATCGCCAGGCCGACCAGGCTGGCGGGCGTGTTCACCGCACCGAGCACGATCGCGGTCCAGCCCATCGGCTTGAGCACTCGGCCACCGGTCACAACGGCCAGGATCCCGACGCCCACGGTGACAAACGTGAAGGCTTCGCCGTAGAAGTTGGCCAGGGTCGTAGCGAGCATGCTGCCCGCGACCAGCAGCAGTAGAAACCGGTTCAGCAGCGAGGCGTCGACACGCCGGCGCAACAGCAGGAAGATGGCCAGAATCCCACCACAGAACAAGATGCTGTTGTGGTAGCGCACAAGCTCTGTCGGCGCGGCCACCGCCCTTTCCACCAGCCATAGCGGTGTCGCAAAAAGCGGGCCGACCAGAGAATATTCACCCTTGGGCAGGTCCCCGGTGCTCAAGAGCTCATTCAGGTA
>JBIOYB010000418.1:0-3086 GCA_044869915.1 Allorhizocola sp.
GTACAAGACCGCACCACCGACGTTAGACTCACCCGCACGGGCCGCTTCGCTACGCATCTCAAATCCTCCAAGCTGGTCACAAACTGCTCGGAGGTTAGCGGAGCGGCCCTCTTACATAGAATCTACACCGGCACCACCCGGTCCTTGCCGAAGGCGATGGTCACGCGCGTGCCCTGGCCCGGCGCGCTGTCGACGATCAACCGGGCGCCGTTGGCCTCGGCGAGCGCCCGCGTCAGCGGCAGGCCGATGCCGAGGCCGGCCTCATGCACACCCTTGCGGCTGCCAGCCTGCACCGCGTCTCCCGGGACCGGCGGGCCGATCCCCGGCCCCGTGTCGGCCACGCTGATGCGCAGCGCCCCGCCGACCTCGTAGGCCGCACCCACCGTCACCCGGTCGCCGGGACGCCCGAACTTGATGGCGTTGGTGATCAGATTGAGCAGCATCTGCTTGAGGCTCACCTCGTCCGCGACGACGTGCGGCGTGCCGCGGCCGAGGTCCGCGACCAGCTCAAGGCCCGCCCGTTCGGCAAGCGGCCCGGCGACCGCCAGGCAGTCCTCGACCACGCCGGCGGGGTCGAGATCCCGGAACGCAAGCTCGGGCAGGCCGGCGCGGGCAGGATTGCTTGCCAGCATGCCATCCACCACGCAAAGCGCGTGACGGGCGCTGTCGTGGATCGTGCGCGCATAGTCGCGATAACGCGGCGCGAGCGGGCCGAAATGCTCGTCCTTCAGCACCTCGGCGTAGGCGATGACGGCACTGAGCGGGGTGCGCAGCTCATGGGCCAGGCGCGCCGCAACCGAGGTCCTGGCGACAGCGGCAGACCGCTGGGAGCCGGACGGCGCCCCTTCAGTCGGCTGCGCTTCCGCCTTGGGCCGGGCCGCAAGCGCGCGGACCAGGTAGCTGCCCCGGCCGACCGGCTCGACCTGGCACTGGAGCTCAAGGAGCCCCCGGGCCGTCCAGAAGATCAGCGCGTCCTCGCCGCCGCTGCGGCCTATCTCCGCCAGCCTCTGCAGCGCCGGCATCGCCCGGTCGATCGCCGCAGCCGACAGGCAGGCGGCGTCGAGCCCCCAGGTTTCCCAGCCGGCCGCATTGGCGGCGACGATCGCCCCCGCCACGGCATCGATGATGAACGCTGGCGACGCCGGCGAGCCATCGTTGCGGCCCTCCAGGCCGCGCAGCACGTCGTTGGCAGGGCGCATCTTGCGTCCGATCGAATCCCCGCGTTTGCCGCCTTTGCTTAGCCGCGAGCGGCCCCGACCGTCCAGCTCCCCTCCGTCGGACCGGCCTAGTCTGTTGTTCGCAAAGGCGGATGCCGGGGCGGTGGAGCCTCTTGGCTTTCCCGCGCCACCTCACTATGTTGCCCGCACCGTGGACGGCTTTCCCGTCCGCGTGCCAGGCAAGGCCGTCATGCCGCCTTAGCTCAGCTGGTTAGAGCACCAGATTGTGGATCTGGGGGTCCCTGGTTCGAGCCCAGGAGGCGGTACCAATAAAATCAAGGCCTTTCGCCATTCCGCGGCCGGACCGGCGTCCGGTTTTGCAGCTGCATTTCCACCCCGAGCTTTGCCATCGCACCTAACTCGGGGCGGCCCTGGCGGTCAGCGCTGGCTCCTCCCGGGCGACCTCCGCCGGTGCCGGCTCGGTGCGCTCGGCGGGGGCATGCGCAGAGGCAGGCGAGCGGTCGGTCGTGTAGAAGTCGCCGAGCACCAGCACGTCCATGCCCGAGCGCAGGTAGCATTCGATGGCCTCCTCGGGCGAGGCGACGATCGGCTCGGCCCGGTTGAAGCTGGTGTTGAGCAGCACCGGAACGCCGGTCAGGCGGCCGAACTCCTCGATCAGGCCATAGTAGCGCGGGTTGGACGAGCGCTCGACCGTCTGGATGCGGCCGGTGCCGTCGACATGCACGGCCGCGGGAATGCGCTCCCGGTTCTCCGGGCGCACGCGCGGCGCCAAGGTCATGAACGGGTCGGGCTGCGCGATCTCGAAGAACTCGTGCGCCCGCTCGACGAGCACCGCGGGAGCGAACGGGCGGAAGGGCTCGCGCTTCTTGACCTTGGCGTTGAGCACGTCCTTCATCTCGGGCCGGCGCGGGTCGGCCAGGATCGACCGGTTGCCGAGCGCGCGCGGCCCCATCTCGAACCGGCCCTGGAACCAGCCGACGATCCTGCCGTCGGCGAGGTCGCGCGCCACGCGCGCCAGCAGCTGGGCCTCGCCCATGCGGCGGTAACGCAGCCCCGCCGCATCCAGGGCACAGACGATCTCCTGCTCGCTGTAGGCCTTGCCGTAGAGGGCATGCGTCAGCTCGAACCGGCGCCGGTGGCCGAGGTCCTGGTGGTAGTGCCACAGCGCGCTGCCGAGCGGGGCGCCGGTGTCCGACGCGCACGGCGGCACCCACAGGCGCCGCACGTCGGTGTGCTCCAGGATCTTCGCATTGGCGACGCAGTTCAGCGCCACCCCGCCCGACAGGCACAGGTCGCGGACGGCGTGCCGCTTGAGGAGGCTGCGCACGATGTGCAGCACGACCTCCTCGGTGACCGCCTGCAGCGCGAAGGCCACGTCGCGGTGCCGGTCCAGGATCGGCTCGCCCTTGGCGCGCGGCGGGCCGAACGCGTCGATGAACTTGCGCTTGAACGGGCGCAGCTGGCCGAAGGCGTCATAGCTGAAATAGCTCTTGTTGACGGCGTAGCCGCCGTCGGGCACCAGGCGGATCACGTCGCGGAAGCGCTCGACGTAGGTGTCCTCGCCGTAGGCGGCGAGCGCCATCACCTTGCCCTCGTCGCCGAAGCCGGCAAAGCCCAGGTACTCGGTGACGAAGGTGTAGACCAAGCCGGCGGAATTCATGATCGGCGTCGACCACAGACGCTGCAGCCGGTTGTCGCGGCCGAGATAGGCGCTCGAAGAACAGTCGTCTCCATAGCCGTCCATCACCAGCACCAGCGCCTCCTCGAACGGAGACGCAAAGAACATGGCGGCGTGCGAATGATGGTGGGGAACATTGACGATCGGCGGGATCATCGCGGTCTCCCCGAAGCGCCGCCGCAGGTCGCGCCGCAGGAAGTGGTTGAGAAAGACGATGTCGTTTTTCTGCG
>JBIOYB010000419.1:0-18341 GCA_044869915.1 Allorhizocola sp.
ACTGCGCTGAGCTGCGAATCTATACTGATCCACATGGGCACCGCCGACGCCTATCCGGTCCTGGTCGGCCGGCAGGCCGAGGCCGCGCTCCTTGCCGACCTTGCCCGGCAGGCCTATGCCGGCCGGGGCGCGGTCGCGCTGATCGAGGGCGAGCCGGGGATCGGCAAGACGGCGTTGCTCGATGCGCTCGCGCGCGACTGCGCCGGGCTCGGCATGCGTGTGGCTCGGTGTGCGGCCGAGGAACTCGAGCAGACGCTCCCCTTCGCGACCATCGGCGAATGCTTGGGCCTGCGCGGGTCCGGCGCTGCCGACAGCGGGCAGGCCTTCTCCCGCGCGGCCGGGCTGCTGCGCGGCGAGGGCGCCCTGGGCCAGAGCACGGCGGCGTTCAATCACGAGCTGGCGGTGAACGAGGCCATCCTCGACCTCGTGGACGGTTGGTGCGCGACGGGTCCGGTGGCACTCATCGTCGACGACGCCCAGTGGGCCGATCCGGCCAGCGTGGTCGTGTTCAACCAGCTCGGGCGGGGCGCGGCCGAGCTGCCGCTGCTGCTGGTCATCGCCGCCCGCACGGCACCGCGGCGCGATGACGTCGGCACCCTCGTGCGGGGGCTCGTGGACTCCGGCGCACTGCTGCTGACGCTGGGCCCGCTGGACGCGCCCGATGTCGAGGAGCTGCTTGCGCGGGTCGCCGCCGGGCCCGCCCTGCGGGATGTGGTCTCGGGCGCCGGCGGCAACCCGCTATACATCCTCGAACTCGCCGCGGCCCTCTCCCACGAGACGGATCCGGCCCATGACGCGGGCCGGATCCCGCGGTCGCTGGCCGGGATCCTCAAGCGCCGCCTGGAGCTCGTGCCGCGCAGGACCGCCGAGACCCTGCAGCTGGCCGCGGCGCTCGGTCCGGCCATCGATGCCGCCGAGCTTTCGGCGACGCTCGGCATGCCCGTGGCGGAGGTGTTCGAGACGATCGGCGCCGCGACGGACGCCGGGCTGCTCGTGGAGTCCGGCGGGCATATCGTGTTCCGGCACGAACTGCTCCGCGAGGTCGCCGGGTCGCAGGTGCCGGCGTCCGTGCGCACGGCGCTTCACCTGCGCGCGAGCGAGGTCCTGCGGTCCGCCGGCGCACCGGTCGAACGGATCGCCGAGCACCTGGCGGAGGGCAACCCGAGCGCTGCCATGGATCGCGAGATGGTCGACTGGCTCGACGGCAACGCCGACCGGCTGATCGCGCGGGCGCCGGGGCTGGCGGTGACCCTGCTGCGGCGGGCGCTGGCTGGCGCGGACGTCGAACCCGTTGAGCAGCTTCGGTTTCATCTGATCCGTGCGCTGCTGTGGCAGGGCGACGCGGCCGAGGCGGAGCAGATCACCCGCGCGGCGCTGGTGTCGGAGCGGGAGAGGCCGGAGCCGAGCGAGCGGGAGGGCCAGCTGCGCTGGCTGCTCGCGCAGTCCTGCTACCGCCAGGGTCGCCTGCCCGAGACGCTCGCGGTCGTGCAGGACGCCATCGCGTCGCCGAGGTTGACCCTGGCCGAGGTCGGGCGCTTTCAAGGGTTTCTGGCCCTGTGCCGGACGGTCATGTTCCAGATGCCCGAGACGGTGCGGGCCGCCTCGGAGGCGATCCGGATCGGCGAGGCCACGGGCGACCAGCTCGCCTCGGGCTACGGATACTGCCTGCTCAGCGGCGTCGACCTGGTGGAGGGCGACTACGAGGAGGGGATCCGCTTCGCCGAACGGGCGATCGAGGACTTCCGCGGCGGGATCCAGCCCGACCTGCAGATGGATCCCTACTATGTGCGTGGCTTCTGCCTGGCCCGGCTCGACCGGTTTGCCGAGGCCGACCTGTTTTTGGCCGCCTCCGAGAAGCAGAACCTCGATCGGGGCGGCATCTATGCGGCGCTGTCGACCCGGGTGCGGGTCCGCATCCGCGTGATGGATGGGCGTTGGGACGACGCGCTGGCTCAGATCCGTACCGTATCAGGGTCTTTCGATCCTTATAACTATGGCCTGCCGATGCACTCGCTCGGCGCCATCATCGCGATCCACCGCGGCACGCTCGGCGACGCGGACGAGATCCCCGCCGACGACGGCAGCCCCGGCGCACGGTCCTCGCTGTATGCCATCGTCTGGGCCCAGGCGCTGGCCGAGGAGGCGCGCTCTGGGGCCCGGCAGGCCCTGGATCTGCTCTACCCGATCTGGTCCGAGGGCGGGCTCATGGAGACACCGGGCGGGATCTACGAGATCTGTCCCGACCTTGCCCGCCTGGCCGCCGCCGCGGGCGACACCGAGCGAGCCCGCCGGCTGGCCGACAGCACCCGCGAACTCGCCGCCCACCTGCCCAACAACACGACCCGGGCGATCGCCGCACTGTGCGCGGGGATCGCCCGCGAGGACGCCGATCAGCTCGGCACGGCCGCGCGGGCCTTCCGCGAGGCGGGCCGGCCGCTGTTTGAGGCGTATGCCTGGGAGCACCGCGCCGGACTGCTCGGCCAGGCCGGTGACGCCACGGGCGCCCGCGCCGCGCTGCGCGACGCGCGCGCCCTCTACACCGGGCTCGATGCGGCCTGGGACGCCTCGCGTGCCGACGCCCGCCTGCGCGCGCTCGGGATCCGCCGAGGCGTCACCGGCCCGCGCAAGCGCCCGAAGCAGGGCTGGGAGGCGCTCACCGAGACCGAGACGAAGGTCGCGCTCCTCGTGGCCGATGGGCGCTCCAACCCGGAGATCGCGGTGCAGATGTTCCTGTCGCGGCGCACGATCCAGTCGCACGTGTCGAGCATCCTCGCGAAGCTGGGGCTCAAATCGCGGGTGGAAATCGCGATTGCCGCACACCGCCAGACCGGCCAGGAAAGCCTGCGCTAGCCTGCCGGAGGAGGTTCGGTGTGACAAACCATCAAGCCGGGGCGGGCGCACGGGACGTGGTCCGGCTCGCGGCCCTCGAAGGCGTGATCATCCCGATCACGGCGATCATCATCGTGACCCTTTTTTCGGTGCAGCGCCGAGGGACCGCCGTCGTCGGCCGGATCTTCGGACCCGTCATGATCGCCTGGTTTCTGGCCATCGCCGCGTGCGGGATCGGCGGCATCACCCATCACCCGGACATCCTCAAAGCGCTTCTCCCCCACCTACGCCCTGGACTTCCTGCTCGGCCACTTCGACATCGCGTTCTTCGCCCTGGCCGCGATCGTGCTCGCGGTCACCGGCGCCGAAGCGCTCTACGCCGACATGGGCCACTTCGGCCGGCGCGCCATCACCCGCGGCTGGCTCATCCACGTCTTCCCCGCGTGCGTGCTGTCGTACATGGGCCAGGGCGCACTGATCCTGGAAGACCCGGCACACATCAGCAGCCCGTTCTTCCTGCTCGCCCCAAGCTGGGCACGCCTGCCGATGGTCCTGCTGGCCACCGCCGCCACCGTGATCGCCTCCCAGGCCGTGATCACCGGCGCCTACTCGGTCGCCTCACAAGCCGCCCAGCTCGGCTACCTGCCCCGGCTGCGCATCGCGCACACCTCCGAATCCACCATGGGCCAGATCTACCATCATGACCACCTGGCAGCGCGGCCGCGAAATCGTCACCGCCGAACGCGAACGCCGCGAAGGATCCCTGCCCGACTTCGTGGCGCGGTTGCACGACAAGAAGGCGGTGATCCGGCGTGTGCCGGGCACGGCCGTCTTCCTCAACCGGGGCAAGCGGACCGCGCCGCTGGCACTGCGCGCCAACCTGGAACACAACCGCGTCCGCCACGAACACGTCGTCATCATGGCCATCCAGACCGAACCCGTGCCCCGCATCCCGCACGACGAACGGCTCACGGCAGACGCCCTCGGCCACGCCGACGACCAAATCACCCACGTCATCGCACGGTTCGGCTACATGGAAACGCCGGATGTGCCGGCCGCGCTCCGATTCCTGGAAGGGCAGCTGCAGCTGGAGGAGGCGTCCTACTTCCTGTCCAAAATAGAGCTCCGGCGCGGAAGCGAGCCGACGATGGCGCTGTGGCGCAAGCGGCTGTTCATCGCCACGTCCTACATCACCGCCGACGCGGCCGAACACTTCGGCCTGCCCCGCAATCGCACCGTCATCATGGGCTCCCATATCGACGTGTAGCGCGCAATCACCCGCCGAGCACGCGGACCTGGGCCGCCGCGGCCGACAATAGGAAGACAACTTGACTTTCGAATATTGATCGGCTTAGGTGTATTCGGATAGCTGTATTGAAATGAGGCGATTCGCATGCTCCGCAGGTCCGTGATCGCCGCGCTCGTCCTCACCCTCGGCCTGGGCTGGCCGGCCGCGCCCCCGGCAATGGCCCTCGCTGAAGACGTGCCCGTGGCAGATCCTGTCCCGAACGATCCGATCCCATCCACCCTGGCCCTGACCCTCGAGGAAGTGGCCACACTACCCACATCGGAGCCCGTGCCGGCGCCGACGGATGCCCGCCTCATCCGGCACAACCGGATCAACTACCTGGGCGAAGTGCCCGACCACTCCGGACGGCTCTACGTCCCCGACCTCAACGGCAAGCTGTACCTGCTCCACAACGGACAGACGACCGAGTACCTCGACGTCTTCGCGCGCGTCGGGCCCAACTTCTGGTCGCATCGCGGCCTCGGCAGCGGGTTCGGCTTCGTCGCGTTCCACCCCGCGTTCGCGCGCAACGGGCTGTTCTACACGGTCCACACCGAGGCCCGCGATGCCCTGCCGAACAACACGCCCGACCTGCCCGCGCAACCGAACACGCAGGTGCACGGCGTGCTGACCGAATGGCACGCCAACGACCCCTCCGCGAACGTGTTCGAAGGCACGAGCCGGGAGGTGTTGCGGCTCGGCTTCAACGGCCTGATCCACGGGTACCAGCAAATCGGGTTCAATCCCACGGCGTTTCCCTGGTCCGAGGACTACGGGCTGCTGTATCTCGGCGTGGGCGACGGCGGGCGCGGCAGGACGACCACCGACCCGCAAAACCTGGCCGTGCCGCACGGCAAGATCCTGCGCATCGACCCGCGCGGCACCAACGGTGTGAACGGGAAGTACGGCATCCCCGCCGGCAACCCGTTTGCCTCGACGCCGGGCGCGCTCGGCGAGATCTACGCCTATGGACTGCGCAACCCGCACCGGTTCAGCTGGGACCGGCTGTGGCCGCACCGGATGTATGTCGGCAACATCGGCGAGCACGTCATCGAGTCCGTCTACGAGGTGCGGGCGGGCGACAACTTCGGTTGGAGCGTGCGCGAAGGCGCGTACGTGTCCAAAGACGAGGATCGCTGCAATGTGTACCCGCTGCCGCCCGACGACGCGGGCTTCACCTACCCGGTCGTGGCGTATGACCACGAGCCGCCGCCCGGATTCCCTTGCGGCACAGACACGGGCGACGCCGTCATCGGCGGGTTCGTCTACCGGGGCCTGCGGCACTGGGCCCTGTTCGGCAAGTACGTGTTCGGCGACGACGTCAACGGCAAGCTGTGGTACACCAACTCGTCGGAGATGCGCCGCGGCGGGCCGCCCGCCCAGATCCACGAATTCATGCTGTTGGACACGTCCGGCAGGCGCATCACCATGCAGGACCTGGCGGGCGACACCCGCGTCGATCTGCGCTTCGGCCAGGACCGGCGAGGCGAGCTCTACGTGCTGTCCAAGGCCAACGGCAAGATCTGGCGGATCGCCGACGCGCACCGGTTCGCCGGCTGCGCGACCTCCTCCGTGGTCGTGTCGAACGTCATGGCGCGGCGCCACTGGGCGCCGATCACGCCGTCGAAGTGGCAGTTCCCCGGCAGTGAGGTCGTCCTCGCCGAGGCGGGTGTGGCACGGCCCGGCCCGCGCAGGCCGTTCGAATACGCCGTGCTCAAGTCCGGGCCGGTGCTCGGATCGGTCAGCATCGAGGCGCAGGTGCGGCTGGACACGCCGGTGTCCGAGAGCAACCGCGACGTGATAGTCGTGTTTGGACACCGGTCGGACACGCAGTTCTACTATGCGCATCTGAGCTCCGACAACACCATCTATCCGCACAACGGCATCTTCGTGGTGAACAATGCCGACCGGCTGCGCATCGACCACCAGTGGAACGGCTCGGTCGGCGCGCCACCGGCCATCACCGACGAGGCGTGGCACAGCGTGCGCGTGGTGCACTGTGCCGGCACCGGGGAGATCGCCGTCTATGTCGATGGTGCGACCGTGCCGCTCATCACCGCAGTGGACCGGGCCTTCGCGTCGGGGCGGGTCGGGTTCGGCTCGTTCGACAACATCGGGCGCCTGCGGGAGCTGCGTGTGACGGGAGAGCGGCCGTGATCGCCGCGCTCCTTTCGGTCGTCTTGCTGAGCGGGCCCGTCCCGCTGGCGTCGCCACTGGTCGCGTTCTACGACTTCGAACACCCGCTGAAAAACGGGAGTTTCGAACGCGACCTCGGCCGCTCCCGCACGGACATCGCGCTCGTCAACGGCGGCGCGCAGATGCGGGTGCGCGACGGCGCCCACCCGGGCAGCCGGTATTCGTTGCAGCTCAAGCAGATCAACCCGACCGTGGCCGGGAACGACGACTGGAAGGCGGGCATCTACTCGGCCACGGGGGTGCCCACGCTGCGCGCCTTCAGCGGCGTACCACAAATGACGATTATGGGATTTTTCAAAATGACGGGCCAGAATCCCAGCCCCAATTCGAATTCGGCCAACCCCGACGATCTCTATGGTGCGATCGGGTTGGCGGGCGTCCTCTCCGGAGACTCCAACGGGCACACGGTCCGTGCGCTGCTCGAGCTGATCCAGGTCGACGGCGTCATGCGGGTCGTCGCGCTCGCGCGGCGGGTCGACGGCTCGGCGTCGCAGACGTTCGCGGCCGATGCCGACTGGCAAACCCTGCTGCCGCAAGGACAGTGGGTGCACCTGGCGGCGACGTTCGACTTCGACACGGGCCGGATGGCGTTGTATCGCAACGGGCGTCCCGTGCCGGGCTTCTACGTGACGCCCGGCGACCCGTGGGCGCTCGAAGGCCTGCCCGAGCCTGATCTGGCGTCGGCGACAGACCCGCGCGGCATCAAGATCGGCGGGAGCTTCCCGCAGAACGACCGCGAGGGCAACCCGTGCAACTGCCGCATGGACACGCTGATGTTCTTCGATCGCGCGCTCGATGCCGGAGTAGTCGCTCGATTGGCTCGGTTCACTCGTTAGAGTGCTTTCCGGTCGAGGGCCGGGCGTGGGTGACGCGCCCGGCCCTCGTTTTGCGATGTATCCGCAGAAGGCTGGTCCCCATCGGTCCTGATTGTGCTGATATTCGTGTCGGCGCGCACGCTGCGCCTGCGCGCGCGGCCGAGACAGGATACCGTTGCGCTGCTTGACATTCACGGCGAGCTCGCCGCTGCTCGAACGCGGGCAGACGTGGAGCTTCACGTTCAAGGTCGCGGGCACCTACCGCTACTACTGCAGCGTCCACCCCGGCATGCGGGCGACCATCGTGGTGCGGCCCAAACCGCAGGCGCCTTCGCCCAAACCGTCACCGGCCCCGCCGCCTACGCCTTCGGCGGACGCGACCCCCGCACCCACGATGGCCGCGCCTGTTCCACCGGAGCCCGATCGCCGGCATCTGATCATCACCTTGGCCGTGACCGTGCTCGCCTCCCTGTTCTCCCTCTTGCTTTTAGCCGGTACGCGATGAGCCCAAAGGGATGTAACGCAGGTCGTGTTTGGACCATCGGTGGATCGTGGCCGCCGCGGCCAGCTCGCACAGTGCGCTCTCGCTGGCGCCGGGGCCTCTCCAGGCGAGGTGAAACCACGAGCCCTCGAAGACCATGACGGCCCGGCGGTCGCCCTTGACGCACACCAGCTTCTCCAGGGTCGGCTTGAGCCGTTCGTCGGCCCTGCAGGTGGCCGGGTCCGCACCGAACCCGGACGGGCGCCCGAGATCGCTCTCCACGTAGAGCGAGACGCCAAGATAGTGGCCCTCCCCCGCCAGCACATAACCGGCATCCGCCGAGGACGCCGAGTCGTATGGGTGGTCGATGACCTGCATGCCCGTCATCCGGAACCCGGGGACCTCAAGCAGCGCAACGACGTTTTCCCTGATGTGGTCGGCGTAGAACTCATATCGCCAGCGCTCGCGGGCGGTCCAACTGTAGAACACCATGCCGGCGAACATCGCCAGCGCGATGCCGAAGACCGTGAGGCGCACCCTCCACTTTGGAGACAGATGCCACACGCTCGCCGCCGGATAGAACGCGATCGCCACGACGATCCACCCGGCCCAGCCATCGAAGCGATGGACCGGGTCGATTTGCAGCGACCTGAGCAGTGCGCCCGTGCCGAGGGCGGCCGCCACAAGCAGGAACGGGAGCACCGCGCCGGTGAGGAACGGCCGCGGCAGCCGGAACCGGCGCGCGCCCTGCCAGCCGAACCAGGCCGCGAAGAGCAGCAACAGCGGGGCGAGGACCACGTAGGTGAACAGGCGCCGCTCCTCCGGCCAACCCCCGTCGAGGTTGAACCCCCATTGGAGCAGCGATACGAAGGCCACGACGGTGACGGCGCCGATCGCCGTCACCCGGGCAAGAGGCTCACGCACTCGATAACGATAAGATAACGAGACATCGATCGGAAGGCCGATTCAGTAGCCGATCAGCCGGTGTAGCCGCACGAAAGTCTCGGTGAATCCCAGCGCCCGCCACACCCGCGACGACAGCAGGTTGGTCTCGCGCCAGTCGACCACCACACTGTCGAAAGTGGACTCGGCCGCCCAGTCGAGCACGGCCTCACCGAGCGCCCGCCCCGCACCCATGCCGCGCGCCTCCGGAAACACAGCGGCGAACCCGAGCAGGGCCGCGTTGTCGGGGCGGGCCAAAGCGGTGTGCGCACCGGACTTTTCCAGCGTGCTGGCGATCGCCGACCCGACCACCTTGCCGTCCCGCTCGACCACGAACGTGGCGTAGTCGGGATTGTCCACATCGGTCGCCCACTCCGTGAGGCTCTCCTCCAGTGTCGGCACCGCGACCGCCGAGAACGTGGGCGACATCTCCTGGTGCAGCGGCAGCTCGAGATCCAGCCGGGCGAGCACCGGCACGTCCTGCGCGGTGGCCCGGCGGGCACCCAGCCCGCGCGCCCGCTGTGGCAGGCGGATGCCGTGCGTGTGCTGATGGCCGAACCCGACCCGGAACCAGGCGCCGATCAGGTCCACATCGGACGCCGGCACGAGCGAGTAGTGTGCCGTGAACCCGTGCTCCGCCCAGCGGGCGGCGGCCACGCCATACAGATCGCGCACCGTCTCGGCGTCGACCGCGGCGTGCCCGGCCGACTCGACCCACACGTTGGGTCCCCAAATGGGTGACGCCTTCGGCGCCCCGATCAGATATCCGACAATCCGTCCGTCGCGCACAGCCACCACGCCCGACGCGCCGTCGGCCTCAAACGCCGCCCGCACCTCCCGCGCCGCCACCGCGGGATCCTCGTAACGCGCCGGGAGCAGCGGCTGGGCCAGCCTGTGCCGCCGGTGCCGCTCGGCCAGCAGGGCGCCCGCCTCGGCCGCATCATCGGATTCGAAGGTTCGGAACATGCCGAGGAAGATACGCTCCGGGCATGGAGGTACTCGACGCAATTAACAGCAAGCGGGCCGTCCGCCAGTTCACCGACGACCCGATCCCCGACGGCGTGCTCGACACGATTCTCAAGGCGGCGCTGCGTGCGCAGAGCTCGAAGAACAGCCAGCCGTGGCAGTTGATGGTCGTGCGTGACCGCGACACCCTCGTCGCACTGTCCAAAATGGGCGATTACATGGGTCACGTCGCGGGGGCCGCCGCGTGCGTCGCCTACGCCGCGCCCAGCGAGCACCCGTGGGTCTACTTCGACCTGGGCCAGAGCGCCAGTTATCTCCAGCTCGCCGCGCAGGAGCTGGGTGTCGGCAGCTGCCTTGGCGCGATCTACCACCCCGACGACGCCAAGCGCCTCCTGGGCGTGCCCGCCGAGCTGAGCCTGCTGGCCGTGATCTCGCTCGGCTATCCCTCTCTGGACTTCAAACCCGCGGTGATGGGCGGCCGCAAGCCCGTCACGGAGAAGGTTCACTGGGATCGGTGGTGACGTAGACGCCGTCGCCCTGCTTGCCGATGACCAGGCCGCGCGTCTTGAGCACGAGCATCGCGCCACGGACGGAGCCGTAGCTCACGCCAAACTCCCGCTCGATCTGGCGGGTCGACGGCAGCTTCTCCCCCGGCTTGAGCTGGCCGGACGTAATCATGCTGGCGAAGTGATCGACTATTTTCTGAAACTTCGACACATAGAAGGCTAAGGCGACCACGTCAAGAAGGCAACCCTACTCTCGCCAGCCGGCGAGCTGGATCCCCTTGCCCGACTCGACACGGAAGCCGAAGTGGAACTCCGCGCTCGCGAACGGCTCAAGCTCGGCCCGCCAGGTCACGACGCCCATGTCGTCGCGGGTGACCGGGTCGGGCTTGGCCAGGGTCTCGCGCACAGTGATCTCCGCGTCGCGCGAGACGGGCAGCTGGTCCAGCACGGTCACCCGGATGGCACGCGGGCCGTGGTTGGCCACGGTGATCTTGTATTCGGCGTCGACGCGGCGAGTCGACCCCAGCGTCGCCTTGCCGGCCGAGCGCCGCACGAGCTCCCGCTCGACTCGCACCCGGTCGTCGACGCCCAGCGCCAGCTCGCGCTCCTCCGAGGGCGCCCAGGCCTCGACGCGCGCCGACCCGACGAAGTCGCCCTCGTGAAACAGCGACGCCTGGGCCTCGGGCAGCGTGTGCTGCGAACTGTTGCGCACGGTCGCGCGCAGCGTGGCCTCGGCCGCCCGCACCGGCGCGGTCACGTGGTCAAGCCGCGCCTCGAGCTCGAACGTGGCCACGACCGTGCGATGCGCCGTCCCATCGGCGGGCACGGCCACCGGCCGCGCGGGCGTGTAGGTCGCGGCCACCTGACCCTGGTCGACGGTTGCCACGGACTCGCGCACCCTCGACCTGGCCGCCGCACGCTGGGCCGTGGGCGCACCGGCGGGCGCGGCCGCCGCCAACTCCATCGGGCCGCTCGCGTCCATGGCCATGCCGTAGGCCATCGGCTGGATCGGCCGGACCCGGTCGACAAACCACGGGTCGAGCTCGGGCACCTCCAGCGCGCCCGCGGGCCGGGCCGTCGACAGCTTGAGCTCGCACTCCGGCCAGTCCTCGCCCGTGTGCTGCGACACCAGCCCGTACCACGTCAGCGTGAGCTGCTCGCCGGCCAGCCGCAGGTCGTAGCTGCTGCGCCAGCCCGCGCCGATGGTCACATAGGACAGCTCGAGCTCGACGTCGCTTTCTTCGGAGGCCTCCACGGACAGCTCCGCGAACGTCTGGTCGGGCTGCGTGCGCCCGCGCAGGTCGTCGAGACGGCGCTGTGCCGCCTCACGCTCCTTGACCAGCAACACGCGCTCGCGCGTGCGCCGCCGCACGCCCTGTTTGACGTCGGTCAGCTGCGCCTCGATGTCGTCGGCGAACCGGCCGGCCGCCGTGACATCGCCGCTGGCAAAGGCCCCGGCGGAACGAAAAGTGATCCGGCCCAGGAACCTCTCGCGGGTCACGGCGATGGCGTCCGCGTCGTCCAGGGCGGAGATGGTGTCGGCGATGGCGCGCAGCCGCTCCTCGATCTCGGCCACCTCGGGGTCGAGGCTCTGCGGCTGCCGCCGGGTCACGACATCGACCCCCAGCACCGTCGCGGGACCCTGCCCGGAAACCCGCACGGAATCGGCGAGCAGACCGTGCGGCAGCGGCCCGACCAGGATCCGATGCTCGCCGGGCACGAGCGACACGCTGCCGCGCCGGGTGACTCTGGCCCTGTCCGGGAAGACTGTGATCCCCGTGATGGGCGCCTCGAGAAGCGTCATGTATCCGAGGCTATCGGTTCGGCGAAAGGATCGCTGCGCGCCCGTCGCCGCTCGGCCACGAGCAGCAGCACCCCCAAAATCGTGATCAATACGGCGACGATTCCCGCGGCCTGGTCCGTCGGGCTGGGATTCAAGACCGCATAATCATTGAATATCGGGTACCTATACGCGCGCGCCGAACCGGTCTGCATCTGTTTGATCACGTCCTGTCCGACCAGCCGCCCGCCGTCGGAGCCGGGCCAGCGCGCCGCGCACACGCCGTAGAGCCCGCCGAAGGGGGGCTTGCCGAGCATCGCGTGACACTGCCCGTCGGCGTGCGCCACGACCTCCGTGCCCACCAGTTTGGCCACCGCCGGAGCCGTGGTGTTCAGCGCCAACACCAGCCCGTAAACGAGGATGAAGAGCCCGACGAGTGGCCGCATGTACGTCGAGAATAGTGCCATTCATCGATTTATGCACTCTGATTCACGCAGCGGTGTGCCCGGATCGCCGCGCGCCAGGCCACACCTACTCAAGATCACGGCTTCGCCTGAACTTCGCCTGAACGGAGTCAAAACCGGCGCGGCCCATCCGTGTTTGCGCCGCTTCCCAGCCAAAACGGCTTCACCCAGAGCAGATGTTACTGAACGGTATTGGTGTTGAGCGTCGCAACAAGCAAGAGTCCGCGTGACGAAACGCCCACAGGGAGGGCAGGATGACTCTTAAGCCCTACTCCACCATGGGTAGGTAAACAAGTCCTAACAACGACGACAACGAGGGAACGCCTGTGGCCACCGAACGCAAGCGCCCGGTGATCAGCGATGGCCTGCCGAGCCAGCTGCCGGACATCGACCCGGAGGAGACGCTCGAGTGGATCGAATCACTCGACGGGGTCATCGACGAGCGCGGCGCAAAACGTGCGCGCTACGTCATGTTGCGCCTCCTGGAGCGCGCCCGTGAGCGCCAGGTCGGCGTCCCGCCGCTGACCACCACCGACTACATCAACACGATTCCCAGCGACCGCGAGCCGTGGTTCCCGGGCGACGAGCACGTCGAGCGCCGCCTCCGTGCCTATATCCGGTGGAACGCGGCGATGGCCGTGCACAGAGCACAGCGACCCGGCATCGGCGCCGGCGGTCACATCTCGACATACGCGAGCTCCGCGTCGCTCTACGAGGTGGGCTTCAACCACTTCTTCCGGGGCAAGGACCACCCGGGCGGCGGCGATCACATCTTCTTCCAGGGGCACGCGTCACCGGGCATGTATGCGCGGGCGTTCCTCGAGGGCCGGCTCAGCGAGGCCCAGATGGACGGGTTCCGGCAGGAGCTGTCGCATCCGGGCGGAGGCCTGCCCTCCTACCCGCATCCGCGGCTCATGCCCGACTTCTGGGAGTTCCCGACGGTGTCCATGGGCATTGGCGGGGTCAACGCGATCTACCAGGCGCGGTTCAACCGATACCTGCACCATCGGAGCATCAAAGACACGTCACAGCAACGGGTTTGGGCGTTCCTGGGCGACGGCGAGATGGACGAGCCGGAGACCCTCGGCGCGATCGGCCTGGCCGCGCGCGAGGAGCTCGACAACCTCACGTTCGTGATCAACTGCAACCTGCAGCGGCTCGACGGTCCGGTGCGCGGCAACGGGAAGATCATCCAGGAGCTCGAGTCGATCTTCAAGGGCGCCGGGTGGAACGTGATCAAGGTGATCTGGGGACGCGAGTGGGACCCGCTGCTGGCCGCCGACGCGGACGGCGCACTGGTCAACCTCATGAACGTGACGCCCGACGGCGACTACCAGACCTACAAGGCGGAGTCGGGGGCTTATGTGCGGGAGCACTTCTTCGGCCGCGACCCGCGCACGCGCAAGATGGTCGAGCACATGTCCGACGACGAGATCTGGGGCCTCAAGCGCGGCGGCCACGACTATCGCAAGATATTCGCCGCCTATGACGCCGCGGTCAAGCACACCGGCCAGCCGACCGTGATCCTCGCCAAGACCATCAAGGGCTGGACGCTCGGTTCGCACTTCGAGGGCCGCAACGCGACGCACCAGATGAAGAAGCTGACGCTGGACGACCTGAAGGCCTTCCGCGACCGGCTCTTCCTGGAGATCCCGGACTCAGCGCTCGAGGCCGACCCGTATCAGCCGCCCTACTACCACCCGGGCTTCGAAAGCGACGAATATCAGTACCTGATGGAGCGCCGCGCCACGCTGGGTGGCCCGCTGCCGTCGCGCCGCATCTCGGGCACTAAGCTCGTGCTGCCCGAGGACAAGGCCTACGCCGACCTCAAGAAGGGGTCGGGCAAGCAAAAGGTCGCGACCACGATGGCGTTCGTCCGGCTGTTCAAAGACCTGATGAAGGACAAAAACATCGGGCCGCGCTGGGTGCCCATCATCCCGGACGAGGCGCGCACGTTCGGCATGGACTCGCTGTTCCCGACGGCAAAGATCTACTCGCCGCACGGGCAGCAATACACGCCGGTCGACCGGGAGCTGTTCTTGTCCTACAAGGAGGCCACGGTCGGGCAGATCCTCCACGAGGGCATCAACGAGGTGGGCTCGGTCGCCTCGTTCACCGCCGCCGGGTCGTCCTATGCGACACACGGCGAGCCGATGATCCCGGTGTACATCTTCTACTCGATGTTCGGGTGGCAGCGCACGGCCGACTTCTTCTGGGCCGCCGCCGACCAGATGTCGCGCGGGTTCCTGCTCGGCGCGACCGCGGGGCGCACCACGCTCAACGGCGAGGGCCTGCAGCACGAGGACGGGCACTCGCACCTGATCGCGTCGACCAACCCGGCCGCGGTGGCATACGACCCGGCGTTCGGGTTCGAGATCGCACACATAGTGCAGGACGGTCTGCGCCGGATGTATGGCGACCAGCCCGAGGACATCTTCTACTACCTGACCGTCTACAACGAGCCCATCTTCCAGCCGGTGGAGCCGGAAAACGTTGACGTCGCGGGACTGTTGAAGGGCCTCTACCGCTATCGGCCGTCCGAAGTGGACGGTCCAAAGGCGCAGATCCTCGCGGCCGGCGTGGGCATGCAGTGGGCGCTCAAGGCGCAGCAGCTGCTCGCACAGGACTGGGGCGTATCGGCCGACGTATGGTCGGCCACCAGCTGGGGCGAGCTGCGCCGCGACGCCGTCGAGGCCGAGCGGCACAACCTGTTGCACCCCGACCAGCCGGCCCGCGTACCGTATGTGACCCAGGCACTGTCCAATGCGGAGGGTCCCGTGATCGCGGTGTCAGACTGGATGCGCTCGGTGCCCGACCTCATCTCGCGCTGGGTGCCCGGCAGCTACACCTCGCTTGGCACCGACGGGTTCGGCATGTCCGACACCCGCGCGGCCCTGCGCCGGCACTTCAACGTCGACGCCGAGTCGATTGTCGTGGCCGTGCTTTCCCAGCTGGCCCGAGCCGGCCAGGTCGACAAGACCGCCCCGGCCGAGGCCGCCCGCAAATACGCCATCCACGACGTCACCGCCGCGCCCGCGGGCGAGACCGGCGGCGACACATAACCATCAAGAGATCGACCATAGGGGCGCCCGGCACCTGCCAGGCGCCCCTATCCCTTTGGCGCACAGATCACGCGGGCCGCCGCGCTTGACCTGGCGGGTCGGACGAGCCGCCGTCGCTGGGGCTGCCATTGTGGACAAGCGCGCCTATGCTTCGATCGTGGACGTAGCAGATCGGATCGCCGGGGCGCTGCTGGGCGTGCACGCCGGAGACGCGCTGGGCGCGACCGTCGAGTTTTCGCCTTGGTCAGACATCCGCAACCGGTATCCGGACGGGGTCAGGGAGATCGTCGGCGGCGGGCCGTTTCACTGGCCGCCGGGGCACGCCACAGATGATACCGACCTGACCCGAGCGGTGCTGCTGGCCTATCTTGATCCTGGTGACGATGTCGTGCGCACCGCGGCCGACCACATGCTGGACTGGCTCGCCGGCCGCTGGCCCGGGCGCGCCCAGGGGAAGCCGCCGCGCGACGTGGGCAAGGCGACGCTGACCGGGCTGCGCAAGTATGAGGCGACCGGCGACCCGGACACCAGCGGCTGCGGCACGGGCCAGGCGGGCAACGGCTCGCTGATGCGCTGCATCCCGACCGCCCTGGCAGTGGGCGATCGCGAGCGCCGCATCCGGGAGTCGATACGGATCTCGGCCGTCACCCATGCCGATGCGCGGTGCACCATCGCCTGTGCCTGCTATAACGAGATCGTTTCCGGGCTGCTCGCGTCGATACCGGCAGAAGAGTCTGTAGAAATTGGACGGTCAACCGCAACCGAGCTTGGCAGCCAGGCCGTCGCGGACGCCATCGGTTATGGCATGAACCTCAAGCCGGAGATGCTGGTCCGCACCGGACAGACCTTCCTGGAGGACGAGGCCGCGGGCTACGTGCTCGACTCGCTCAGCCTCGCGGTCGCCGCGCTGCTCGACCCGCGGCCGCTGCCCGAGGTGCTGATCGACATTGTGCGGATCGGCAACGACACCGACAGCAACGGCGCGATCGCGGGCGGCCTGCTGGGCGCGCGCGACGGGGTGCAAGCCATTCCCGCACAATGGGTTTCGGTGCTGCAGTTCGGCGACGAGTTCCGGGCCGCCGCGGCCACTCTCGCGGGGCAGCGGAGCATGTAAGAGCGTCGCTATTATGCGGCTGTGACGACGACCGCGCCGACCCTGGCCGATCTTTGCCCGCAATGCCAGTCTCGCCTGGTCACCGACGGGGACGATCCGCCCATGTGCTGCGTCCCCCGGCTTGGCCGGCGCGCGCCAGTCGCAGCGCGCCGAATATTACGCCGACGAGCTGGGCGTGCGGGTCGGCGGATCGGTGGCGATGCAGGGCTTGCTGGACCTGCTGTCCGCCCACCACGGTCTGACGACCGTGGGGGGCGCGCGTTCCCGCTCCGGCCAGCGCGGCGACGGCTGGCGCGAGGGCGTGGAGAAGGCCCGGGCCAACATGCGCAACCGGCTGCCCTCGCTGCGCCAGCTGACCGTGCGGCGGCACGCCTCGGTGATGGCCTCCCACCCGCCGGCGGGCCTGCGGCACACGGTGATCACCGAGGGCGCGCACCGCGACCCGGCCGTGGTCCTGACCGACGCTCGCGCGGCCGGCATCGACGCCGAACCGGCCACCTACGAGGAACGGCACCGCCGCATCATCGCCGAATCCTGGTGACCAATCCCAGTCACGGTCCCGCCTCCACGATTCGAACATGTGCTTGGCGATGCCGGCGAACTCGCGGTCGATGAGGTCGGCCTCGGCGCCCGAAACCCACTCCGCGGGGCCCGACCCGGGCCCGGCCCGCGAGTCACGCGGCATGCCGCGGGCCAGGCGCGCGTCGAGCCGCTGCCCGATTTTCGTTGTCCAGCTTGACCATCTGACGCCAGGACAAGGTCAGTAACGTCACGCTCGGGCACCACTCGGCGCGCATGGCGTCGGAGGCGTGGCAGTCGCATCGGGTCGCCGGCAGCGCAGTACCTTACTGTCCATGGAAAGCACAGTGATTACCGTCCGGACGGGCGGGCAGCCCACGGTGGTCGACGTGACCGGCCCGGCCGCGAAGTTCGTCGAGGGCAAGGGCGACGGGCTGCTGCACGTCTTCGTGCCGCACGCCACGGCCGGGATCGCCATCATCGAGACCGGTGCGGGCAGCGACGACGACCTGCTCACGGCGGTCGACGAACTGCTGCCGACCGAGGATCGCTGGCAGCACCGGCACGGGTCCAAGGGGCACGGGCGCGATCACGTGCTGCCCGCGTTTATCGCGCCGTATGCGAGCCTGCCGGTGATCGGCGGCCGGATCGCGCTCGGCACGTGGCAGTCCATCTGCCTGGTGGATACCAATGGGGACAACCCGACGCGGCAGGTACGATTTTCGTTCCTGAAGGGCTGACGGATGATCCGGTTCATCGGCGCCAATCCGGGACTGACCCTCCTGGACGGTGAGGAGCGTGTGGCTTTCGCGTCGGTGTGGCGTGCCGACTGGTCCGAGCGCGGTGCTGGGCTGGCCGTCGTGGTCTGGCACGGCGGCGCGACGCGGGTCGTGGCCACCGACGCGGGGTTGGGGCTGTGGCTCGCGCAGGACTTCACCCGCCACTTCCCCGAGGTGTCCGGCCTGCCCTGGCCCACGCCGGCCGTCGAGGTCGACGACGTGCGCCTCGAGCTCGACCTGGCCACGGGCATGCACGCGTCCGCGCGCGACCTCACTGTCCAGATTGGACCTCCGACGGACCGGCGCCTGTTCGCCACCGACGCCTTCGACCTCGGCGGCGTCAAGCATGGGCTGTCCACGGTCTTCATGCCATGCGAAACCGGCTCGCTGCACATCGCCGGCACGCCCATCACGGGCACAGCCAAGGCCTTCCTCGCCGACGCCGAAGTCTGGACCGCCCCGCCACCCGCCAACCCCTGAGCAGCTAACCCCCGGGGCCCGCCCAACGCTGAATCGCCGCCCAAACGCCGCCGCCGTCACCCGAACGCCGCCGCCCAAACGCCGCCGCCCAACCGCCGCCGCCGCCCCACCGCCGCCGCC
>JBIOYB010000420.1:0-4092 GCA_044869915.1 Allorhizocola sp.
CCCGGCCCCGAACGATTTTCGTCAGCTCGCTCATGGTTTTAGACGCTACGCCAACAAGAGCAGCCGCGTCAGTCGAACTCGGCGTCGATCCCCCACTCCCCCTCGCTCAGCACCAGGATCATCGCCCGCCCGTCCGACAGCAACGCCTGCAGCCGCACCAGCCGCGCGGCCCGCTCACCCCACCAGTGTTCCTCGATGGGCCACGGCCCGGTCCACCCCACAACCTCCACATTGGACCGATCACCGAACACGACCCGCACCGGCTCGCCGCTGAGCCGCAGCCGGGCGTCGACCCCGACCGGTTGCCCCCGATCGTCGACAACGGCAACGACAACAGAGGAATCATCGCGAGGAAGGACTCGCGAGGGCGACGGGGGCGGCATCCTGCCCGGCCATGGTCCTTCGACCATATTTGGTACCCGTTCGTCCCCCCAAGGCACAAGGGCAGCCCGTGGCCCGTGCATCCGCCCCCCGCCCAGCACCGCGGTCATCGCGCCGTCCGGGCCCAGGATGCCCTGAGCTCGGTGCAGCGCACGATGCGCCCGCTCCCGCTGCGCACCCGCCTCGCCCCACAGCCCGGGTTGCAGCCCGACCTGGTTGAGCACGCCCTCGGGGATCAGCCGCAGCGCGACGATCCCGCTCGCGAGCCGCCGGTTGGTGAGCCACCCGTCCAGTTGCCACCTCGTCCGGTCGGCGATCGCGGTCGCCGTGAGCACGCCGTCGTGCCGCCAAAGCCGGTGCAGCTCCTGCCCGTCCTCCGTGATGGCGACGATCGCGAGCCGCGTGCACGCCAGCCCGTATCCGGTCAGCCGCTCGTGCAACCGCTCGGCCAGCGCCCGCGCCGCGAACGCGCCCACGTCCACCCGCCCGATCGGCTCGTCGAACCGCTGCTCCACCTCCAGGTCGGGCGGCGGCTGCCGCACCGCGAGCGGCCGGTCGTCCTCCCCGGCCGCCAGCCGTTGTGCCAGTGCCGCGTCCAGTCCGAAGCGCGCCAGCACCTCCGAGCGCGGCAGCCGCGCGTAAGCGCCCAGTGTGCGTATCCCGAGTCGCCACAGCAGATCCGACAGCTCCGGACGCTCCAAAGTGGACACGGGCAGCCCGTCAAGGAACGCGGCCGTCCCGCCCGGCTCGATCACCTTCCCGGCCCGCGCGGCGAGCAGCGCCGCGAAGGTCCCGTCAGCGATCCCGATCTGGGCCTCCACCCCGCACTCGACCGCGATCTGCTCGATGATGTGCTCGGCGGCAGCCTCCTGGCTCCCATAAAACCGGGCCGGCCCGCGCGCCGCGAACCCGCACACCCCCGGCCGCAGCACCGCGACCCCGGCCACCAGCTGCTCGATCGCCATCACCACGGGCTCGAACGCCCGCGCGTCCCGCACCGGATCGTGCCCGATCACCACCAGCCCCGGGCAGCGGGCCTGCGCATCACGCTTACGCAGGCCCCTTCTCACGCCCTCGGCTCGGGCCGCCGCCGAGCATACGACCACGCGGTTGGCATGAAGCACCGCGATCGGGTCGGACGTGGTCAGCCCATCGACCAACCCGGCCGCGATGATCGGCCAGTCGGGGCACCAGACCACCATGGTCCGCCGATCAACCTGTGCCTCCACCACCTACCCATAATAGAACACGCGTTCTAAAACCGTAACAGGGCTAACTGCCGATGATGATCGTGCAGGGATTACCGTTGAGAACGCAGTTGAGCAGCTGATGCCTGCTACCGTCGCTACTGCCGCCCGTGCCGAAATAGCCGCCGCTCTCGGTGACGTAGCGACCGGTCCCCGTCCAGTGGCTACCGGACCTGGCCCAGGTCATGCTCGTCCACGGCAGCACGTTGATCCCTTCGGGCAGGTCGAATTCGATCCGGAACCCGGGCGACGCGGCGACGGTGAAGTTATAAACGTATGGGACCGAAAGTGCGTTGCGGGTCACGGTCGCGCCGGCCGCATGCGCCATCGTTGGCGCGAAGACCCCGGCAACAACCGCCGCGAGCATGATGGCAACGCCGCGCACCAGGCGTTGAGAAATTGTCATGCGACGAGTTTACATATATCAATCCCGTCTTAGAACTGCAGCCGCAGCACCGCCCCCGCCACCACCGCATTCGCGTCGCGCACCGAGGCGAGCTCCGCATCCGACAGTGCCCGCCGCCAGACCCGCACCTCGTCCAGCGCGCCCACGAACCGGTCCACCCCGTCGAGCCGCTGCCCGATCGCGAACCCCTGGATGCCCCCGCCATGCCCGGCCGTCACCGAGCCTACGGGCGCGGTGGCGACCACCGGTGCCCCGCCGTCAACCGAAAGCCGAATCTGACCCGACACCCGTTGCAGCACAACATGATGCCACTGCTGATCGGCAACCGCATCCGCCGTGGCGACCAGCACCGAGCCCGAATCGGTCTCCACCCACGCGCGGATCGAGCCGTCCGCCGGCTGCGCGCGCAACCAGATCTGCGCGCCGCCGGCCGCGCCCACCGCGTACCCCCAAAGAATGGTTTGACGATTTTGACTTGTACCGTAACGGATCCATGCCGTGATGGTGAAGTCGCCGCCGCCCAGATTGAGCGAGCTCGAATAGGGCACCTCACCCCAACCGGCCCCGTCAAGCGCGAGCGCCTGCCCGTATCGGCCGGCGCCGAACGAAGCACCACCGCGCACAAACGCATGGTTGCCCGCTCCCGAACTGTCCACGGTGGACAGTCCCTGCGCCGCGAACGGCAACCGCAGAACGGCCCCCGCCACATCGATCCGATTGTCGAGCCAAATGTCGCGCACCTCGGCCGCGCTCAGCGCACGGTTGTACAGACGCAACTCGTCCAGCGCGCCGTCCAGCCGCTGTGTCCCATCCAGCCGCTGGCCGGCGTAAATCCGGAACGGCCGGATCGGGCTGACCGTCCCGATGGGAGCGGCCGCCGACGACACCTGCGCACCGTCCACAAACAACCGCAGCACACTCCCGGACCGTTGCAGCGCCACATGATGCCAAGCATTGTTCGCATAGGCGGATGTCGACACGACCTGCGCGCTGCCGTTCGCCGTCTCGATGAATCCTCTGATCCGGCCCGATCCCGGCTCCGCCCGCAACCAGAACTGCGAGAGATCCGCCCCCTGCTGGTATGCCCACAGCAAGGCTTGATCGGTTTGCGTTGTGCCATAACGAATCCACGTCATCGCCGTGAAGTCGCCGCCGCCGAACGCCAGCGACTCGGCGAACGGCAGCTGCACGTGGTCGTCGACCCCGTCCAGGTCGACCGCCTGGTCGAACCGACCCGCCACCAACGCGGCGCCCCCGCGCAGGTAGCCGTCATTGTCCAACCCCGACAGATCCGGCGTCCTCGGCCCGGACGGCCCGTCCGCAAGCCCAAGCGCGGCCTCGGTGAAGTGCGCGAACCGCACCTGATCGCGGGCGTCCGTCGCGCCACCCTCATACAGCAGCCCGATTTCCCCGTTTTCCAAAACCGCCATATCCGAGTACCCCGAGTAGATGTCCGTGGTGACGTCGGCCCCCTCGGCCACGCCGTGCCACGTCTTCCCCTCGTCGTAGGACGATCGGATCACCATGTCGCGCCGAAGCGTCGGGTGCGACGGCGCGGTGAACAGCACGCGATTGTATTTGTCACCATCGGCCGTCGACCGCACCACCAGCGTCGACCCCTGCACGGTGTCGGCGATGAGCCCCGGCACGCTCGCGAACGGAGCCGCGAAGGTCAACCCACCGTCAGCGCTGACCGCGAAGGCGCGATTGATCCCCGTCGACGACTCTGAATTGTCCCGCGCCGCCGCGTAAATGGTCCCGTCGTTGCGCTCGAACAGGCTCAGCTCCTCCGGGATGATGGTGTTGTCGGGCCGGATGTCCTGCGCGCCGACGTGCCACGTGGTGCCACCGTCGTCGGAGTAGACCAGTTGCGCGCCATGGCGATCGGCGCCCACCGAGAAATTCGTCCCGACCACGATGCGCCCGGCGTGCGGCCCGCGCCGCAGTTGCAGCCCGTGACCCGGGCCTGTCGCATACCAGCCCCACTCGGGCCGATCGATCGCGCTCGCCAGGCTGCGGGCCGTGCTCCAGGTCAGCCCGTCGTCCGTGCTCACCTGG
>JBIOYB010000421.1:0-9439 GCA_044869915.1 Allorhizocola sp.
AGCTCAAGTAATTTTGCGGGCCGGGTCAAGGTCGTTCGTCCGGTGGGGCGCTCCACCTTGACCCGGCCCGCAAAATTACTTCCCTGGGGGCGTGCCGAAGGGTCGACGGGAGGAACTGGGGGAAGCCATGTCAAAAAAGCCGTGTTTGTCCTGCGCTGCTTCGTTTTCAATTCGTGTTTCAAGCCGGGTGGCGGCTTCGCGAGCTCTGATCCTGGACGGGTCACGGGTGTGGGCAAGCGTTTTCCGGGCTCGTGGCGTGACATCGATGAAGCTGGCGGCCAAACGCGGGCCATGGCCTGGCAACCCACCGACTCGCTCACTCCCGGGCGCGGTGGCAAACCACCCGGCAGCTGAGTTGAAGGCGGTGCCGGGATGTCCGTTTTGGGGGACTAAAAACGCTCTACCTCGTCCCCTAAACGGATATCCCGGTACCGCCCAAACCGTGCCCAGACGACGGGTTTCCACCCCCAACCCACGCGCGCCCTAAGCCTCTTCTTTGACCGCTGGTTCGTTCGCCTGGATCGCGGTCGCCGCTGTGGTCCCGGTGCTCACGGCGAGGTGCGGGAATTTGGCGTCGAAGGCGGGGCGCTCGGAGCGGATGCGCGGCATGCGGTCGAAGTTGCGCAGCGGGGGCGGGCAGGAGGTGGCCCACTCGAGGGAGTTGCCGTGGCCCCACGGGTCGTCGACGGTCACGAGGGGGCCGGTGCGGTAGGACTTCCACACGTTGTAGAGGAAGACCAGGGTGGAGGCGCCGAGGATGAAGGCGCCCACGGTGGAAATCATGTTGAGCACGGTGAAGCCGTCGGACGGCAGGTAGTCGTAGTAGCGCCGGGGCATGCCCTCGTTGCCGAGCCAGTGCTGGACGAGGAAGGTGCCGTGGAAGCCGATCATCGTGAGCCAGAAGTGCACCTTGCCGAGTTTTTCGTCGAGCATGCGGCCGAACATCTTCGGGAACCAGAAGTAGATGCCCGCGTAGACGGCGAACACGATGGTGCCGAAGAGGACGTAGTGGAAGTGGGCCACCACGAAGTAGGAGTCGGACACGTGGAAGTCGACCGGGGGCGAGGCCAGCAGGACGCCGGAGAGGCCGCCGAACAGGAAGGTGGTGAGGAAGCCGACGGCGAACAGCATGGGTGACTCGAAGGTCAGTTGGCCGCGCCACATCGTGCCGATCCAGTTGAAGAACTTCATGCCGGTGGGCACGGCGATCATGAAGCTTAGGAAGCTGAAGAACGGCAGGAGGACTTGGCCGGTGGCGAACATGTGGTGCGCCCACACGCTCATCGACAGCGCGGCGATGCCCAGGGTCGCGGCGACCAGGCCGGTGTAGCCGAAGATGGGCTTGCGGCTGAAGACTGGGATGACCTCGGAGATGATGCCGAAGAACGGCAGCGCGACGATGTAGACCTCGGGGTGGCCGAAGAACCAGAACAGGTGCTGCCACAGCATCGGGCCGCCGGTGGCCGCGTCGAAGACGTGCGCGCCCAGGCGCCGGTCGGCCAGCAGGGCCAGGAGCGCGGCGGCGAGGAGGGGGAAGACCATCAGCACGAGGAGGGACGTCACCAGGATGTTCCACGTGAATATGGACATCCGGAACATCGTCATGCCCGGTGCGCGCAGGGTCAGGATCGTCGTGATCATGTTGACCGCGCCGAGGATCGTGCCGAGGCCGGAGATCACCAGACCGACGATCCAGAAGTCGGCGCCGATCCCGGGCGAGTTGATCGCGTCGTTGAGCGGTGCGTAGGCGAACCAGCCGAAGTCTGCTGCGCCGTTGGGCGTGGCGAACCCGAGCACGACCATCGTGCCGCCGAACAGGTAAAGCCAGTAGGCGAAGGAGTTGAGCCGCGGGAAGGCGACGTCGGGCGCGCCGATCTGCAGCGGCACCACGAAGTTGGCGAACGCGAACACGATGGGGGTCGCGAACAGCAGCAGCATGATCGTGCCGTGCATGGTGAACAGCTGGTTGAACTGCTCGGGCGACAGGAACTGCCCGCCCGGCTGCGCCAGCTCGGCCCGCATGAGCAGGGCCATCAGGCCGCCGACGAGGAAGAAGGCGAAGGACGTGACCATATACATGATCCCGATCTGCTTCGCGTCGGTGGTGCGCAGAAGGCGTGCCAGCGCCGAACCCTTGACCGGCTTGTGCACCGGGTAGGGCCGTGTCGCTATCGGTTGCGGTGCGACGGTGGTCACGGCTTGCCTCCTGTACTGATCACGCTCTGCCCACGCAGGATAGTCCCCCGCCGGACCTGTCGGCCTGACGGGGTCGGCGTTGGCAGATGAGCCGAACCCGCCGACAGGTTAGCCTCAGGATGTGACAGCCGAAAAGCCCAAGGTCAGCCCGCCCAAAACGGTGGCGGCCGGGCTGCCGGGAGTGGTGCACGGCCTGGCCAAAGGCCTGGGCCAGATGGGCGCGCGGCGCACCGCGCTCACGTTGCTGCGGGTCAACCAGGCGGATGGTTTCGACTGCCCGGGTTGCGCCTGGCCGGAGCCCGAGCGGCGGTCTCACCTGGAGTTCTGCGAAAACGGGGCCAAGGCCGTGGCGGAAGAGGCCACGTTGCGCCGGATCAACCCGGATTTTTTTATGCGGTACTCGGTGAGCGCTCTGGCCGCCGAGTCCGATTACTGGCTCGGGCAGCAGGGCCGGCTCACGAGTCCGATGGTCAAGCGGCCGGGCACCGATCATTACGTGCCGATCGGGTGGGAGGAGGCGTTCGAGCTGGCGGCCGGCCATCTGCGCGCGATCGGGCCGGATGAGGCGTTGTTTTACACGTCCGGCCGCACGTCAAACGAGGCGGCCTTTCTCTACCAGTGGTTCGCCCGGAGGTACGGCACAAATAATCTGCCGGATTGCAGCAACATGTGCCACGAGTCGTCGGGTGTCGCGCTCAAGGCCACGATCGGTGTGGGCAAGGGCACAGTGACCCTCGACGACATCCACGCCGCGCGTCTGATCGTCGTGGTTGGACAAAACCCGGGCACCAACCATCCGCGCATGCTGTCGGCCCTTGAGCAGGCCAAGCGCGGCGGAGCCCGGATCATGAGCATCAACCCGCTGCCGGAGGCGGGGCTGATCCGGTTCAAAAATCCGCAGAAGGCGAGCGGTCTGGTCGGGCGAGGGACGGCGCTGAGCGACCTGCACCTGCCGATCCGGGTCGGTGGTGATCTGGCGCTGTTCCAGGCGATCGGTGCGCTGCTGCGGGAGTGGGGCGCGGTCGATCGGGAGTTCGTCGAGGCGCGCACGGCCGGGTTTGAGCAGCTGACGGAGCCGGATCGGGATGTGGTGCTGGCGGCGACGGGGCTGGAGTGGGACCTTATTGAAGAGGCCGCGCGGATGTTCGCCGACAGCGACGCGACGATTGTGTGCTGGGCGATGGGGCTGACGCAGGGGCGTGACGCGGTGGCAACGATCCAGGAGATCGTCAACGTGCAGCTGATGCGCGGCATGATCGACAAACCGGGTGCGGGTCTGTGCCCGGTGCGCGGGCACTCCAACGTGCAGGGCGATCGGACCATGGGCATCTGGCACGAGCCGCCCGCGTGGGTGGGCAAGCTGCTCGATCCGCCCAAGCGGGTCGGTTATGACACGGTCGAGGCGATCCGGGCCATGCGCGACGGCCGGGCCTCGGTGTTTGTCGGCCTGGGCGGCAACTTCGCCGCGGCCACGCCCGACACCGCGGTCACCGAGGAGGCGCTCAAGCGGTGCTCGCTGGCCCTCCATATATCGACGAAGTTGAACCGGTCGCATGTCATCACGAGGCCGGGGCAGACCATGCTGATCCTGCCGTGCCTGGGCCGGACGGAGCGCGACGTGCAGGCGTCGGGTGAGCAGTTTGTCACGGTTGAGGATTCGATGTCGCGCGTCCACGCCTCGCGCGGGCGGCTCGAGCCGGCGTCGGAGCTGCTGCGCTCGGAGGTGGCCATCGTGTGCGGGTTGGCCAGGGCGACGCTCGGCGTCGACTGGTCGTCCTATGTGGACGATTATCGGATGATCCGGGCGCTCATCGGGTCGGTCGTGCCGGGGTTCGAGGAGTTCGAGGAGCGCGTCGGCGAGGGGTTCACGCTGCCGCAGGGCCCGGTGGGCACGATGCGGTTCACGTCGAGCCCGTTGCGTGTGCTCGAGGTGCCGCCGGGCCGGCTGATCCTGCAGACCGTGCGCAGTCACGATCAGTACAACACGACGATTTATGGCTTGGACGATCGCTATCGGGGCATCAAGCGCGGCCGGCATGTCGTGTTTGTCAACCCACTCGACCTCGATTCGCTGGGGTTCAAGGACGGCGACATGGTGGACATCGTGTCGGAGTGGACCGACGGCGGGCGGATGACTGAGCGAGTGGCCCGGGGCTTCCGCGTCGTGGCCTATCCGACGGCGCGCGGCTGCGCGGCGGCATACTTCCCCGAGGCAAATGTGTTGGTGCCGTTGGACTCGACGGCCGAGGGTTCCAACACGCCGACATCGAAGCAGGTGATCGTGAGGCTGGTGGGGGCATGAGCCAGGCTTATGCGCGACGTCCGGTGGCCGGGCGAGGTGCCGACCTGCTGGCGGTCGAGGAGCCGCTGGAGATCCGGGTCAACCACCGCCCGCTGGCCGTGACGATGCGCACCCCGGGCAACGAGCTAGAGCTGGCGCTGGGCTTCCTCTATACCGAGGGCATCATCGCCGGACAGTCCGATGTGGTCACCGCACGGCTGTGCACCGACACGCCCAACGTGGTGGAGGTGGCGCTGAGCGAGCCGTTCGAGGTGGAGGGGCGCAACTTCTACACGACCAGCTCGTGTGGGGTGTGCGGCAAGGCGAGCATCGACTCGGTGAGCGTGCACTCGCACCATTTGGTGCAGCACGACTCCACGGTCGTGAGTAGACAGACTTTGGCCACGCTGCCGGGCCGGTTGCGCAAGGCGCAGCGTGGGTTCGAGCGCACGGGCGGCAGCCATGCGGTGGGCGTGTTCACGCCGGGGGGCGAGCTGGTGCTGGCGCGCGAGGATGTGGGCCGGCACAACGCGATGGACAAGGTCGTGGGCGCTTCGTTCCAACGTGGACAGTTGCCGCTGTCCGGGCGGGTGGCGCTGGTGTCGGGGCGCGCGAGTTTCGAGCTCGTGCAGAAGGCGTGGGTCGCGGGCGTCAGCGTGATCGCGGCGGTGTCGGCTCCGAGCACGCTCGCCGTCGACCTGGCCGCCGAGGCGGGGATGACGCTGGTGGGTTTCCTGCGTGGCGACTCGATGAACGTCTACACCCGGCCCGATCGGGTCAAAGACTGAACTTGTCCCGGCGGTCTATCCTTCGTTTGATGGGTATGGATGCGCATGGATGGGTGCACACGTGTCGGATCGCCACTTCCTCTACCTGGACGCCGACCTGGTGAAGAAACAGCTCGGCCAGGTCCAGCAGCCCATACGCGACGTGACCCAGCGGAAAACCCGGTCGCGCACGCGCTGGGTGGGCTTCAGGGTGCTGGCCAAGATCCTGGGCATCGGCGGTGAGGGCACGGAGAGCACGCAGGAGGAGTCCGAGGGGACGCTCGAGGACACGCCGGAGCGCATGTTCGGCCGCTATCACAAGCACCTTCAAGGCGAGAGGCGCCTGAGCACCAACTCGTCCGATCCGCTGATCTCGGGCGTGTACTACGAGCTGCACGGCGAGATCGTCAGCAGCGGCGTGTTCCGGACCGAGAAAGGGCTCGACCTCAGGTACCAACTCGACGAGAAGTATTGGGGGCACCCCAACGAGGGGATCGGCATCCAGCTCGTGTTGTTCGGGGTGGGTCTGCGCGCCGATTCGCTCCGCGTGATGGCCATCTACCAGCCCGTGCACGGCGGAGCGCCGCCCATGCCCCGGCCGCCGGGGGGATTCGGCCGGCGCGTGGTGCTCGTGGGCGGGGCCGGGCTTGCGGCGGCTGGTGTGGGGGCCTGGTGGGGGCTGCGGCCCAGAGCGCCGGCGCGCACGGTGTATCGGATCGCGGGCGGGCCCGCCGAGATCTTCGAGGACGCCGAGATCAAGGACCTGTTCGCGCGGGAAGGACTGACGATCCAGCACACCCGGTTTGGCTCGGGCGAGCTGCAGTTCATCGATCTGGCCAGATACGACGGGGTGTTCCCGGCCAGTGCGATCATGGCGAGGTACATCCAGGGCATCGTGGGCAACCGGGCGCAGTTCCCCTCGTTCGGCTCGCCGATGATCGTGATGAGCCGGGATCCGGTCATCGAGGTGCTCAAGGACAACGGCATCGCGGAGAAACAGGGCAACATCTGGGTGTTCCACGTCATGCGCTACCTGGACCATGTGCGTGACAAGAAACGCTGGCCCATCGAACTGTTCGGCAACCGGCGGCTGCTGTTGCGCACCACCGATCCGTCGACGTCCAACTCGGCGGCCATGTTCATCGCGGTCGCGTCCTACGCGCTCAACGGCAACAACACGATCACCGATCAGAAGACGGTGGCCGAGGTGCTGCCGAGGCTCCGGCCGTGCTTCGCCGACCAGGGTGATCTCTACACCACCAGTGGATTCCTGCGCGATGCCTATCTCGAGGGCGCCGGCACGGTCCCCATCGGATGGATATACGAGGACGACGTCGTGGATCAGCTCATCGCCGGCGGTCAAAAGGACATCAGATATCTGTATCCCACGCCCAATGTGCTCTCCGAGCACTACTTCATCCCGATCAGCGACCACCCCGACGGTGCACGGATCGGGCGGATGCTGCAGAGCGACCAGCGGCTCGTCGAGATCGCGCAGACGAAATACGGCTACCGCTACGGCGTGCAGAGCACGCGCAACTTCTCGCAGATGCTTGCCGCAAAGGGCATCGGCGTGCCCGACAACGCCACATTGGACAGACTGGTGCTGGCCGAGGTCCCGTCCACCGACATCTTAGGAAGCTTCATCGATGCCCTTCAGCCGCAGCGCAAAAGTCCTGCTTAGCCTGCTCCTCCTGGTGACGCTCGCAGGCGGTGACGCCGTGCCGGTCGCGCCGGTGATCTTCACGCTGCGCGTGCTCGGCGGCAGCGAGCTGGGCGATATGCGGCCGATCCTCGAGGAGGCGAGGAGGCAGACCGGCGTCGCTGTGGTGATGTCCCCGACGTCTACTTTGGAGGGTACGCGGAGCGTGGCGCGCGGCGAGGCAACCGCTCACGATGCCCTCTGGCTGTCGACAAACCGTTATCTGGCAATGTTTTCCGGTGGATCGGCCAAGACCGACGCCAGCAGCCGGATCATGTCCACGCCGGTGGTGCTGGGCCTGCGCGCGTCGGCCGTGGACCGGCTCGGTTGGGGGCGGAGTCAGCTCGTGACGTGGTCGACCATCGCGTCGGCGGCGGCCGACCGCAAGTTCACGTTCGGCATGAGCGACCCGGCCCGGTCCAACTCGGCCATGTCTGCGCTGGTGGCCGTGGCCACGTCGACCGCTGATACGGGCGCGGCGCTGCGGCGCCAGGACGTGCCACAGGCCACGCCCAGGCTGCGGGCGATGTTCCACGCGCAGGCGTTGACCGCGCCGTCGACCGGTGAGCTGGCGCACGAATACGTCCGCGGTCTGGACCGCAGCGTGGACGGGTTGATCGCATATGAGTCGGAACTGTTGGCGCTCAACGCCTCCGGCCTGCTCAGCGAGCCACTCGCGCTCATCTATCCGCGCGACGGCGTCGTGACCGCGACCTATCAGCTGACGCTGCTCGCGACGGCATCCGAGCGGGCCAAGGACGCGTACACGAGGCTGGTGGACTACCTGCTCGAGCCGGACGTACAGCGGCGCATCTCGAGGACGACGTGGCGGCGCACGGGCGGCGGGGGTAGTCGTGACGGGTTGGTGGAGCTGCCGTTCCCGGCCACGTATGACGTGATCGAGGATCTCATCGCGGCCTATCGGGGTGAGCTCGTCCGGCCCGCGCGGACCGTGTATGTGCTGGACGTGTCCGGTTCGATGCGCGGGGAACGCATCGAGTCGCTGCGGCAGGCGATGAACGCGCTCACGGCCGGGCCGCTGGTCGCGGGCGAACGGGTTACGCTGCTGCCGTTCAGCACCACGCCTGGCACGCCGGTCACGTTCGACATCCCGGCGGGCGACCCCGGCCCGGTACGCGATCAGATCCGGGCATATGCGGCGGGCCTGCAGGCGGGCGGCGACACGGCGATCTACGACGCGCTGGCTGCGGCATATCGGGCGATCGGGACGCCCGACCCGGGCCAGATCACGACCATCGTGTTGTTGACGGACGGGGAAAACACGGGCGGGCAGCTGTTTGATGTGGGCGACTTCCTTGACTTCTATGAGGCGCTGCCCGAGGCCCAGGCCGCGGTGCCGATCCTGCCCATCCTGTTCGCCGACTCCAACCTGAGGGTCATGAAGGACATGGCCGAGTTGACGGGCGGGCACACGTTTGACGGGCGGGGTGGGGCGCTGACGGAAGTGTTCGCGCGCATCCGCATTAGCCGGTAGTGTGCGCGCATGTCGGTGCTCATGAGGGTAGGCGTGTTGGCGGGGCTCGTCGCGCTGTCGGGTTGTTCGCTGTTGGGCAACAAGACCCCCGATCCGGCCACGGTCCTGCATACGCGCGTGACCCTGCAGGTGCAGGACGCCTCGACCGTGGAGCGGGCGCGCGAGATCGTGACGGCTCGGGCGCGCACGCTGGGCTGGAATGCGAAGGCGACGGTCGAGGGCGCCGACACCCTAGTGTTGATCATCGCGGGCGAGATGGAGCCGGAGCGGCTGGTGGCGGCAGGGGCGCTGCGGTTCCGCAAGGTGATCGACATCGCGCCGGCGGTCGGGACCGGTGCACCCGCGCCGCAGGAGCCGGGCCCGGTGCGCAGCCGCGACGAGGTGATCGCGAAGCTGGGGCCCGCTTGGCAGGTGGCGCAGGGACTTTCGAAGGAATACACCGAACCCGATGCCGCGCTGCTGGAGTCGCTCAAGCCGTTCCGCACGCTCACCCCTTCGGAGGTCGCGGCGCTGCCGATCGAGATGGCGCTGCGGGTGCCCACGATCCGGTGCGATCAGCTGGACGGGCGCCACGTCGACGCCGTGCGGCGGGCCGACCAGCGGGTGGTGGCGTGCGACAAGACCGGCACGGTGAAATATGTGCTCGACCCCGCGCCGGTGACGACGACCGAGGTGCGCGAGGCGCGGACGAGCCGGGACGACACCACCGGGCAGCACATGGTCGCGATCGGCTTCACGGCACAGGGGCAGGTGCGGTGGACCGCACTGACCAAGGAAATCTTCAACGGCGAGGGGAGCCAGTGCGCCCAGGCCGCGGCCGGCGATGGTGGGCACTGCCTGCTCGCGATCGTCGTGGACCAAAACGTGATCACGGCGCCGGAGGTCCAGGCCGTGATCACGGGCGACGCGGTGATCAGCGGTGGTTTCTCCGACGCCGATGCCAAGATGCTGGCGTCTCAGATCAGCGGCGGCGAACTGCCGGTACCGCTAAAAATCAT
>JBIOYB010000422.1:0-3650 GCA_044869915.1 Allorhizocola sp.
GGCATCGCCTCGCGGCGGGCGAAACACGGTCGCGCGCGTCGAGCGACCGAGCCGTAGCCAGGAAACCCCGGAAAGTGCAAGCGCCCCGGGCAGGCGAGGGCGTGCACGAGAGCGTGAAGGAGCAGCAGGAGCACGCGAGCGTCAAGCCGACGAGGTACACCCACGAAGACGTGCTAGTCGGGGTTCGATGCGGTGATTCGCCGCCACAACGGCGAGCGCATCGACGGGACCGTCGCCAGTGTGGACCCCACGGGCGGCGGGTTCGTGACCGTTGCGAGGCGCCAGCGAGAGGCCGATGGAAGCCGGCGCCGACACGTCACCCACCTGTCGGAGCTGGAGCACTGCGGCCTGCCAGTGAGCGATGCAGGACGCCGGGCGCAATGACGAGCCGGTTGACCTGCTGGTCTCGGCGAAGCGCCTCGAAGTACCGGGTCACGCCGCGGCCGTTGTGGCGCGACCGGGAACCATCGCCGACCGGCGACCCTCAGAAGCGCCGTTGCTCGGCTCCCCGAATCGAGCCGGTCCCTCGAACTGCCCAGCGCCACGTGCCCGGCTAGTGTCCTGTCCCGGAAATGATTGAAACAAGTTGTGCGGGTCGCGCGTTCTCAGTAGTGAAAGGAGAACGCGCATGCGCACTGGACGCCCGATTCCTCCGTTGACGCTCACCACCAACGAACGCGAGACCTTGGAGCGTTGGACCCGACGCGCCAGCACGGCCCAGGCCCTGGCGCAGCGGGCGCGGCTGATTCTCGGCTGCGCGGCGGGCCAGAGCAACACGCGGGTGGCCACGACCTGCGGCTGACGAAGCAGACGGTCGGTAAGTGGCGCACGCGCTTCCTGACGGCGCGGCTGGACGGATTGCTCGACGAGCCGCGGCCAGGCGCGCCGCGCACCGTGACCGATGCCGACGTCGAAGCCGTGCTGACGCGGGCGCTCGAGACCAGGCCGGTCGACGCGACCCATTGGAGCACGCGGACGATGGCGCAGGCCTGTGGCCTGAGTCGGAACACCGTCCATCGGCGCTGGATCGCACGCAGCCGCTGCTGCCGATGCGCCCCGGTCAAGTGGAGCGCCGCAGTCATGACTATGTTCTCCATGGCACGACCTCGCTGTTCGCCGCGCTGGATGCGAAGAACGGGGCGGTCATCGGGCAGCTCCATCGCCGCCATCGCGCCCGCGAGTTCCGCCAGTTCCTCGACACCATCGACGCCGCCGGGCCGGCCGCCTTGGATGTGCACCTGATTCTCGACAACTACAGCACGCACAAGACGCCGGTGATTCACCGCTGGCTGGCCCGCCGGCCGCGGTTCCACCTCCATTTCACCCCGACTGGCGCGTCCTGGCTCAATCTCGTCGAACGCTGGTTCGCGCAGCTCACCGAGAAGCAGATCAAACGCGGGGCCCATCGGAGCAGCCGCTCGCTCGAGGCCGCGATCCTGGCCTATATCGATTCCGGCAACACGACGCCAAAGCCCTTCGTGTGGACGAAGACCGCCGACGAGATCCTGGCCAGCGTCGCTCGATTTTGTCATCGAATCTCTGGGACAGGACACTAGAGGCCGGCTGACGCCACCAGGAGAAGCCCCGTGGCGATCAGGGCCACCGACCACAACAGATCGAGATTGATCCACCCACGTCGCAGGAAGGCGAGTCCGACCCAGTCGTAGACCAGCACCGCGATCGTCCCCGTCACGGCGAGCATGGCGAGGGTGTGCACGGCGATCGCGGCCAGCAAGCCCGTGAGTGATCCGCTGACCATGTGATGGCCGGCCATGTGACCAGCGTGCGGGCTACCCGAGGCCCACGGCAGGAGAAGCGGCACGAGCATGAGTCCCGCGCCGTGCGCGGTCGCCATCATGAACGACCAGAGGGCCAGGCCGGCCATGCCGACACGCATCCGGAATCGCACGCGATGACGGGAGCCGTAGAGCGTGTGGTAGCCGGCCCAGCCGATCAGCCCGACACCGGACGCCACGCGGAGAGCGCGCTGGTCGATCACCGCACCGAGCAACCCGACCACAAGAGCCACCAGGCCAATCGCGAGCGCGTGGCCGACCGCGATCGGGATCAGCGACCCGAGAACGACGGCGCGGCTGCGCCGGTGCAGGCCGAGGGCGACAGCGAAGAGCCAGCCCATGGCGGGGTTGATGCCGTGAAACGCGCCCAATCCCACCAGGGCCAACCACGACCAGCCACTCATCGATCGACGCCGGCGCCGCCGGCCGTCGAGCGCTCGGCCCCGGCTGGGTGCAAGATTCGCCGCTCGCGCGGATCGACCAGGGCACCTTCACGGCCATGTCCAGCCCGCGGGCGGCGCCGCGCAATCAGCGACGCGACATCACGGATAGCAGTACGAGTCTGACGAGGCGTCGCCACCCTGCAGCCGCACCTGGTGCGGCCGGTAGCCGTCCGGCCACTCCAGGAAAAACTTCGGATCGAGCGCGATGCCCCCACCCGGCCTCACGTCGACTTTCACCATCCAGCCCTTCACGCCGTCCGGATAGAACTGGTCGTCGATCACACCGTACAGCGAGTTCGTGAAGTACACGCGCTTGCCGTCGCGACTGACCTCGACCATCTGTGGCCCGCCATTGAGCGGCGCCTTGCCCGCGGCCTGCGGCGCGCGCGCGACGATGCCGCCGATGCGCAACTTGCCGGCGAGCTGTGGCTTGAACGGGTTCGACACGTCGTACTGAAGGAGGTCGCCCGTGCCCCAGCACGACACGTAGAGGTACTTGTCGTCGACCGAAAGGTCAATGTCGGTCACCAGTGGCGGGCAAGCCTTGAAGCCCTTGAGCATGGGCGGCAGACGGTCCGGGTCGGCTGGCTCCGCTGGGATGTCTACCACCTTCGTGACAGCCCACTTCGAGCCGTCCTTGTGCCACACCCAGATCGACGAGGACAGGTCCTTGAGGCCGAGCACACAGTTGACGAAGCCATAGGCCTTCGTCGGGTCGTGCGCCGGGCGCAGCTCGAAGACGAGCTGATAGTCCGGGCCGAAATCGATCTCCTGCACGTGCTTCCTCTGCTGAAGGTTCCAGAAGTGCAGCTTGCGGCCGTATTTGCTGCCGAGCAAGAGCTCCGGCACCAGCCCGTTTTCGAACATGTCGGGCGTGCCCCACTCGCTGGTCACCGCAGTGTCGTGGCCAAGATGCCACCACATGTCATAGCCGAACCGCTGAGGCCCCCGGTCGACCTCCCATCGCCCGCGCACCTCGAACGTCTCGTGGTCGATGACGAAGACGCCGCCGGGCTCCTTGCCCTCGGCATTGGCGAGCGCGGTGAGGTAGATCCCGTCGGGCCCGCAGTGCACCGTGTGGGGCCTGGAGTAGCCGGCGCGGGCCGCCATCTCCTTGGCATCGATGGTCCGGATCAGCGCGGGCTTCCTCGGATCGGGCTTCGTGTCGACGATGTGGATGTTCGACGAGCGCAGGCCCGGCGCGATGAGGTACCGGCGCTCGACGTGCGGGTGTGGAGCATTTGGGCAGAGGCATGAGCTGCAGGCGTTCCACCCGAAGTGATGCAGCTCATCGCCCGCGCCCGGCACGGCCACCCGTCCGACGATCTGCGCGTAGGTCGACGACTGCGGGTTGACGTCGACCACGGCAAGGCGGTCAGGACGCGTGCGTTGGGGATCGAACTCCGCCACA
>JBIOYB010000423.1:0-2296 GCA_044869915.1 Allorhizocola sp.
CGCCGTGCGCCTGGAGCGGCGCCAGGAGCGCTGGTTCTGCGCCCACCTGGAGGTCATCTGACCGCAGGCTCCCGGAGCGTCCACTGTGGATGAGCCCGGTGGGCGCTCTGGGGCTCCACCACACCCGGCCCAGCCCCACGTGCGGCGGCCATTGCTGTGAATCTTGGATAGTTTGTAGGGTCTCGACTTTCGTAGTTTCGCCTTGATCAAGTAGTGCCGGAGGCCCTCGACCTGGTTCGGTCGAGGGCCTTCCGATCTCGCATGCCAGCTGCGGGTGTCGACACCCTTTGCGCTGTGTTGGCGATTTATACCGGATTGTTACTAAAAGGCACGGTGTGGCGAGGTGATCGATGAATGGGAATGAAGAAGCATCGGCGGTCCTATCCCCTCTCATGCGAGAGAGCCGCCGATGCTTCAGTTGGAGACGTTACCCGCTTCGTTGTCAACTCTGTTGCTGGCGTTGCGGGGCTGCTTTACCGCGCCGACGTTTCGCACGTTCGCCGCGTTGGTGGCCGGCCTGGTGGCGGCTCCGGCCCGCCGCACGGTGTGCGGCATGCTCATCGGCGCCGGGTTGTCACGGGTATGGCACCACTCGCGGGCGCACTGGTTTTTCGCCCGGGCTCGGTGGAGCGTCGACGCGGTCGGCTTGGCGCTGCTCAGACTCATCGTCGACCGGCTCGTGCCACCCGGCGCCCCGGTGCTGGTGGCCGTGGACGACACGCTGTTTCGCCGCTCCGGACGCAAGGTCGCCGCCGCCGCCTGGCATCACGACGGATCAGCCAAAGGGCCACGCAAGAACCGCGTCTCGTGGGGCAACTGCTGGATCATCGCCGGGGTGGTCGTGGAGCTGGCGTTCCTAGACCGGCCGGTGTGCCTTCCGGTGGCGTTCGCGTTGTGGCGCAAGGCGGGCACGAGCAAACAGGTCATTGCCTGCCGGTTGGTCACCGCGATCGCCACGGCCCTGCCCGGCCGGCAGATCCACGTGGTCGGCGACGCCTGGTACGCCGGCGCGGACGGCGCCCGAGGCGCCGGACGGGGCGCGGCGCGCCACCGAGGGATGCCGGACGGGACGAGCCTGACCTCCCGGCTGCGGATCAACGCCAGCCTCAGCACCATCGCCGCACCGGTGCCCGGCAAGGCCGGACGACCCAAACGCATCGGCGACAAGATCGGCACGCCGAAGGATCTCGCCAACCGGGCCGACACCGTGTGGACGCCGACCCAGGTCCGCCGCTACGGACGGGTCAGCACCGTCACCGTCGCCGACCGGACCTGCCTGTGGTACGGCGTCTACCGCTCCCGCACCGTACGGGCGATCCTGCTCCGCGACACCGCCACCACCACCGGATACGACCTGGCGTTGATCACCACCGACCTGCTCAGCCCGGCCGAGACCATCGTGGCCCGCTACGCCGCCCGATGGAGCATCGAGGTCGCCATCGAAGACGCCAAGCAGATCACCGGTATCGGCGAAGCCCGCAACCGCACCGCCACCGCCGTTGAACGCACCGTCCCGTTCGGACTGATCACCCAAAGCCTCGTGGTCGTCTGGTACACCCTGCACGGCCACCACCCCGACATCACAGAACACCGGCGATCCGAGGCACCCTGGTACACCACCAAGACCCAACCCGCCTACCTCGACATGATCATCAAACTGCGGCGGGTCCTCATCACGGCGAAGTTTCGCAGAGGTAAGCGCCCACAGCCCACCCCCGAAGAAACCCTCACCATCGCCGCAGCCTGGGCAGAAGCCGCCGCCTAGATCAACCAGACTGCGAAAGTCGAGGCGGGTCCTGGCCCTACACACCATCCAAGATCGGCCCCGGTCGCCGGGTTGGCCCGCCCAGCGGCTGGATCTCGGCAGCGCTTGGTGGCGGACGGGGCTCTGGCACACTGGTGGCGGGTGAGCTCGCGTCTTCGGACGTCGGCTCGCCTGCTGCGGGACAGGAGCGGGACGCAACGTCGGACGCGACGGGTGGATCGTGATGTTTGCGCAGGTCAGGAGGGCTCGCCTAGTGGCCGATGGCGGCGGTCTTGAAAACCGCTAGGGCGGTATCCCCGTCCTCGTGGGTTCGAATCCCACGCCCTCCGCCAAACCGCTGTGCGGACGTTGCTCGGTCAACCCTTTGACTGACAGCTCGGTACGAACCTCGGCCGGGCAGACTGCCGCAGATGCCGGCATCCGTTCATGGATTGGCTCGAGTATGGCGCGCGATTATGGCGAGGAGCCGAATCCGATCCACCTCGGGACGACCCTCGGTCAATCGGGCGGCGGCCTGGACTGTCAGCCAGG
>JBIOYB010000424.1:0-24288 GCA_044869915.1 Allorhizocola sp.
CATACCCCCCGATGGTCGCCTGGTCCGGGGCGGCTGCCGGGCCACCATCGGGGAGGAAGTCGTCGACGACCACCTCACCGGAGGCCCCGCTGAACTGGAAGCCCAGCCCCAGCAGCACTCGGCCCGGTGGGCAGGCGGCCGGCGCACTGTCGAAGTCCAACGAGTCGGCGATCGGGTTGCCGGCCGTGATGTGCAGCAGGCCGGGCGGCGGGTTGGCGCAGATGGCGAACGCCGTCAACGTCCAGTTGAGGGCAAAGAGATCCTCCTCAAAGCCGGACACTGTCGCGCCGGCGACGGTGGGCCGCAGGAAGTTGATGGCCACCTCACCGGTCGCGCCGTTGACCTGGTAGGCGGCGCTGAGCGACACCGTGCCGGCCGGACACGAGACGGCGACGCTCTTGTCGATGGAGTTGCTGATACTGGTATCGGACACCAGGACCAGGCCGGGCAGCGGATCCGCGCAGATGGCGAACGCGGTCAGCGTCCAGTTCGGAAGGTAGTCGGGGTCGGCCTCATATGCGCCGACGAACACCGATCCGGGCGGTCCGAGGGTCGGGACGAAGTCGTCCACGATGACCTCACCGGTCGCACCGGTGACCTGATATCCCGCGCCGACAAGCACATCGCCGGCGCCACAGGTCGCGGTGACGCTCTGGAAGTCCGCCGTTCCCGTGACGCTGTTGGATATCCGGACCAGGCCGGGCACGGCCGCCTGCGCGCTGCCCGAGAGGACGACGATCGAGCCGAGAAGCGTCGCGGCGGCTGCCGCTACTCGGAGTTTTTTGGATACGTTCATGGTGTTCCCTTTCGCTCGGTGTGCTGGAACGTGCCGGGTCACACACCGGAAGTGTCGGGAGCACAAGCGGCAGTGTCGTGGACCGGTCCATTCAGCGGACCGGACAGGCGGTGCGCAGATCCGCGTTGACGGCTATTGCCGTGCGGGCAACGGCGTCGGCGAGCGCCGAAAGCGTGCGCGGCGACAGCGTCAACGCGCTCAGTGAGGCGATGGTCTCACCCTGCGGGCTGCGCAGCGGGGCCGCGACGCAGTAGAGCCCGGGCATCAGCTCTTCGTGATCGAAGGCGAGGCCGCGTTTTCTTATGGCGTCGGCCTCCTGCGCCCATCCCGCGTCGGCGGCTCGAAAGGGTGGGGACTCCGGCTGCCGGTGGGCGACCAGCAGCTTGCCCGCCGCGGTGCGCCAGGTGCCGGTCACACCCGGACGCATTGGCACGATGCGATCCGCCTCACCGGGGACCACGGCGGTCACCAACGTCATGCCCGCGATAAGTGTGCAGATCGCGACGGTGGTGTTGGTGTCGCGGGCCAATCGGCGCACCGGCCCCGCGGCGGCGGTGTGCAGCCCGGGATACGGCTGCCAGCGGTGGCCGAGCAGGAAAACCTGTGGCCCCAACCGATAGCGGCCGCCGGAGCGCTCCACGGCACCCAGGCCGATCAGCTGCTCCAGGAGGCGATGGGCCGTGCCCTTCGGCAGCCCGCTGTCGGCGGCAAGGCGGGTCAGCCCGGCCTCCTGATTGTGCTGAAGCGCCGTGAGCAGACCGAACGCGCCCTCCAAAACCCCGCGAGACATCCCACGACCTCCCCAAGCCTCCAACATGTTTGCCGGCTCTCAGTGACAGGCACGCACGTTGTGGATGGGTTGCCGCGAGGTTGTATCACCGTCGCGGTGGCGGCGGGATGAGGTCGAGGTCAAGCCACCGGGCCAGATCTTTGATCTCGCGATCGACGGCCGCGGTCATCTGTTTGGTGAACGGGGCGTCCCGGTGTATCGCGTCGACCCGCAGCACGCCCTCCTTGCGGTCGGCGGTCGCGTCGAGCTTGCCGACCAGGCGGTCGCCGTGGAGGATCGGCAGCGCGTAATAGCCCCAGCGACGCTTGGCGACGGGCTTGTACATCTCCAGCTGGTAGTCGAACTCGAACAGCTCCGTCGTGCGCTTGCGGTCGAACACCAGCCGGTCCAATGGCGACAGCAGCGCCGCGCGCCCCGAGAACGGCCGGCCCAGCTGAGCCACCTGAGCCGGATCCACCCGCCACCTGCCCTTGACCCCCTCGACCACGGCCGGCTCGCCGACCTCGCCCATGTTGTGGGCCGCCTCGTCGGGATATTGCTGCCCGCGGGCGCGGGCGATGCCCAACGACCGCAGCCCTCGCTCATGGCGGATGCGCAGCGCCTCGTCGAGCGGGACCTCCGGGCCGTCGGGGTAGACCCGCTCCGCCAGATCCCACAGCTTGTCGCGGCCCTTGCGCCCGGCAACAGCCACCTCGCCGCGCCGCGCCATGAACTCCAGCAGCCGCATCACGTTGCGATCGTTGGTCCAGCCGGTGGACTGCCACGGGATCTCGGTGGTGTCGGGAAGGTCGCGCGACGTGAGCGGACCTTGCCACTCGAGCCGGGCCAGGATGTCGCGGCGGCAGGTGTCGTTGGCCGCCACCCAGGCGCGCTGGAACTCCTGCCAGTCGAGAAGCTCCCCGGGCCCGGGCCACGCGGCCATCTCGGCGCGGAAGAGCGCGATGTCCTCGCTGGGCCGGATCATCCCGCGCAGCTCGAACAGCGAGCCACGCTCGAGCGCCGCCGCCAGCTCGGCGGGCGAATATGACGACCCGAGCCGGCTCCACAGCACGAGGTCGGCGCTTGGCGCGACGGTGGCCGTCTGGTCGAACTGCAGCAGGGTGAGCCCGCGGACGACATCGAGCAGCCCGTCGGGGCGGTCGCTGTCGAGCAGCTGCGCGCGCACGGCGATGCGGCGCGCGTCGGCGCGGGAAAGCTGGTGGACCGGCACGGCCCGAGACTAGGCGACGGGTATGACATCGCCCAGCCGGAGGCAACCCGTCTATTGGCACATCCCTCGATGCATGGTAGGAATTCTCCAGGTAACAGAAAGGCATGAAAAAATTCTCCGCGCGGAGGCTGGGATGAAACCGATCGTTGCCGGGTTGCTCGCTGTGGCCATCATCGCGCCCCTCCCGGCCTCCGCGCGCATCGCCACCGCGGCGCCCGCACAGCCCCAGGCGGCCGCCGCGCTGCCCGCGCAGCCCGGCGCCTTCACCGGCCGCGGCTTCGACACCTGCACGGCACCGTCGCAGTCCGCGATGAACGCCTGGCGCAACAGCTCGCCATATCGCGCCATCGGCATCTACATCAGCGGGGCCAGTCGCTCCTGCGCACAGCCCAACCTCACCGCCACGTGGGTGACCAATCAGGTCAACAACGGGTGGCGGCTCATCCCCATCGAGCTGGACAAGCAGGCCCCATGCGGCACCCGCCAGCCCAAGATGTCCAGCAGCCCCACCACCGCCCGCGGCGAGGGAGCGGCCTCGGCGACACGGGCGGTCAACGCCGCCAAGGCGCTGGGCATCCCGCCCGGCAGCGCCATCTACAACGACATCGAGCACTATCCGTCCAACGCGTCGTGCAAGGCGGCCGTGCTGTCCTATCTGTCCGGCTGGACCGAACGGCTGCACGCGCTCGGCTACCTGTCCGGGGTGTATTCCAGCGGCTCATCCGGCATCACGGATGTGTGCAGCGAGTACCAAAACGCCGCCTACACCCGCCTCGACCACCTGTGGATCGCTTGGTGGAACGGGCAGGCCAACACCGACGCCGGCCCATACTGCCCGGCCGCGTACTACGCCAACCGCCAGCGGCTGCACCAGTACGCGGGCGAGGTCACCGAGACGTGGGGCGGCGTCACCATCCACATCGACCGCGACTACCTCGACGTGTCGGCCACCCCGTCCGAGCCGCCCACCGGCTGGAGCGTCATCGTCGACAACACCGACAGCGGGTTCGCGGCAAGCGCCAACTGGGGCACGTCAAGCTACTCGAGCCAGCGCTTCGGCGCCGACTACCGATTCGCCGACCCCGTCGCCGCCAGCGACCCCGCCTGGTACAGGGTGACGATCCCGGAAACCGGGAATTATGAGATTTCCATTTGGTACGCGGCAGCGCCCGGCTACAACGACGCCACCCCATACGTCGTGGCGACCACGACCGGCACGCAATCGGTGAGGGTCAACCAGCGCGTGGGCGGCGGGCAGTGGCAGTCCATCGGAGTCTTCACACTCGCGGCCGGCGAGGGCGACAAGGTGGGCGTGAGCCGCTGGACCACCGGCACGGGCTACGTCATCGCCGACGCCATCCGCATCACCCGCGCCTGACCGCCCGAGACCGCTTGGTCATGGATTGGAGGGTATAGACTCCTGTCCATGACCAACGGGATGTGGATGGACCCGGCCGAGGTGGCCCGGCTGGCACGGTCCTATCTCGACACCTCACGCGCCCTGTTCGGCGACTCACGGGACCTTCGCACCGGGGGGCAGCTGTCGCTCGAACAGTTCGGCAACGTGAAGCCCGCCGGCGAGCTGCTGTCCGCGTACCAAAACGTGTTCGATCTTTCCGGCAGCGCACTGGAGCGCCTCGTCGCGGTGCTCGAGGAGGGCTCGGACCAGCTCTACCGGACGGCGTTTCACTTCGAGAAGGTGGAACGCGACATCCGCGACCGCCAGTTCCGGCGGAACACGTAGTACCCACGGGAGGTGTCGAGGATGGCGGAGCGGTTCGATCCGATCAAGGCGGATCGCCGGGATTGGGTTCTGGACGCGGATCCCGCGCGGATCGAAGCGGTCGCCCAGGTCTGGTGGCGGCTGGGCAGGCAGGCCGCCTCGCGCGGTGACGACGTGGCGCGCGACACCCGCAGGCTTCTGACCGACTCCTGGAACGGCACGGCGCGCAACAGCTTCGACCAGCACAAGGACAAGCTCGTGACGAGCCTGGACACGGCGGAGGCCGAGGCATACCGGATCAGCCGCGAGCTCAATGCCATCGCGAGCCTGCTGCGCAGCTACCAGTCCGCATTGGACGCCGAGCGCACCAACGCGTCCTCCAGGGTCAACGCCAACGCCGACGCGACCGAGTTCTGGCCGGCCTCGCCCGAGCAGGTCATCGCGGCTCACACCGCCATCGCGCAGGCCCGGGTGCTGCGCGCCGACCTGGACAACCAGCTCACGGTGCACCTCAACGCCTTGACCCCCGGGCGCTGGGGCACGATCCGCACCGACTGGCAGTCCGTTGTGAACGGTTCGGCCGACACGTTCGCGGCGCCGGCAGAATCCACCGGCCTGGCCATGCTGATGGTGGACGGACAGATGGTGGTGAACACCGGTCCGGGCGACGATAAAATCGAGGTCAAGACCGATCCCGCCACCGGCAAGACAACGCTGATCGTCAATGGCACCACGCGCTCGATCGACGCCGGTGTGCCGGTCACCATCCGCGCGGGCGACGGCAACGACCTCATCAAGGTCGCCCAGGGCACCAACCTCAACGTGACCCTGCTCGGCGGCAAGGGCGACGACGAGATCATCGCCAGCGGCGGCAACGACACGATCATCGGTGGGCACGGCAAGGATTGGATCCACGCCGGCGACGGGCGCGACTACGTCTCGGGTGGGTCCGGGCACGACTACATCGACGGGCAGGGCGGCGACGACACGCTCACCGGCGGGCTCGGCAACGACAGCATCTACGGCCTCGGCGGTGACGACTATCAGTCCGGCGGCGACGGCCGCGACTACCTGGAGGGCGCCAGGGGCGCCGACAGGCTCGACGGCGGGCTCGACGCCGACGTGCTCTCCGGCGGGCTGGACGACGACCGGCTCTATGGCGGCACCGGCGACGACGTCATGTATGCCGGGGCCGGCGCCGATCACCTCTCCGGCGGCGGTGGCACCGACACGGCATACGGGCAGGCCGCAGACGTGACGACCGGCGCCACGGCGGTCAACGTCAACATCAGCGGCTCCGCGGGCTTCATCGTGATCAACGGTAGCCCAGAGTTCCAGGAGCGCGTCCTGGCCGACCTCGACATGTATCGCGCCTCCCCTACGGCCCAGCAGATGATGAACGACCTGCAGAGCAAGCTCGACCCCAACCCGGCGACCCCGGGCACCAATACGCTGAGAATCGAGGAGTACGACCCGCATCTGCCACAGCGCCAGCGGGAAAACGGTGCGGCCGGCCCGGTCCCGACGGCGACCGTGGAAAACCAGCAGTCGTACATCAAATACAACCCGGCCAACACCTTCGACCAGGAAAGCGGCCGTCCGTCCATTGTGCTCTATCACGAGTTCGGGCACATCTACGATTTCTGGCATCGCCAGTCGGATTCGACCCGCGTCCCCAGCGGCCCCGACGCCGGCATTTACATGGACGAGCACCGCGCGACCGGCATCAACATCCAGCCCAACCATCTCAGGCAGTTCACCGAAAACGGCCTGCGCGACGAGATGAGACACCCGGAGCGGACCACCTACAAGACCGAGCCGGGCGACGGCTGGTGAGCCTCACCGGACGGTCCAGAAACCGTTTCCCAAATAGGTAATCGGTCGAGAGCGGGCCAGCCGGTCGATGAAGCCCTCGCACTCCGGTCGCATGGCCAACTCCAGGGCGGGCAGTAGCGCATCATCGTTGGCCTTGACCTGGCAACTGATGGCGGCGTTGTCGTCGACGACGATGAGGCTGACCTCGAAGCCGTCGTGCTGGCGGCAGGAGGTGAATCCGCCCAGGGGGACCGTCTCGGCCGTCCTGCCCGGCTCGGTGGTGCGGCAGTCCAGCGTCTCATCGATCCGATCGGCGTGGATCTGGGCCGAGAAGTAGAAGAAGACCTGCGGGTCGTTGTCGTACTCCCAATTTTTCCAGCCGCAGCCCACGGAGACCTGTCGCCCGCTCTTGGAGACCTGGAAGCCGTTGCCGTTGGCCAGGAGGCTGAATTCGCCGCGGTCGAGCCGGTGACCCTTAAGACCCTCTTCAAGGCCCGCGTCGTCGATTACCAGGCAGACCTTTTCCACCGGGTAGTAGCGCCCGTGGAACTCAAGCCCTTCAAGCTTTTCACCCGACAGGCGGTCGCCGTTGACGACCAGCACGACGATGGCGCGCAAAACCAATAGCCCGGCCAGGATGACAAGCAGGAAAACCGCCAACCGGATCGGCCGGTGGCTGGAGGGGATCTGGCTTGCCTGCCCAGATGGGTCACCGCCACTAGCGGACATACTGATGACGCGCTCCCTGGTGAGTCCCGATAGCTTTCGGTATCGTACAGCTACCCATCGAGATAGGCCACTATGGAACTGACGCAAGGCCCGCCGCCGCCGGGCGAGCCGCATCCAGCCGCCGCAGGCGAGCCGCAGCCGGCGCCGGCCACGGTGCGCGTGCTGGGACTCGTCCTGCATGTGCAAGCCGCAGGCTATGTGCTGGTCGCGATGGTGGCCGGCATCGCCTATTTGGCGCGCGGCGCCGACACACTCAGTCTCGGCGGTTACGCCACCGCACGCACGCATCCCGCGACGATGCTCGTGGTCGGTCTGGCCGCCACGGGTCTGCTTTTCTGGCTCGCCCATCGGATTCCCGCCCGGAAGTTCGGTCTATACCGACTGATCAGCATCACCGAGTTGGCGCTGCTCGTGGACGGTGTGATCGGTGTCCTCGTCGGCATCTTCAGCATCTGGTGGATCGCCTGCCTGCTCACCGCCGTTGCCGCCCTGTGGTATTTGCGCGCCGAGGACACCAAACGCTATTTGGACTGATTGGCCGTGAAGTAGGAGTCCTGCTCGCGGACTATGTGGACGCGTCGCCGGGTGAGCCCGAGGTTGAGATTTCCCCCGGGCCACCCGATCTGAGACCGCTGGCCCAACCCGCCGTCGTCGTCCGTTACCCAAGTGTGACCTTGACGGGTAAAGCTCGTCGGCCCGTTCAGGGTTCCCTGGGAAAGGAGGTACCGATGGACGACTTCGCCGGCTTTTACCTGGCGACCAAAGACGCGGTCTTTCGCGCAGTGCTGGCTGCCGGAGGCAGACGCGCCGACGCCGAGGACGCGGTGGCCGAGGCCTATACGCGGGCATATGCACGCTGGCCTGTCGTTCAGGCACACCCAACCCCAAAAGCCTGGGTGCTGCGTACCGCATTCAACTGGCAGCGAACGTGGTGGCGACGCACCCGTGCGGAGGTGCTGGGCGACGCCGCCGACCGCGCGAGCGTTGCCGAGTCAGCCGATACGCATCTACAGCAGCTGGTTCGTGCGTTGCCGCGCCGTCAGCGCGAGGTGGTGGCGCTGCGACTGCTTGCAGATCTGAGCGCCGAGCAGACGGCCGAGATTCTAGGCATCGCGGCCGGCACTGTGCATGTCCATCTGCACCGAGCGGTGATCGCGATGCGGGATCTGATCGCCCAAAAGGAGACATTGTCATGACACAGGACCTGCGAGACCAACTGATGGCGGCCTACGGACAGGAACGGTTCACTCTTACCGTCGAAGAACTCGAGGTTCGTGCCGGAGCGCGGCGGCGGCGCCGTTCCTTGCGAGTGGCGTTGGGAGCTGCGAGTGCCCTGGTGTTAGTGACATCAGCCGTGGTGATGTTTCGCTCCGCACTCGGCCCGCTCCTGGGCGTCGGCCCCGACTCAGCGGCAGCCAGCACAGTCCAATGTGGTGTCCTGCCATCGGCCGAGACCGATCCTGGTAAGAAGCAGACCGCAGTGTCGACGGTTACGTTGGGGCTGTACTCGGGTCGGCCCGATCCGGTATGGACCCTTTCCGCGGCCGAGGTCAGCTGCCTAAGCGCGGCGATAGCCGCTCTTCCCATCGAGACCGGCCGAGTACCTGATCGTGGCCTTGGCTATCACGGCTTCACCATCGACTCCGGTGGCAGCTCTCAGATCGTTTGGGCGGGCACAGTCACCATCATGGGGTCAGCCGGCGATGACGTGCGGTCAGATCCGTCATGCAGCGTCGAGCGGTTTCTCCTCGCGACCGGCAAGCCTCACCTGACAACGCAGGAATACGAAATCGTGCGGCAGGCCCTAAACCAAGGACCACGCCCCGCATGCAAGATTGCCTGAGATAGCGGTCGGATCCGGCTTGGTCTCGCGGATAGCCGCTGACAAATCTTCGTTAAGAAACGCCGGGAGGGATCGACCGGCGCCAACGATGCGGTGCTACTGAAGGCATGAGAAGACTCTTGCTTGCCGTGGCGCTCATCGCGGCTATAGGCGCAGCGGCACCCGCGCAAGCCGCCGTGGACGGATCCGCGTCGTGCACCGAGGCGGGCGTCGCGTGGCGCGCCGACTATACGATCGCGCCGACCGTCTACGGCGACGCGCTGACCGTGACCGCGCTGCACCGGACCGGCGCCGACGCGTCGGGCCTGACGTGGGAGCTGCGCTACGACAACACGCCCGGCGCCTACCCGCCCGCCGGCGCCAACCCGCCGTCGTTTCAGTCGGTGCGCGGCACGCTCGCCCAGATCACCCGGCCGGTGGTGACCTATCTGTCGCCGCGGCTGGTCACGCCGGACGCCTCGTGCACCATCTATCTGGCCGCCACACCCGAAATCGGCGTGCTCGGCGACGACCTCGTGCACCAGCTCAACGACTCCGACTACAACGCGACCGCCCTGCAGGGCTATGTGCAAGGCAACCTCGCCAGGCTCGGCATCACGTCCGAAGTGGAGGGTCACGCCGGCGCCCGCTGGCGCGACCTGATCGACGAGTATCGCGGGCTGCTCGAGCACGACCCGCTCGGATTCGTTGCCGCCCTTGGCATGAACGACGCGCTCTATATCGCCGCGGGGCCGACGCAGGCCGAACGCGACGCCCGCACCACCGAGGTGTACAACGAATTGCAGGCCTTCGCGGGCGAGATGGCCGGCCGCTCCGGCTGCGTCGTGGCCGTGACCGCGCCCGAAAACGCGACCACCATAGACACCGATTACGCGGCGGCGGCCCGCAAGGTGAACGACTGGATCCGGTTCACGGCGGCCGCGAGCGCCACCGACTCGTGGGAGATCGCCGATTTCGGTGCGGAGGCGCGCGACCAGCCGTGGTTCAACGCCGACGGGCTGACGCTCAACGGCGCCGGCCGCCTGGTCTACACGGCCCGCATCGCCAAGGCGGCCACGCGTTGCACCGATGGCGTCGTGCTGCACGGCAAGGCGGGCACGCTGCACAAGACCGGCATCGCGACCGGACAGGCGTTTCGCACGCGTACCGTCGACGGGTGGGATTTCGAGCCGGGCAAAGGCCCGTGGTTTTCCACCATCGCCGCCGACGGCACGATTTTCGCGATGAACGTGCAGACGGCCGGGCACGTGTTTCTGCCCAGCGGCGAGGCCATGTCGGTCACCGCTTTCCATCCGGAGACCGGTCTCTTCTCCAACATCCGGTTCAGGTCCGACCGCAACCGGGAGGTCCCCGTGCGGCCCGACGGCACACGTGTGGGCGCCAACCTGCTCGACGTCGGCACGCTCAACGGCGGCAACGCCGTCGTGTTCACCGGATCGTTCCCGTATGGCGGCCAGGACGTCGAGACCGAAGGACTGCTCCCGGCCTTCGGCGTGGTCACCAAGGGCACGGACGGCCGCTGGCGGGTGGCCGAGGGCCCTGACGCCAACGGCGACGGCCGCCCCGACTGGCGCAATTCGTGGTCGCCGCGCGAGCTCTATGACGCCACCGTCGCCGCGGATCCGGTCAACGGCCCGGCCCTGGCCGACGCGATCTGCCCGCTCAACACGAGCGTCGGCGTGCGCACCGAATGCACCTGGGCCAGCGAGGTGGCCGTGCTCCCGCACACCAACGACGTGGTCATCGCCCACTACGCGCCGGGTCGCCTGAGCGTGCTGGACGTGACCGGGCCGGACGCGGCCGGGCGCTATGGCGTCGCCGTGAAGGCCGTGCAGGAACTGTCGCGAGTGGACGACCCGTCGTGGCCGGACGCGCTGTCCTATCCGGACCCGCAACCGGCCGGATGCCCGCCACCGCCGCCCTTCCAGGCGCCCGTGCCGGCCGAGGCCGACCGCAAGATCGGGATCGCGCCGCGCGAGGTGCAGGCCGACCCGAGCACGCCCGCCGGGCAGCCGGAGCGCTTCGCGGTGAGCTCGGATGCCGGCGCCTATCGCTATTTCGTCCCCGAGGGCGCCAACCCTCCGCAGGGATGCGTGCGATCGCGCACCATCGCCGTACCGATAATGGAATTCTCTTATGACCCAACGGCTCCGGTGAGTCAACGAATCAAGCCGGCGTCCGCCCCGGTCATCACCGGAGAGGTGGAAAGCGAAGTGGAGCCGGTCAACGGCCTGCGCAACCTGGCCGGCGGCGGACCGCTGCACTACGACCGGCAGGGCAACCTGTGGATGCCCACCGGCGACGGCTGGGCCGGGCTGGGCGTGAAGGTCTGGGCCAAGACGGCCGAGGGGCGCAGGATTTCGCGCCCGGAGTGCTTCGATCCGGCCAAGGCGCTGGGCGATTATGTGAGCACGGCCGCGGGGGCGCGCCCGCTGTGGGGCGTCGTCTGCCGGCCCGACTACAACATCGTGCAGCCCAAGCTGCTCGGCCCGATTTTCAACCTGGACGAGGATCGCACGACCGGCACGATGCTCATCACCAGCTGGCCGCACGCCACCACGGTCGCGGTCGATCCGGAGGGCAGCGGCGCGTCGATGACGTTCAAGGTGAGCAATCTGACCGGGCTGGCGGCGCAAACCGTGACGTCGCAACGGGTCGAAGGGCCGTGCCTGAGCGATCCGGCGCAGCGCTGCACGGGAGGGCCGACGCTGCAAGCGATGCAGGGCCCCTACGATCCGTCCACGGGCCGGTTGTGGGCGTTCGTGATGCAGAAGTCGCCCGGCAACCTGAAGGAGGACCATCCGGAGATGATGATGCGCCGGTTCGACCAGTGGGCCTATTCGGTCGACATCGGACGGTTGTTCGGGCGCGAACCGCAGGTGTTGACGCGCGGCACGACCAGGATCGAGGCCGAGGTGACCGAGACGATCGCCACGACACAGCGGGCGGGCCAGATCGCGGTCACCGATGTCGAATCAGTGGCTGCGCTGTCCGCTGTGGACGGTGGCTACGCCGTTGCCTCCTCGACGGTCGAATACCGTGTCGTTGTGCCGAAGGCGGGCACGTATCAGCTGACCTACCGCGCCGCGGACCGGCTCGCCAACGGCAGCCCGGCCCGCATCCGTTTGACGGTCAACGGCGCGACCCACACGACGACCCTCTCGCCCACCGCATATGCGGAAGTCGCCGGGCCGCGCCTGACCCTGCCCGCCGGCACGCACACCGTGCAACTGTCCACACCGGACGCCGCCTCAGCCGGCTGGCACCTCGACTGGATCGCCTGGCAGCGCGTCTAGGCACATCCATTCGAGCTTGCGGTAACCGCAGGCCCGGGCGATCGTCCGGGCCTGCGCCAGCAGCGCGTGCGGGTCGGCCGCGCCCAGCAGCGCCAGGTCGATGAGGATGTGCGCCTCGGCGAACTGGTCGCCCACTCGGCGGGCCAGCCGCAACGCCTCGCTCAGGGTTTCCAGGCTGCCCTCGATGGTCCCGACCGTGTGCAGGACACCGGCCTCCAGCCGCGGCTCCGGCGGCTCCCGCGACAGCGCCAACGCCGCGTTGGCCAACGCCGCCGCCTTCCCGAGCTCGCCCCGATCACGATGCACGCGAGCCAAGGCGCACAACGTCTTTGCCCGGCCACGGCTGCCCGTCTCGATGTGCAGCTGCAGCGCCTCCATGAGCCGGTCCTGCGCGTCGTCGAGCCGGCCCATCCAGTGGTATGTCTCCCCCAGGTTGGTCAGGATCAGCGCGTAGCTGCTGGTCGACTGGATCTTGCGGGCCTGCACCAGCGCCGCCTGAAACCGCTCGACCGCCTCGTCCAGCAGGCCCATGTCGCTGAACACCAGCGCGAGGTTGCCCAGGTTGACCGTCTCGCCGCCCGCCCAGCCGGTCTGCCGGTTGAGCTCCAGTGCCTGTTCGATGGTTGCCCGGGCATGGGCGAGCCGGCCGGACATCCGATACACCGGGCCGAGGTTGCCCAGGGCGCTAGCCTGGCCGTCGGCCCACTGCGCGCGGCGGGCGCAGTCAAGCGCTTGGCGGTACTCCATAATGGCTTCCTCAAGCCTGCCGAGCCGCCACTGCAGCGCGCCGAGGCTCAGGTGACCGGCGGCCTCCGCCTGATCCTGCCGGTCGGCCCGCGCCGCCGTGAGCGCGGCGTGGGCGGCGATCGACCACTCGACCGTGCGCAGACCCAACCAGTAGTAGCCACGCACCTGATCGGCGAGTGCCCAGGCGAACATGCGCGGCCCGTGCTCGCTCGTGTGCCGGATCGACTCGGTCAGGTTGGTCCGCTCCGCATCCAGCCATGCCAATGCCTCGGTGTGGTCGGCGAACTCCAGCGGAGCGGGAAGCCGCGGCGACTCGGGCAGCGGGAGCCGCAGCAGCTGCGGATACAGCCGGCGCGCGGCACCATCCGCAGTGGACAGATACCAGCCCAGCAACCGGCGCAGGGCCGCCTCACCCTCCGGGCCACGGGCCAGCTCGGTCGCGTAGAGCCGCAGCAGGTCGTGGCAGCCGAACCGGCCGGGCTCGCGCTCGACCACGAGGTGGGCGTCGGCCAGCCGGGCCAGCAGGCCGGCCGCCTCGTCGCGGCTCACGCCGAGCATCGCCGCGCCCGACTCGGCCGTGATCTCGGTGCTGGGCACCAGCCCGAAGCAGCGGAACATCCGGCGCACCGGCCCCTGCAGCGCCTGATACGACAGGGCAAACGCCGAACGCACCGCCATCTGCTCGTCGTCGCGAGCGGCGAGCGTGCTCAGGCCGTCGCCCTTGCGCAGGCGGGCCGCGTAGCCGGCGATCGTCTCATGTGGACGGCTGCACAGGTCGGCGGCCGCGATCCGCAGCGCCAGCGGCAGCCTGGCGCACGCGTCGGCCAGATCGGTCATCGCGACCGGCTCGGCCGTGGCCCGCCGCCCGGTCACGATGCGGGCCAGCAGGGTCGTCGCCTCCCCCGACGACAGCAGGTCCAGCGGCAGCCGGCGCGCGTCGTCGCGGGCCACCAGCCCGTCGAGGCGGCTGCGGCTCGTCGTCACCACGAGGCATCCCGCGCTGCCCGGCAGCAGCTCGCGGGCGTGCCCGCTGTCGCGCACGTTGTCGAGGACAACCAGCATCCGTCTCCCGCTGAGCATGCTGCGATACAGACATGCGGCTTCTTTTTCACCATCCGGTACCGACGAAGGCGGCACTCCCACGGCCCGAAGCACCCGCGACAGGGCCTCCAGCGGGGTAACCGGCGGCCCCGCGGCGTGCCCGGCGAGATCCAGAAACAGCTGCCCGTCCGGATACAGGTGCCGGACGCGATGCGCCCACCGCACGGCCAGCGCGGTCTTGCCGACGCCGGGCGTGCCCACGATGGCCACGATCGTCGGCGCGGTGGGCGCATAGGCGTTGTCGCCGTTGGGCAGCATCGCGTCGAGCGCGGCGAGGTCGGCGTCGCGGCCGGTGAACGTGGACAGGTCCGGCGGCAGCTGCGCCGGCGTGACGGGCACGGGCGCCGCCGGTGGCTGCTGCTGATGTTGCTGGCGATGCGGCAGCTCCTGCCGCAGCACTTGCAGGTGCAGTGCGGCCAGCTCGGAGGACGGCTCGATGCCGAGCTCCTCGGCCAGCTGGTCGCGCGTCTGCTCGAACACGCGCAGCGCCTCGGCCTGCTGCCCCGACTCGGCCAGGGCCGTCATGAGCAGGCCGACCAGGCGCTCGCGCAGCGGGAACTCGGCCACGACCGTGTGCAGCTGTGCCATGACCGGGCCGTGCCGACCGAGCGCGAGCTCGGACTCGAACATGTGCTCCAGCGCGGTCAGGCGCTTTTCGGTCAGGCCGGTGGCCGCACCCGCGACGAACGCGCCGGCCGCACCCGCCAGCGCCTCCCCCCGCCACAGCCCCAGCGCCTCCCGCAGCACGGGGACCGCCTCGGCGGGCGGCGCCTCGCGGGCGCGTGACGTGAGTTCGGTGAACACGGCGAGATCGAACTCGCCCTCGCCCACGTCGAGGCGATAGCCCGCGGGGCTGCGCACGATGGCCTCCCCCAGCCCGCCGGTGCGCAGCGCCTGCCGCAGTCGCGATACGCAGCCATGCACCTGCGTTCGCGCGGTCGACGGCGCCATCCCACCCCACAGCGCTTCGATGAGCTGCTCAACGGACACCGGCCGGTTCGCGTTCAAGAGCATGAACGCGAGCACGGCACGATGCTGCGGGCGCCCCACGGGTATCGGGCCACCGTTGCCGATCGCCTCGACGGGTCCCAGGATGCGCCATTTCATCGTCGAAACCCCCAGCATTGACGTATGAAGAAGTTTAAGTCCCATGACGAATACGTATGCACCCGTCCCCCGGGAGCCGTCGGATCTTGGACCGAGCGCGGCCGTAACCATAAGATCGGCTTTATCCTCGGCGACCATGCGGGCACTCTTCGTCACTGCGCTGGTCATCTGCGCACTTGCCGCCGCGTCGTGTGGCAAGAAGGAAACACCCCAGGCAACGCCCCCCTCGTTCGCGACCGATACCGGCGCTTCGGCGGGGGCCAGCGGCTCGCCCGGCGGTCAGGGGCAGGGCCAGCCGACGCCGACGTCGACCAAAGCGGGCGGCGGCAATGCGGCTCCCACCTACCCGAAGGACGCCAAGGACTACGCCCGTGCCCTGCTCGTGGCGAACAGCAACAAGGACAAGACGCGGGTGGACCAGCTCGCGCAACAGTCGGCCGTGCTGCAGCTGTCGACCAACATGAACCTCGACGCCAACTGGAACACGTTCGTGTCGTGCAACCCCGACGGGGGCTCGCACACTCTGTGCATCTTCCGCAACACGCACGGCGACGAGGCCGCCGTCAAGCTGGCCAACGCCCAGCTTGGACACCCGACCGCCGCCGTCGAAGCGCTCATCGACCGCACCACCTACCCAAGCGACGCGTCCAATTACGCCAGCACGTTCGCCAACGCGTGGGGCAAGGGCAATGTCGACCGGATGAAGCGCCTGTCCAACAGCGGCACGGTGTCCTTCTTCACCGGCAAGACTCCCGCTTCCTCCGGCTACACCGCCTATCCCAGCCCGGACGGCAGCAACACGAAGGTCACGATGTCCGGGCTGCCGGTCGGCGAGTTCAGCTTCGTGCTGCGCATCGCCAACGGGTCGCTGGGCAAGCCCAACGCGATCGCGAGCGCGCAGGCCACGTGATTCGAGGGCGGGCAACCGGGTATGACCAACGGATGTCCGCCACCGATCACGTCGAGGCCGTCGCCCGCAGCACCTGGCTGGAACGGTTGACCCGCGCCGGATTCCTGGGCTACGGCCTCACACACGTGCTGCTGGGCTGGGTCGCGCTGCGGATCGCGACGCAGCGCCCGGCCGGCGACGACCTCGACCAGTCCGGCGCGCTGCGCCTGCTGCTCGGCGGCACACTGGGCGGCGTCCTCGTGCTGCTGATCGCGCTTGGGTTCGCGGCGATGACGCTGTGGCAGGCCCTGCTGGTGGTGGTCGGACATCGCGAATATCAAGGAAACCGCCGCCTGCTGGAGAGGGTGGCCTCGGCCTCCCGCGCTTTTCTTTATGGGTACCTGGGGTGGACCGCATGGAAGGTGTCCAAGGGAGCGACCGCGGGAGGTGACGCGCAGCAGCAAAACGCGTCCGATCTGATGTCTCGGCCCAGCGGTGCGACCGTGGTGACGCTCGCGGGCCTGGTGCTGGCGGTGTTCGGCGCGGGCCTGGTCATCTACGGCTGGCGCGCCCACTTCGTCGACCACCTGCGCACGGGTGAGATGAGCCCGCGGCTGCGCGACGCCAGCCGGTGGCTCGGCATCGTCGGTTACGTCGCCAAAGGCGTGGCCTATGGTGTGGCCGGGATCCTGCTGGCCATCGCGGGCGGCACCTATGATCCGGCCAAGGCCCGCGGTCTCGACGCCGCCCTGCGCGCACTGGCGGCACAGCCCTATGGTGGCCTCCTGCTCACGACGGTCGCCGTGGGCCTGGCCGCCTTCGGCCTGTTCTGTTTCGTGCAGGCTCGATACCGCAAGGTCTGAGCCCGGCCGGTCAAGGTCGTCCACTTTGGACGGTCCGGCCCGCTGGGACCGGAAGCAGGCGCAGCCAGGCCCACGGTGACGTGGCGCGACGGCGGTGTGGCGCTCGCGTCATGGGGTATCCGGTCGCGAGCATCTCAAACAGGAAGGCGGCCGCGTTAGCCGCGGCCAGTCGCTGCGAGCCCGCGGCATCCGCGGCCGCCTTGCTGTCGATGAGATCGGAGATGCCGCGCACGGCAATGACGCGGGCCCGTTCGGCGCAGCGGCCGGCGCGCAGCGTGCCGAAATCCTCGGTGTCAACAGCCACGGCGTCGCTGTAAGAATCCCGGATGAGGCAAACCACGGCGGAGCCTTGATCTGTCAGTACCTTTTCGGCGACCACGATCGGGGCCACGAGGGCCGCGGGCGGGCGACCCGCCTCCGGCCACGCTCCCGCGGCGCCGAGGCCACGCGCCCGCCACCGGTCGTCGGCGGCCACCGCCCGGGCCGTCTGCACCAGGCCCGGGCTCACCGCGGCGACCTCCGGCCGCGGGTGAAGGACCGACCCCTGCCGGCCCGCCTCGATCCAGTAAACCTTGCTCGATGCCACGACATCGCCGACCGCGACGTCTTTCACACCGCCCGCGATGCCGACCATCACGATCACCGCGGGACGGAACGCGTCCTCGGCGCGGGCCGTCAGCACGGCGGCGTCGACATTGCCGGCACCGGTCTCTATGACCGCGATCCGCCGCCGGACATCGCCGTCGTGGTAACCGATGCCAGCCGCGAGACCGGTCTGCGTCTCGGTGCGCACCTCGCGAAGGTGTTCCCGGACCGCCCGACGCTCCAGCTGAAGCGCGGTCACGATAAGCACATCGACGTGTTCCACGGTCATCTCCTCGCACGCGTCATGGACTATCGGACGGTCAGCACAGGTGTGCCGAACCCCGAGAAGTTCGGCACGCTCAGGTCATAGTTGAACATGCCCGCAGCGGTGACGGTGAAGTTCCGGGCGTATGTGACGTAGAAGCCGGATGCGCCTGGCAGCAGGCGGATCCGCTGCGGCGTCGTAGCATCCAGCCACGTGCCCATGGGCGTGACGGCGAATCGCCGCACACCCGTCGCGGTCGCGTCGACGGTCACCTCCAGACCCGTGACCGTCATGGCATCCTTCCCCCGCCCGGCCGGCTTCGCCGCGGCCGCGCACTCGGCCGCGGCACGGTCCACCGCGAGCACGCCCATCTTTTGGCGCACATCGGCTTTGGTGGCATCGTGCAGCTCACGCCGCGCGGCGTTGTCGCGGGCGCGGGGCCTGGCGAGCAGTCTTTCGTCCTCTTGTGTCATCGCGCATCTCCTACAGGGGCCTGAAAACCTGTCGGAAGGTATGTGCGTCCCGCGGCCCGGATCTCTCAGAAATTTGTGGACGAGTCGCACAGGCCAGCGTCGACCGATCGGCGCGTGAACATGAATGCCGCGCGACACACGCGCTACGGCAGTGACCTCGGTGGATGCGTTCGGCGACAATGGCGGCCGTGGAGAGTGCTCTCAACATGTTGACGGCGGTGATCACGCTCATTGTGATGGTGCCGGCCCTCCTGGCGATGTTGCGCCGCCGCAGGTCCCGCGCGCAGTCCCGCACTGCGGGGGCCTCCCACTCGGCGCGGCAGTCGGCCGCGGCGCCCACGGGCGATGCGCCCACGGTCCTGCGCGGCCGTGATGCCGAGATATCGTTGCTGCGCAAGAAACTTCGCCGACCGCCGGGGCGGTTCGTGGTCCTCTGCGGGCTCGCGGGCGTGGGCAAGTCGGCGATCGCGTTGGACCTGGTCCGGTGGGCGTCGACTCGGAAAGGGCGCGATGCGTGGTGGGTTTCGGCGCGGACACCGCAAGAGCCTGGGTTCGAGCTTTTCGCGCTGGAACTCGTTTGGCGACTACGAGGAAGCGCTCCGCACGGCCGGCATCGGCGGTGTGGTCGAGTCCGGCGCGGACATCGGGGTCGAGCACGATCCCCGCCAAGCGGTGCTGTCCACCTTCGAACTCTCGCTCGACAGCCTCGCCAAGGCCGGCAATCCTCAGGCCAGGCCCCTGTTGCGCCTGTTGTCGTGCTACGCGCCGGGCGTGCCGGTGCCGGTCGGGCTGCTGGACAACGCCCAGCGGGAGCCCCGTCTCTCGCTGCGCAATCTGGCCCGGCTGAGCCTGGTGTCCGAGCATTCGCTGCCAGTCGGAGGAGGCCCGCGGCCTGCTCACTTTGGTGCACGATGCGTGGCGGCTGTCGCCGGGCGCCTCACCCGAGGGCGCGCTCGACACCCAGCACAAGCTGGCGTGGGCTGTCGGGCAATGCGGTGACTGGGAGACAGCGCACCAATGGTTGGGCATGGTGGACGCGGACCGGCGCCGGTTGCTTGGCGACGACCACCCGGACACGTTGCACACGCGCTGCTGTCTTGCCTGGGCGACATGGCGGATCGGGCGGTCCGACAAGGCCGTGGATGCTTACCTTGCGGTCATCGAGGCGCGGCGGCGCGTCCTGGGCGAGGACCACATCGAGACCATCGATGCACGCCACTCGCTGGGCGAGGGTTACATATGGGACGGCCGCTACGCGGACGGCGAGGCCATCCTGCGGGACGTCGTCCGTGATCGCGACCGGGTGCTGGGACCGGAGCACCCGGAGACCCTGGATCGAGACGGTCGCGCTACTGGCTCGGTTGTGCCCTGCGCGGCCAGGGGCGCCATCGCGAGGCGGACGCCGTACTAGACAAGGCTTTGAAGATTCAGCTGAGGACACTCGGCGCCGAGCATCCCGCGACGGTCGCTACACGGGTTGCTTTGGGCGGGGGCCTGCCCGCATAAGATTGCGCCCGGCCGGACAACCATCCGGCCGGGCATGCGTTGAGTCGAAGCTGAGGTCAGTCAGCCCGGTCAGCCCTTGATGGACCCGGTGCGCGGACCGTTGTCGAACGTGGCCATGCAGATGACCTCGCGGTCGCCCGACGACCAGGTGGTGCGCGTCGGGTGCAGGTAGAAGATGCTGATCGTCTTGTCATCCTTTGTGGACGGCGAGTATTTGTCCAGCTCGTCGAAGCACTGGTCCTCGGCCTGCTGCTGGATCTGGGTGTCGCCCGGGTAGGTGCTGCCGCTCAGGTTGAACGTGGAGACGACCTCGCCCTCGTGCGCGACCGAGCACGAGACCACGGGCATGTTGCGCAGGGTGGTCCCGCTGTCCTTGATGCCGTTGACACACTGCCCGACCTTGAGGTCGTCCACCTTGGTCGTGGTCTCCTTGCTCGACTGCGGCTGCGCCGTGGAGGTCGAGCCGAGGCCGGCGAGCGAGTCGGTGTCGGGGGCGTTGTTGGCCGCGATGATCGCCGCGATGCCGATCACGCAGCCGAGCACGAGCCAGACGCCCGAGGCGACGAGCCCGCCGACGGCCAGGCCCTTGCCCTTGTCGCCGCGCTTCTTGATCTGCGAGAACGCGACGAAGGCGAAGATGACGCTGAGCAGGATGCCGCCGATGATGCCGAAAATGAGCGACGCGATGGCGAACCCGTTGGTCTTGCCGGACGGCATGGGCTGCCCGGGCACGCCGTAGCCACCGTATTGCGGCCCGCCGGAGGTCGGCGGGCCGAACTGCGGCGCGCCCGACGTCGGCGGACCATACTGCTGCGGGCCACCCGAGGTCGGGGCGCCATACTGCGGGCCACCTGAGGTGGGGGCGCCATATTGCGGCAGCGCTTGCGTCGAATCGGGCTGCGGTGCGCCATATTGTGGCTGACCGTAGGACGGCTGCTGCTGTCCGTAGTCAGGCTGCTGTCCATACGAAGGTTGCTGCTGGCCATACGAAGGCGGCTGTTGCTGACCGTAATCAGGCTGCTGCGGTTGGCCATATTCGGGCTGGCCACCGTAAGGTGGCTGCTGCCCGTACTGGGGTGGTTCGTAAGGTGGCTGAGTCACAACCGGGCAGCCTAACAGGCCGATATCGGACCACTCCCGGCAGATCTAACCACTGTCACCTACGCGACCGCATCGTGAGCCAAAGCTCCTCGTGCCCGCGAAGCATCAGCTGCCGTGGTGTCCCGGGAGGTTTCGCCAGCTCAATCACCGGAAACCGGTCCAGTAACAGGTTGAGCCCACGCACTCCCTCAAGCCGGGCCAGCGCCGCGCCGAGGCAGTAGTGCGCGCCCGCGCTGAACGCGAGCGTGTGGTTTTCGGTGCGCCCCGGATCGAACACGTCCGGGTCCACGAAGCGCTTCGGGTCACGGTTGGCCGCCGCCGCGAGCACGAGCACCCAGCTGCCCTTCGGGATCTCGACGCCGTCGACGACCGCGTCGGTCGCGGTGTGGCGCACCGAAAAGTGCGTCGGCACCTCGTACCGCAAAATCTCCTCCACATAGGACGGAGCAAGCGCGGGGTCATCCCTCAGCCGCTGCAACAACTCCTCATGCGACAGAAGGATCGTCAGCCCATTGCCCAGCAGGTGGGTCGTCGTCACGAAGCCCGCGTTGAACACCACCACCAGGTTGGCCAGCAGCTCGTGATCGCTCATCATCTCCGGCTCGTCGGCGAGCACCGCCAGCACCGCCGAGATCAGGTCGTCCCGCGGCTCGATCCTGCGCTGCGCCACGAGCTTGGCGAAGTAGTCGGTGATTTCCACCGCGGCCGCGTCGGCCCGGCGGATCACCGAAGGGCGTGCGCCGCCCAGCTCCAACAGCTCACCGATCGTGAGGGCGCGCGGCCTATACCACTCCCGATCCTCCTGCGGCACGCCCAGCAGCTCGCCCAAAACGTGTGCGGGCAATGGAAAGGCGAACTCCCGCATGAAGTCTGCCGTCCGGTCGGCCAGACCGTCCAGAAGCGACAGCGTGAGCCGGTCGATCGCGGGCTCGAGCGCCTGGATCCGCCGCGGCGTGAACGCCTGGCTGAACATCTTGCGCATGCGCGTGTGCCGGGGTGCATTCGTGAAGAACATCGAGTTCATGAAGACCGCGTGCGCCCGATTTTCGTCCCAGCCCCGCACGGTGGCCAGCGTCGATTCGTCGGTCACCCGGAACGTCGCCGAATCCCGGAGCACCTGCGTGCACGCGTCAAACCCGTGCACCACAAACGAATAGTGCTCCCCCGGCTCGACCGCGCACACCTGCCCCATCTCGTGCAGCTTCGCGTAAATCCGGTAGGGGTCGCGCCGTCCCTCCTCGGTGTGCAGAGCCTTGAGTGAGACCGTTTTCATTTCAGAGAACCATTTCTAGCGGTACGGCATCCGCCAGCGCCTGATTCCCCGCGTCAGTGGGATGAATGTGGTCACCGCTGTTGTATTCGGGCTTGAGTTTGGTCGGCTCGGCCGGGTTGCGCATCACCGAGTCCAGATCGATCACGCCGTCGAAATCCGTGCTCGTGCGAATATAGGAATTCACCGACAAACGGATCGAGTCCAATTCGGGCGTGTACATGACCTGCTCGCCCTGTGCAAACGCGTTCCATGGGGTCAGCGTGCACACATAGATCTGCAGCCCCGCCTGGTGCGCCAGCGCGGCGATCTGCTGCAGCTGGGCGATGATGTTGTCGGGCTTGTCCTTGGAGATCCAGATGTCGTTGATGCCCAACTGCACGATGACCTTGCGCACCCCGGTCTGTGCGACCACATCGGAATGGAATCGAGCCGACGCGTTGACCCCCAGCTCGGCGAAGCCCATGTCGGTGCCGTCCTTGCCGAGCCGGTTGCCGGTCATGCCCAGGTTGATCACGCCAGGCGCCTTGCCGTCGGGCGCGTCCCGGTTGAGCCGTGCCGCGAGCAGGTCGCTCCACCGCTTGTCGCCGTTGACGGTCGACTTGAACCCGTCGGAGATCGAGTCACCGAGGATGGCGACCGTGCCCTTCCCGTTGCGGTTCAACACGTCCAGCCCGCTGAGGAAGAACCACGACGTGCGCGTCTCGGGCAGTTTGGCGCCGCTGGGCGAGGTCACGTGGTTGCCGTCGCCGAAGTATGTGGTCTCGCGCGCGGTCAGGTGCCAGGTCGAGGGGCCGGTCGCCTGCTCGAAATACAGGCTCACCCCGATGTCCTGCGACGCCGGGACCTCCATGTCGATCGGGTCGCTCACGGCGTTGCCGCCGACCGGGATGGTCAGGCCCCGCTGCCCGAAGAACGTGACGTCCTTTATGGACCCGGGCTTGAGGTCGCCCGGCCCGCCGTTGGGGCCGAACGGCAGCGCGACGGTGGCCTGCGCCAGGGTGACGGGCTGCTTGCCGAACCGGTTGGACAGGCGGATGCGCAACTTTTCCCCGCCGACCGAGGTGTGCACGAACTGCCGCACGGTCTGGTTGGTGAACCCCGCGGTCGACTTGCCCGCACCCGACGGGGCCATCGCCGCGGCCCACGACGCGACCCACTCCAGCGGGTTGGGCGGAGCCTTGCGCCCGGCCGCGGCAACGAGCGCGGTCGATCCGATGGTGACGACCGAGATCAGGGCAAGCAGCATCTGCCGCCGACGCAGGTGGCTCATGCCGACGAAGTCTAGGAGGGCCAAAACTCGTTGGAAATATCTCAAATAGCCGATACCAGATTGGATTAGTGGGCGGTAGGGTCCCGCCTATCCCCCCACACAGCTAAGAGGACTATCACCCATGGACGAGTCAAACTACGCGCGCAGGGCCCTGGATCTGTTCGCATCCTACGGCGACGCGGAGGCGCTGGTCGGGATCGACGGCAGGCGATTCACCTATAGTGAAGTCCGTCAAGGCGTCCTGACGATGGCCGCCGCGCTCTGGCATCACGGCATGCGCGAGGGCCACGCCCTCGGGCTGCTCGCCCGCAACCCGGCCGAGTCGGTGTTCCTCCAGCTGGGGTCGCACCTGCTGGGCGGCCGCACGGCGTGGATCGCGAGCCACTTCCCGCCGGCGTTCCGCAGGCGCTTCCTCACGATGGCCGCCGTGGACGCGTTCGTCTACGACGCCAACATCTTCCCCGACCTCGGACCGGAGCTCGGGCAGGGCTCCGATCCGATGCCGATCCTGTGCTTCGGGCCGGACGGGCTCGGGCCCGACCTCGCCGCCTTCCCGGACATCGTCACGCGCGTGGAGGATCTGCCGTTCGACCCCGCGGCCGTGACCACGCAGCCGTCGTCGCTGTTCCAGACGGGCGGCACGACCGGCGACCCCAAGCTGGTCCATCATGGACACCGCTTCTTCCAAGCGCTGCACACGCTGTCGGAGGCATACCTCGAAAGCGGCCAGCCACACATCCGGCATCTGCTCGTGTCGGGCACGTGGCACGTCAGCTCGCAGACCGCCGCGTTCATGACACTGTTCACCGGCGGCACGCTGTTTCTGCACGACGGCATGGAGTGGGAGCCGTTCATGCAGACCATCGAGGAGGAGCGCATCACCAGCACGCTGCTGGCGCCGCCGCT
>JBIOYB010000425.1:0-14719 GCA_044869915.1 Allorhizocola sp.
CCTCGTCCTGGCAGATCGCGAACAGCCATGGCCGCAGCCCGAGGGTGACGGCGAGCACGATCGCGCCGAGCACCGCCATCATGATCAGGTCGTCGCGCGTCGTGGTCAGCGGCGAGCCGAACAGGTACGCCATAAGGCTGGCATTTGACTTGCCGGGCGCGAGACCGACCAGGAAGACACCGCCGGAAATGCCACCGTAGAACAGGATGGCCAGCGCCATGTCGCCGGACGTGCGGCCGCGCGCCCGGACGAGCTCGACCGCTATCGATCCCAGCGTCGCCACGATGACCGCCATGAGCACCGGCTGCGTGCCGGTCAGCAGGCCCAGACCCACGCCGGTCAGCGCGATGTGCCCGATGCCGTCGCCGATCAGCGACATCCGCCGCTGCACCAGATAGATGCCCAGCGATGGGGCGACCAGCCCGGTGATCAGGACCCCGAGAAGCGCTCTTGCAAAAAGATCTTCCATTATCGGGTACCCCAAAAGCCTTGATCCTGATCCGGTGCGTGCGGGTGGACGTGATCATGGTCGGGGTGCGCGTGATGACCGGCCGGCTTGGGCACGGGCCCGTCGTGGGCGATCACTCCATCGTGGACGACAACCGCGCGCGTGACGACGGGCTGCAGCGGGCCGAGCTCATGCGCCACCAGCACCACCGTCCCTCCACTTGCGACAAACGAGCGCAGCGCGCCCGCGAACGCCTCCTGCGACGCGGCGTCCACCCCGGCCGTCGGCTCATCGAGCACGAGCAGATCCGGCTCGCCGGCCAGAGCGCGGGCGATGAGCGTGCGCTGCTGCTGGCCCCCGGACAGGGTCGAAACCGGATCCTTGGCGCGATGGTCCAGCCCGACAAGCTCGATGGCCCGCTTCGTCGCGGCGGCGTCACGTTTTGTGGGCAGGCGCAGGAACCGGCGCTTGGCCAGCCGCCCGGCCGCGACCACCTCGCGCACGGTCGCCGGGACCCCGCTGCCCGCGCCGAGCCGTTGCGGCACATAGCCGATGCGCCGCCACTGGCGGAATCGGCGCTGCGGCGTCTCGAACAGCTCGACCGAGCCGTCCTGCAGTGGCACCAGGCCGAGCGCCGCCCGGATCAAGGTGGACTTGCCGCTGCCGTTGGCGCCCAGGATCGCCACGACCTCTCCGGTTTGGACAGTCAGGTTGAGGTCGCGCAACACGGGGCGGCCGCCGAAAGCGACCGCCCCATGCTCGATCTTTATGACCGATGTCATGAACAGCCTAACGCGTCACGCAGGGTCTTCATGTTGGCCCGCATGACGGAAAAGTAGTCGTCCGTGCTGCCTTCCTTCAAACCCTCCAGCGGATCGAGCACGGCCGTCTTCGCACCCACCTCCTTGGCCAGGGTGTCGGCGACCCTCGGTGAGACGAGCGTCTCGAAGAAGATCGTGGTCGCCGTGTGCTCCTTGGCCTCCGCCGCCGCATCGGCCAGGCGCTGCGGTGTCGGCTCGGTCTCGGGATCGAGCCCGGTGATGGCGATCTGGTCCAGTTGGTAGCGGGCGGCGAGATAGCCGAACGCGGCGTGGCTGGTCACGATCTCGCGCCGCTGGCACGTCTTGAGTCCGGCGGTGAACTCATCGTCCAGTTTGGTCAGTTGGGCCCGCAGCGCCTGCGCGTTGGCCGTGTAGTCGGCCGCGTGGGCGGAGTCGGCCTTGCCCAGCTGGGCGGCCACGGCGTCGGAGATGGTAGCCAGGCGGGTCGGGTCGAGCCAAATATGCGGGTCGAGCTCAGCCTCGTCCTTGCCCGCGGCGGGGGAGGGCTCGCCCTCGTGGCCGTGCGCCTCGCCCTTCTCCAGCGGGGCGACGGTGGTCACGTCGAACGACTTGCCGGACGCGTTTTGCTCGACCGCCTTGTCGAGCTCGGGCTGGAACGACTTGAGGTAGAGCACCAGGTCGGCCGAGGCGACCTGGGCCATCTGTGACGGCTTGAGCTCCAGGTCGTGCGGCTCGGCGCCCGGCTGGGCGAGGTTGGTCACGCTTACGTGGTCGCCGCCGACGCGCTCGGCCACGAACTGCAGGGGGTAGAAGCCGGCCACGATGTCGACCTTGCCCGAGTCGGTGGCGTTTCCCCCGCCGCACGCGGCGAGGGTGGTCAGCGCAGCAGCGGCGATGAGGGTGCGGCTCAGCATGACCCCCACTCTCCTCCAAAATGAGAATGATTGTCAAAACCGCATGGGTCGCGGGGTCGGGCCCGTGCCGCCCGCCTCGAGCCGGGCCGGGCCGGTCCTGGCGCCGCCCGCCCGGCAGTGCCGCTGGTCGCGCCGTGGACGGCGCCGGCCGGCTACCCGAAGACCGGCCGGCTACCCGAAGATCAGTATCAGCGCCGTGATCACCAGAAGGGTGAGCACGGACACCCGTAGGACGCGGGTGGAGGTCGATTGCACGGGCCAAGTCGTGACCATGAGCGCGGCGAGACCCGCCGCCAGGACGAGCAGCAAAAGCCCGCCCACGACACCCTTGATGAACAACGCGCCCAGCAGCAGGGCGAGGGTGATCAGGAACACGGCTGTACGGTTAAGCCGCGCCAGCTTTTCCAGAAAAGCCATGGCGTGCATTTAATAGCACGAAAGTAGGTTTGGACAGTGCTCGTTCTCAACCGTTTCGTTGTGGCGCCAAATGATGACTTTGTGTCGCGTGCCCAGGCCGCGCTGAAGGCCCTTTCCGAGGCGGATGGTTACCTTCGCGGCGAGCTGACTCGCGCGCTCGACGATCCCACCCACTGGTGCCTGCTCACCGAGTGGAAAAACGTCGGCTCCTACCGCCGTGCCCTCGGCCGCTTCGACGTCAAGGTGACCGCCACCCCGCTGCTGGCCGAGTCCCTCATGGAGCCCAGCGCCTACGAAACCCTCGCCGCCGTGGCCCCGGGTGGCCCCCTCGAAACCTTCCCCGGCGACCTTGCTTGAGCGGAGGATTATGATGAAGCGATCCCCGAGGGAAAAGGTGCGCCATGACCATCACCATTCATCAGCCGCTGGGCGATGACCGCACCTGGCGTCCAGAGGACATTGAGGCTCCGGAGCCAATAAAATATGAGATCGTCGATGGGAATTTGGTCCTCATGTCCCCGATGAAGTCCTTTTGGCATCAGACACTGATTCTTGAACTGGCCCAGGTCCTCAACAGAGCCGCGCCGAAGGGTTACAAAGCCCGGCCCGAGTTGACTGTGGGCTATTTCCGGCCCTTGGCGGAGGAGGAGACACTGCGCGAGCCGGACGTGGTGGTGCTCAAGCCCGGGGTCAACGCGACCCGGCCTCGAAACGTCTTTGCTCCGCAGGATGTGGCACTCGTGGTGGAGGTCGAGTCGCGTAGCACCCGGGTGGTTGATCGGAAAGACAAGGTCGAGGAGTACGCACGCGCCGGTATCCCCTGTTACTGGAGGGTGGAGGGTGTCGACGCGGGGGCGATCGTGCATGTCTATGAGATCGATCTGGCAACCGGTGAGTATGCATTGATCCGGTCGATTGGGCCGAAGGACAGCTTCCAGATGCAGAGGCCCTACCCAGTGCTGATCGATCCGGCGGAGCTCGTCGCCGATCTCGCGGCGTGAACCAACGGGGTGGGCGGGTGGGTGATGCGCGGCGGGCCTAGGATCACAGCGTGACAGGTAGCGCTCCGATCCCGAAGGGCCCGGGCGCCACGGCGCCTTTTCCCGCGCCGCCCGCGGAGGGCGGTGGTGCGCGGCTGGGCTGGGCACTGGCAGTGGCCGGGCTGTTCCTGGTGCTGTGCTGCGGCGGGGGCACGGCGGCGGTGGTCGGGTTTGTGGTGACGCAGGACGCAGCGGTCGACGAGCAGTCGCGTGCGGTGGTCGGGGGATATCTGGACGCGCTGCGCGACGGCGACTATGACGAAGCCTACGAGAAGCTGTGCGACAAGGATCAGGCCCGCCTCTCGAAGGACCGCTTCGAGGCACGTGAGCGCGCCCGCAAGCCACTGCAGAGTTACGAGATCGGCGAGCTCAACCTCAACAGCCTGGCCGTGCCGGTCACCGAGCGATATCGGGACGGCACGAGCGCCAATGTGACCTATCGCCTGCAGCAGGATCCCAACACCGCCGCGTTCGAGATATGCGGTCGAGAGTGAAGGATCGCGCCCTGTAACGTTATGACATTCCGCCGGCATCCGGCCGGCGGCGACCTCCATGGAAGGAGCATCAGCTCATGCCCGCGGACCGCATAGATTCCGTAGTCAGCCTGGCCAAGCGCCGGGGTTTTGTCTTCCCGTCCAGTGAGATTTACGGCGGGACGAGGTCCGCTTGGGATTACGGCCCACTGGGTGTCGAGCTCAAGGAAAACGTGCGCCGGCAGTGGTGGCGCACCATGGTGCAGCAGCGCGACGACATCGTGGGCATCGACTCGGCGGTGATCCTGGCCCGCCAGGTGTGGGAGGCGTCGGGCCACATCTCGGAGTTCGTCGATCCGCTGACCGAGTGCACCAACTGCCACAAGCGTTTCCGGGCCGATCATCTGGAGGAGGCCTTCCTCGCCAAGAAGCCCGACGCCGTGTTCAAGCTGTCCGACCTCAACTGTCCCAACTGCGGCAACAAGGGCACGTTCACCGAGCCGCGCATGTTCAACGGCCTGATGAAGACCTATCTGGGTGCGGTCGAGAGCGAGGAGGGCCTGCATTACCTGCGGCCCGAGACCGCGCAGGGCATCTTTGTGAATTACAAAAACGTGGAGACCACCGCGCGGATGAAGCCGCCGTTCGGCATCGCACAGGTGGGCAAGAGCTTCCGCAACGAGATCACTCCGGGCAACTTCATCTTCCGCACGCGCGAGTTCGAGCAGATGGAGATGGAGTTCTTCGTGGAGCCGGGCACCGACGAGCAATGGCACGAATACTGGCTTTCCGCGCGCTGGGACTGGTATCGCAATCTGGGTATCAAAGAGGAAAATCTCCGCTTCTACGAGCATCCCAAGGAGAAGCTGTCCCACTATTCCAAGCGCACGGTGGACATCGAGTATCGCTTCCAGTTCGGCGGCACCGAGTTTTCCGAGCTGGAGGGCATCGCCAATCGGACCGATTTCGACCTTTCGACGCACACCAAGCACTCCGGTGTTGATCTGTCCTATTTCGACCAGACGAAGAACGAGCGCTGGACACCATTTGTCATCGAGCCCGCGGCGGGTCTGACCCGTGCCGTGCTCGCGTTCCTGCTCGAGGCCTACGACGAGGACGAGGCGCCCAACACCAAGGGCGGCGTGGACAAGCGCACGGTGATGCGGTTCGACAAGCGGCTCGCGCCGGTGAAGGTCGCGGTGCTGCCACTGTCGAGAAACGAGCAGCTCTCGCCAAAGGCGCGCGGCCTGGCCTCCGCCCTGCGTGAGCGGTGGGCGGTGGAGTTCGACGACGCGGGCGCGATCGGCCGGCGCTACCGCCGGCAGGACGAGATCGGCACGCCTTACTGCGTGACGGTCGACTTCGACACGCTCGAGGACAACGCCGTGACGGTCCGGGACAGGGACTCGATGGAGCAGGAGCGGGTCTCCCTCGACCGGGTTGAGCAGTACCTTTGGGAGCGTTTGCCCGGCTGTTAGCCGAAAAGTTTGCAGGATCGACATGAGCCACTGAGGTCTGTACTTTGTGGACATGGCGAAGACCCGAACAGTAGCCGGTGCCGGAACCCTCGCCACCGCTGCGCTCGTCCTGCTCTTTGGCAACCAGCCAATGACGGAGTGGGTGGGCAATCACGCCACCAATTCCAACAGCGCTTGGGATTGGTATCTCAGGATGCTGACGTGGCCTCGCTGGGCCGTCGGTCCGACCGACGGCTCCGGCGATGCTATGCGTCGGCTGCTCGCAGACGATCTGCGGGCGATCCTGCTGGTCGCCTTCGTGGCGATCATCCTTGCATTTGTCGCCAAGTCAGTGACGGGGGGCGCCGGCGGCTTCTTCCTGGGTTGGTCGGCCGTCGTGTTCGGATCGGCCCTTGCGGCCTTCCTCACGGCGTTCATCATCTCCAACCCGTCCATCCTCAACGCATTCAGTGTGGCGGCGGCGGGGTCGGCCTACGGGCTGTTCGTCGGCTGGATCGTTGGTGCTGTCACGGCCGGGGCCAAGGGCGCCGGATCCTAGTTATCCCTTGGGAATCGCGGCGATAGTCTTGGCCCGCAGGTCGGCGAAGTCGAGGCCCGCATCGGCAAGTATCTTCGCCGCGAGTCCCTTGCCCTCGCGCAGCAGCCCGAGCAAAATGTGTTCGCTGCCAATGTATCTGTGCTTCAGTGCGAGCGCCTCGCGCAGCGACAGCTCGAGGACGATTTTTGCCCGCTTGGTCAAGGGCTTATGACCTTTGAATTTTTCTGGTACGGCGTCGAGCGCGCCGGGTCCGAATGTCTCCTCGATTTTGGCGCGGACGGCGTCCAGGTCGATGCCGATCGACTCCAGCGCATCGGCGTCCATTTTGGACGGCGCCAGGATGGTGTCCCGCACCGCTTGCGCCTCAAGCCCTTCGGCGCGCAGGACATCGTGCGCGATGCCGCCGCCGGAGGTCAGGATCGCCAGCAGGAAGTGCTCTGTGCCGACGTGTCCGTGGCCCAGCTCCTCGGCCAGAGCGTTGGCCCCCGTGACGATGGATCGGGCCCGGTCGGTGAACCGTTCGAACATTACTTATCCCCTCGCCCCTTGGCGTGCTTCTTGTGCACGGCCTGCTTGCTGACCTGAAGCGACTCGGCGATCTCCTGCCATGACCAGCCCAGCTCGCGGGCGTGCCGCACCTGAAGCGCCTCAAGCTTTTCGAGCAGATTGCGCAGGGCCACGACGGCCCGCAGCCCGACCCTCGGATCGGCGCTTCCGGCGGCGGTGGCGAGATCCTTCGCTTCACTCATGGTGTCAACTTACGTTGACGAGCGGTGTTTGTCAATGTAAGTTGACGGGTCTGAGTGCGTGGACGGGCGGAGACAACTCGGACGTGCTCGACTATCGTCGATGGATGCTGCCATCTCAGGCGCTGGTATGGATCTGGACCGGGCTCGGGGCGTTCGGCTTCCTCGTGCTGCTCCTGTTCGGATTGCTGGCGCGGGCGCAGCGGCGCAAGGAGGACCGGCTGCACGGCGTGCTGGGCGTCCAGAGCCGGGCCGCGCTCATCCGGGAGGCCCAGGAGCTGGAGGTGGTGGCGGCCGACACACTGCGCGCCGCCCAGCAGGCGGCCACTGCAGTGGAGGTGGCCGAGCTGGCGCTGGCCGAGTCCGAGGCCGAGCGGGAGCAGGCGTGGCGGCTGCACTCCGAGGCCGCCACCGCACTGGAGAAGGCGACCGCCGAGCTCGGATCGATGCCCGTCGAGGTCGTGCTGCCGGGGCGGCAGCAGCGGTTCGTCTCGCAGGCGGCACGCGACGCCTACCGGCGCGGTGAGCTGACGCTCGAGCAGCTGCACGCCGTGTGGCAGCGCGTGGATGGGTGGGACAAGGGCATCGAGGACAAGTCGCATGAGGTGTCACGGCTGAGGGCGGAGACTGCCGAGGCTTTCCGCCGGTACCATATGGCGTCCGCGGGGGAAAGGACGGCGCGCAAGGCGGCCGAGGTGGCTCAGGTCGCGGCGAGAGCGCTTCGCCAGGAGGCGACCGACGCGGCGCGCGACGCGGTCCTGGCACAGATGAGAGCACAGCGGAGGGGCAAGAAATGACTGTCCTGCACGGGGATTCGGTCACGCTGCGCCCGGTGGCCGGGGATGATCTGCCCGAGCTGACCACCATCCGCAACACGCCAGAGGTGCTGGCGCGCTGGGCGGAGGGCGAGCTATACGACGAGGAAGCCGAGGCGTTCGTCATCGAGCACGCGGGGCGGGTGGCCGGGCTGATCCAATACGGCGAAGAGAACGACCCGATGTATAGGCATGCCGGCATAGACCTGTATGTCGATCCGGCGCTGCACGGCAAGGGCATCGGCACCGACGCGGTGCGCACGCTGGCCAGGCATCTGATCCACGATCTGGGGCACCACCGGCTCGTGATCGATCCGGCGGCCGACAACGCGGCCGCGATCCGGACATACGGCAAGGTGGGCTTCAAGCCCGTGGGCGTGCTGCGCAAATACGAGCGCGGGGCGGACGGGCAGTGGCATGACGGGCTGCTCATGGACCTCCTGGCGGAGGAGCTGACTCGCGGGGCGGTGATTCGTTGATCCAAGTCCCTCCAGCCGCGAAATCGCCCCCGAAAAACGCGGTTGAAGGGACTAGGATCTTGCTCCGAAGCCCGGTCGGCCACGCCTTGCCGTCGCGCGCCTGAGCGTCGCGCGTCGATGCTCGCGTCATGCACCATGGTCCGGCCGTGATAGCTCAGGCTCACCCGCTCGCCACGTCAAGCATCCATCACGGTGTTAGGTTAGCCTAACCCCGCACTGTGTCAAGCCCACCGGTAAATGTGAACCTTGGATGGTTGTGCACGCTATGGCATGCACAACCGTCCAAGATCCAGCTAGCGCAGGTAGCCCCCCATTTTAGTGAAGTAGTCGGTGGCGGCCAGCTCGCGGCCGTCCTCGGTGCGTATGCGCTTGACGAGCAGACCGTGGTTGTGGCCGCGCCGGGCGTCGGCCCCCGCCACGATGACGACGCCGTCCCCTTCGCGGATGAAGATGCGCCCGGGTGTGCCGCCGTAGCGTTTCTGCGACACCCCGGCCGAGACGATGCGCAGCGTGTGTCCATTGTGGTCCGTGAACGCGTTGGGGTAGGGGTCGGACTGTGCGCGCACCAGGCGCTCCAGCTCCTCGGCCGACCACGTCCAGTCGATCCGGCTGTCCTCGACCGCCCGCTTGTGGAAGAAGCTCGCCTTGGACCGGTCCTGCGGCACGAATTCGGTGTGGCCGGACTCGAGCAGCGCTATGCCCTCGACCGCGATCGGGCCGAACAGCTTGACCGTCTTGTGGAACAGGTCGGTGGTGGTGTCCGTCGGCTCGACCGGCACGGGCCACTGCAGCACGATGTCGCCGGCGTCGAGGTCCTCGTCCATCATGTGCGCGGTCACACCCACCTCACGCTCGCCGTTGATCAGCGCCCAGAGCAGAGGCGCGAAGCCGGCGTAGGCGGGAAGCAGGGAATCGTGCACGTTGAGGGTGCCGAGGCGGGGGACGGCGAAGATGTCGGGCGGGATCCAGGTACGCCAATTGGTTGCGACAATCACATCGGGTCGCGCGGCGCGGACGCGCGCGGCGAGGTCGGCGTCGGGGCGGTTCTTGATGACCGTGGGGATGCCGTTTTCCGCAGCTAGATCGGCTACGGAGTCGCTCCAGATGCGCTCATAGGCGTGATCGCTCGGCGGGTGCGTGACGACCAGCGCGACGTCGTGCTCCGACTCGATCAGTGCGCGTAAGGTCGCGTGTCCCCAGGTCTGGTACCCCATAAGAACGATCTTCATAATTTCTCTTCCGTTTAGCCGGTACGACTTGACTAGTAAAGCAAGGCAATCCTAAGTTAAGCAAGGCTGGCCTAAATCATCACAGGTGGATGGATCGGAGATCGTCCGTGATCTATGACATTGTCGGCGTCGGCTTCGGGCCCGCAAACCTCGCGCTCGCGATCGCCATAGCCGAACAGTCCCAAGGATTTCCGGACCGGACGAGGCCATCCCCGGACGCGGTGTTCCTGGAGCGGCAACCCCGGTTCGGCTGGCATCGCGGCATGCTCATCGAGGACGCGACGATGCAGGTGTCGTTCGTCAAGGACCTGGTCACGCTGCGCAACCCGAGCAGTGAATACAGCTTCCTGTGCTACCTGCACAGCAAGGGCAGGCTGGTCGATTTCGTCAACCACAAGAGCGTGTTCCCGCTGCGGATCGAGTTCCACGACTATCTCGAGTGGGCGGCGTCCAAGGTGGAGCACATGGTGCGCTACGAGCAGGACGTCATCGACGTGGTTCCCGTGATGGATGGCGAGCGCGTGTCGCACTTCGAGGTCATCGCGCAGGGGCCGCAGAAGGCGCAGGTGTTCCTGGCGCGCAACCTGGTCCTCGGCACGGGACTGATCCCCGCGCTGCCGGAGGGAGTCCAAGCGGGCGAACGGGTCTGGCACAGCGCCGATCTGCTCGCCAATGTGGACACCGTCGACGGGTCCGCCAAGCGCTTCGTGGTGGTCGGTGCCGGGCAGAGCGCGGCGGAGGTGACGGCATACCTGCACGAGCGGTTCCCGGCCGCGGAGGTGCGGGCGGTGTTCTCGCGATACGGCTACAGCCCATCGGACGACAGCCCGTTTGCCAACCGCATCTTCGACCCGGGCGCGGTGGACGACTTCTTCGGCGCGCCACAGGACGTCAAGCAGTTGATGATCGGGTACCACGTCAACACCAACTACTCGGTGGTGGACGCCGATCTCATCAACGAGCTGTACCGGCGCGTGTATCGGGAGAAGGTGCTTGGCGCGCCACGGTTGCACATGCACAACGTGTCAAGGTTGATCGAGGTGAAGCAGCACGGGCGCGGTGTGGCCGCGACCGTGGAGTCCCTGCTGACCGGGGAGAAACTCGTGCTGGAGGCCGACGTTTTGGTGTGCGCCACGGGATACCGGCCCGCCGATCCGTCCCGGCTGCTGGGCTCGTTCGCGGGCAGCTTCCGGCGCGACGAACAGGGCCGGCTGCGGGTCGACCGCGACTACCGGATCCAGACCCGGCCTGGCGCCGACTGCGGCATCTACCTGCAGGGCGGGACCGAGCACACGCACGGCATCACGTCGTCGCTGCTGTCCAACACCGCGATCAGGGCGGGCGAGATCCTGCGCTCGGTGATGACCAGGCGATGACGTATTCAAGGACCGGACAACGGCGCGGAACGCGCCACGACCCCACACCGTCTTGACATGTCCATCTCTCGCTTGGTGACGGTCGGCGCCGTGCTCAGCGCGGTACACCAGGGGGCCGAGGCGGTGGTGCCGGTGCTGATCGGTGTGACGATCGACAACGCCATCGCCACCGGGGCCTCCGCGGCTCTCTTGCTTTCTTTAGGGGTACTGGCGGCCACATTCCTGGTGCTGGCCATCAGCTTCCGGTTCGGAGCGCGCGCCGGAGAACTCGCCGCCGAACGTACCGCGCATCGGCTGCGGGTCGAGCTGACGGCTCGCATTCTCGACCCCCGTGGTGGAGCCGATCGCGGCCGGCTACCCGGCGCCCTGGTCAACATCGCCACCAGCGACGCCGAGCGGGTCGGCATGGTGAAACTAGCTCTGGCACTGGGAATCGCCGCGATCACCGGTATGCTGGTGGGCGCGGTGGCGCTGCTTCGGCTGTCACTGCCGCTGGGCCTGCTCGTGCTACTGGGGACCCCGTTGATGCTGGCGCTGGCTCATGCGCTCGGCCGGCCGTTGCAGCGGCGCAGCGAGGTGGAGCAGGAGCGCGCCGCGCACGCGGCCGGGGTGGCGGCGGACCTTGTCAGCGGCCTGCGCGTGCTCAAAGGCCTCGGGGCCGAGCGCGCTGCGGCTCAACGTTACCAGGCCCGCAGCCGCGCCAGCCTGGCCGCGACCATTCACGCGGCCAAAGCCAAGAGCTGGCACGACGGTACTCTGCTGATGGTCAATGGTTTGTTCCTGGCCATTGTCGCGCTGGCCGGTGGGCAGCTGGTGGCCAGAGGTGACATCAGCATCGGTGGGCTTGTCGCGGCGGTCGGCCTCGCCCAATTCCTCATTGGACCACTGTCCGTGCTGGCGTGGGCCAACGGCGAACTCGCCCGGGGCCGCGCCTCGGCAAAGCGTGTCGCACAGCTCCTTTCGACATGCCCGGTGGCGCAGCCCGTCAAACGAGGACCGCAACATCCTGTGACGGGACGGGTGCGGATTCGCGGGGCTTTTCATGTCGACGCCGGGCCGGGACAGATTGTGGCTGTGGTCACGGCCGACCAGGCAAGCGCTCACCGGCTGGTGCAATGTCTTGGGCGAGAGCAGGAACCCGACGACGACACGGTTATCACTCTGGATGGCATACCATTGACGGATCTCGATCACGAATCGGCACGCTCCGCCATCCTTGTGGCCACGCATGAAGCAGAGCTCTTCAGCGGCACCGTGCTGGACAACATCACCCATGCGCCGGCGGACGCCGTGGACAACGAACGGCTTTCCCTGGTGCTGGCCGCCGCGGGAGCCGACGAAGTGGTCCATGGCCTGCCCGACGGCGTGCACAGCTGGATCGACGAGCGCGGCAGATCCCTGTCGGGTGGACAGCGCCAGCGATTGGCGCTGGCTCGGGCGCTGGCGGCCGATCCACCGGTGCTGGTGCTGCACGAACCCACCACGGCCGTCGACGCCGTAACCGAGCTGCGCATCGCGCGGGGCGTGCGACGGCTGCGCCAGGGACGTACCACCATCGTGGTGACCACGAGCCCGGCGCTGCTGGCCGCGGCCGACCTGGTGTGCTTCGGGTCCAGCGCGGGCACGCACGCTGAGCTGATGGACAGCGACGCCGCCTACCGAAACACCGTGCTGGTGTAGGGCAATGAGAGCGCAGACATTGCTTCCTGTCGCCACCGGCGCGCAGACCCGCGCGGCGGTGCTGGCGCTCATCCGTCCACATTGGAAGCTGGCTGCGACCGGCGTACTGGTGCTGACCGTCTCGACAGCGGTCGGGTTGACCACGGCGCCGTTGCTGGGGCAGATGGTGGATGCGGTGGCGGCGGGTCGCCCGATCGTTACACCGGTGGTGCTGCTGGCCTTGGTCGCCGTAGTGTCCGGCGTGTCAACGGCTATCGGGCTCACCCTGGTGGCCCGGCTTGGCGAGACCGTCCTCGCCCGGCTGCGCGAGCGTTTCGTCGACCGGGCGTTACGGTTGCCGTTGGCCCGGCTGGAACGGGCCGGGTCGGGCGATCTGACCTCCCGGGTGACCAATGACCTGGGCGCGGTCGCGGCGGTGGTGCGCAAAGGGCTGCCGGAGCTTGCCCGCTCGTTGCTGGCCATCCTGCTCACCCTGACCGGGCTCGCCGTGCTGGATTGGCGTTTCCTTCTGGCGGCTCTGCTGGCCGCACCCGTGCAGGTGCACACCGTGCGCTGGTACAGCGGGCGCGCGCTCCCGCTGTATGCCCGCCAGCGGGAGGCCATAGGCGAGCAGCAGCAGCAACTGCTGGAGACCGTGGGCGGCGCGGCGACCGTGCGGGCGCTGCGGTGGCGGCAACGGCACCTCGACCTCGTGACCCGGCGCTCGCTGAACGCGGTGGATCTCACGATGCAAGGCGTGAACGTGTTGACCCGCTTCTACAACAGGCTGAATCTGGCCGAGTTCATCGGGCTGTCCGCCGTACTGGTGACGGGCTTCGTGCTGGTGCGTCACGGGACGGTCAGCCTTGGCGTCGCGACCGCCGCGGCGCTCTATTTCCACAACCTGTTCGCGCCCATCAACACCGCGCTCGGACTCATCGACGACGTTCAGGCCGCCACGGCGAGCCTGGTGCGCCTGGTCGGCGTCGCCGACCTGCCGGATCCGCCGCCACGGCAACGGTTGAGTGGTGCGTCGATCACCTCCCGCGGGCTAAGCCATGCCTACGTCGAGGATCGTCCGGTGCTGCGTGACATCACGTTCGATGTCGCGGCCGGGGAACGGGTGGCGCTGGTGGGTGCCAGCGGCGCGGGCAAGAGCACGCTCGCGCTGCTGGTGGCCGGGGTCCATCTGCCGACCGAGGGGACTGTGCGAGCAGGCGGGGACGTCGTGCTCATCACGCAGGAGGTGCACGTCTTCGCGGGCACGCTTTCCGAGGATCTGCGGCTGGCGGCGCCCGATGCGAGCGAGGAGCGGATGTTCGAGGCGCTGGCCAGGATCGGCGCCGGCTGGGTGCACACCCTCCCCGAGGGAGTGTCCACTGTGGTCGGTCAGGGTGGCCACGAGCTCACGGTCGCGCAGGCGCAACAGCTCGCGCTGGTCCGGCTGATCCTGGCCGATCCCGCGGTGGCCGTGCTCGACGAGGCGACCGCCGAGGCCGGCAGCGCTGGTGCCCGCGTTCTGGAGGCTGCGGTTGCCGCCGCGCTCGCCGGGCGTACCGGCTTGATCGTTGCCCACCGGCTCACTCAGGCGGCCACGGCCGACCGGGTCGTGGTCCTCGACGCGGGCCAGATCATCGAAAGCGGCACGCACGAGACGCTGCGCGCGCAGCCCGGCGGTCACTATGCGGCGCTGTGGCGGGCCTGGTCTGGACACCGGTCCTGAACCTAAACGGTCAAGGTGTGGTGGCGGCCGATCGGGATGACCAGCGGGGTGCGGCTGACCGGATCGTCGATCACCTGGCAGGCCAGGTCGAAAACGTCGGCGACCAGTTCCGCGGTCACCACGGTCATGGGATTTCCTTGCGCCACCACCTGTCCCTGTTTCATTGCCACCATGTGATCGGCATAGCGGCAGGCCAGGTTCAAGTCGTGCAGCACCATCACGATGGTCCGCCCGTCGCGGCGGTTCAGTTCGAGGATCAGGTCCAACACGTCGATCTGATGGGACATGTCAAGGAACGTCGTGGGCTCGTCGAGCAGAAGCACCGGCGTGTCCTGCGCGATGGCCATCGCGATCCAGGCGCGCTGGCGTTGCCCGCCGGACAGCTCGTCGACGCAGCGGTGCGCCAGATCGGTCATTCCGGTCGCGCCCAGCGCACCGGTCACGGCCGCGTCGTCGGCCGAAGACGATAGCCGCCACCAGTTTTGGTGTGGGGCCCGTCCCCGGCCGACCAGATCCCGCACGGTGATCCCCTCGGGCGCGACCGGTGACTGGGGCAGGATGCCGACGCGGCGCGCCACCTGCCGGGTGGGCATGGTGTGGAT
>JBIOYB010000426.1:0-29763 GCA_044869915.1 Allorhizocola sp.
TTGATTTCCTCGAGCCGAGAGGGCGTGCATCGCGGTCCGCAGACAACGCCTGCCGGATCGGTTGGGGCGATCATGAACAGGGCGAAACTCGTGATGAGCGTCGCGAAGATCACCGAGATCGCGCTGACGATCCGCCGTAAGAGAAACAAGAGCACCGGCTGTCTCCTTGGATTATGGACCCGGTCGGCACCTGGAGGTGCCGACCGGGGTTGAGATTTGGGAAGGCTAGCTCTTCAGATACATGTTGACGAAGAACGGCATGCCCATGGTGCCGTCACCCTCGGCGCCACCGATGTTGGTGCCGACGAGAACGGCCATCTTGTCGTAGTACAGCGGGATCGCGACGTACATCTCCATGACCTCCTTGTCCAGGTCGCCCCACTTGGCGGCCTGGTCCTTCAGCGGAAGAGCGGAGACGTCGTTGATCTTCTTGTCGAGCGCCGAGTCGGTGAGCATGCCCCAGCTCTGGCCCTCGTCGATGCTCTGGCTGCGGAACAGCACCGGGAACCAGCTACCGCCGGTCGGCCAGTCCGAGCACCAGCCACCGGGCGACTGGCCCATGTTGACCGGGGCCTTGTAGTCGGCACGCTTGCTACGCAGCTCGGCGGTGGTGACGCCGATCGCCTTGACCGTGAAGCCGGCCTTGGTGAACGCGTCCACGCGGACCTGGTTGACCTGCTGCGGGATCGGCTTGGTCTGGTCGAAGTACCAGCTGAGCTCGAACCCGGTCTTGCCCGCGTCCGCCAGCAACTTCTTGGCGGCCTCGGCGTCACCGGTGCCCGCACCGTCGAGGTCCGCGACCGCGGGGTACTTCTTGTAGCCCTGGACGCTCGGCGGCATGATCGTCGTGGCCGGCAGCGCGACATAGTCGTTGTTGCCGGCGGCCTTCCACCACTGGTCATACGGGAACGCCTTGGCGACGGCCTTGCGGACGTCCAGCGGAATCTTGCGGGTGTCCATCTGCCACACGATGGTGCAGGGGCTGTCGCCCTGGATCAGCTGCTTCTTCTTGTCGGCGCTCTTCTCGATCTCGGGGATGAGCGAGGCGTCGATGTTGCCGTAGTTCAAGGCGTTGGCGTCGGCGCCGTTGCTGTTGAGCACCTGCTGCTGGGTCTTGACCTCGTCATCGCCCCACTTGAAGTGCCACGCGTCCGCGTACTGGTGACGCACCGGGTCGGTGTCGGCTGTCCAGTTGGTGTTCTTCTTCAGCTTCAGCTCGGTGCCCGGGGTGTAGCCGTCGAACTGGTACGGGCCGGTCGCCATCGGGTTGTTGCCGTACTCGGCCTTCGTGTCCTTCGCCTTGGGGATCGGCGTGAACATCGGGAAGGTCATGTAGTAGGGCAGGTCGGCGAACGCCGTCGACAGGTTGATCACCAGCGTGCTAGCGTCGGGCGTCTCGACACCCGAGTAGTTGTCACCGCTGATGTACGGGCCCTTGTACTTGTCGGCGTCCTTGAAGTAGCTCAGGTGATACGCCGGACCGTCGCCGTAGGCCTCGTGGTCCATGGCCCGCTTGATGGCGTAGGCCAGGTCCTCGACCTTGACCTCGGTGCCGTCGGCGTACTTGATGCCGGTCTTCATCTTGAACGTCCACTTGAGACCGTCCGCCGAGGGCGTGCCCAGGTCGGTCAGGTCCGGAACCAGCACGGCCTTGCCGTTGCGGATCGCGAACTGGGTCGGTGTGCGGAAGACCAGCCGGCCGATCTCGTTGGTGTCCACGAAGTAGATGTTCGTGGGGTCGAAGGTGTTGGGCGTCGACTGCGAGTAGACGGTGATCGTGCCACCCTTCTTCGCCCCCGCTACCTCGGGCGCCGGGCCCTTGGCGGTCGGATCGAGGCCGATCTCCTGCGTGCCTCCGATATCTGTGTTACCGCCGTTGTTCCCCGACGGCGCCTTGGTACAGCCAGCGACTGCCAAGGCAAGCGCAGCGACCGCGATCACTGTCACTCTCATACGTCTCACGACGTTTCTCCTATCTGTACTCTTTCAGCCGACGCTGTTAGCGGCGGGTCTTGGGATCGAAGGCATCGCGAACCGCATCGCCCAGCAGGGATAGTGCGAGCACCAGGACCGTGATGCCCAAAACGGGCAGCCAGAGGTATGCGGGATCGGCTTTGTAGTACGTCTGGGCTGCTGCGATCGTGACGCCCCACGACGGGGTCGGCTCGATCAAGCCGACACCCAGGAAGGTCAGGCCGGCTTCCGTCACGATGTAGCTGGGAAGGGCCAGAGACACGGAGATGACGATCGGAGCTACCAGGTTGGGCAGGAGCTCCTTGAAGAGGATTCTCCTCGTGGGCACCCCGATGACCCGCGCCGCGGCGATGAAGTCCCGTTCACGCAGCGAAAGCACCTGCCCGCGGATCAGTCGGGCCAGGCCCGCCCAGCCGAAGAACGACAGCACAAAGACAAGCGAAATGAAGCGTACCCGGGCGACGGCCTCGTCCGTCGCCGCGTCGCGGCCGCCCAGCAGGATCAGCAGCACGGAGGAGAACGCGATCGCGAACAGGAGATAGGGCAGGCTGAGGACGAAGTCGATGATCCACGACAGCACCCGGTCGACCCATCCGCGCGCGAACCCGGCGATCAAGCCGACGACCACGCCGATAATGGTGCTGACAATGGTGGCGAGCCCGGCGACCATCAACGACGGGCGGGCGCCGTAGACCCAGCGGGCGAACAGATCGCGGCCGGTGCGTGGCTCGATGCCGAACCAGTGGTCAGATGTCATCCCGATCGTCGGATAACCGCTGCGGTCGATCAGATCGAAGTTGAAGTCGTTGTAGGTCTGGCCTTCGAGCTTGGCCAGCAGCGGGGCGAAGATCGCCACGAGGATGAAGAAGAGGAAGATCCCCGCGCAGGTCATGGCGACGCGGTCTAGGCGCAAGCGGATTAAGGCGATCCGTGTGGGGGATTTGCTCTCCGCCTTTGCGGCGATAGCCGGCGGCACGTCCGCCGGCGAAGTGGTCTCTACGTGCACGGGATCCACGCGCAGCACCTTCCGCCCAATTCGCGATCATTACCCCCCCGTTCCTGCACAAGCTAGCCGTTGCATAGTTCGTGCGGAATAGGAAGTTGGCATCGGTCAGATAACGGGTCCGTCACTGATAGTTGCCACGCCGTAAGGACGCGTTGGCTTTCACGACAGGTTGCCGCCCGCTGAACGTTCGATCAGGATCGCTGATCAAAGGGCACCCGGGCCGTCAAAACGGCGTGACCTGCTAATTTGAGTCGCCAGTCAGGTGACGCTGCGCGATGCTCGCCCGTTCGGCCAAGGTCACACCTTGATAACATCTGCCGGAATGTCGAAACCGGGGTGCGCCTGGCGGCGTTCCGGCCACACACGGTGACCGGAAAGCGCCCAGCTATACGGCACCGCGCCAATCCTCCGGTGCGCCGGAAAACCCCTGTTTCGCGGCTGTCACAGGGTTAGCTGTCAATGCATCCGGCATGGCCGGAATCCCGCACCTATGAACTGCCGCTTATGCCCGGCGGTTCGAGCGGCTGATCGAGCTTCCCGCCACTCAGGTTTCCGATGCTGCTCCGCCTGGCACGCGCTTCAGCGTCCACAATGGATGATGCCCGGGCCGAGGCGCACACGCCTTCTGGATATGGGCTGGGCGGCCGATACTCTCGATGACGACAACCCGCATCGGACGACATACGAGCGGCGGCGTGGGGCTGGAGGCGGTGGAGCCGGCCCACCGCCTGTCCTTTCCGGACTTCGAGATGGTCGCGTTCAACAAAACTCTGCAACGCATGCTGCGCCGGTCCGGTGAAGCGCGGGGCGTCGCCATCCAGATTGATAGCCAAGCGGACATCAGGATCGCGCGGGAGGGCATCGTCCGCGCGTCAGGATTGGCTTAGATCCTCGAGGCTCTTGCGGACCGTCGCTATGTATCCGCCCGGGCGAAACAGCGGGTGGTCGAGGTCGAGCAGGTCCTGCGGTGAGACGCTCGGCGCGACGAACATGCGCAGCTCGATCAGGTCGAGCCGCTGGTTGAGCTGCGTGATGTCGTCCTGGCAGGTGAGCAGCATGCGCAGCACATGCTCGTCGCGGCGCCCGCCGAACACGCCCGACGCGATGGTCATGGTCAGTGCCGAGGTGAGCAGGCGCGGATAGACCCGTCTGCGGGCGTTGGCCAGCGTCATGGGCTGCAGGTCCTCGGCCAGGATGGCGAGGTTTTCCTGCCGTTCGCGCAGCAGCGCCTGCCACGCGGCCGCGCGCCGCTCGCGTGTCGCGGCCCAGCGCTCGCCGGGGATGCCCGCGATGGCGGCGAAGAGGGCGAGGATCGTCGCCCAGGCCTCCCAGCGCTCGCCGCGTCTGGCGTAGTCGGACAACCACATGACGCCGAAGACGAGCGCACCGCACAGCGCGGCGATGGCCAGGACGTTGACGAGCCGCTTGAACATGGATCAGCGCCGGCGCCTCGGCGTGGCGATGGCGTCGGCGACATCGGCCGCCTCCGACTGCCGGCGCGCGTTGGGGTCGTTGCTGAGCAGGAGCAGATCGACGCCGAACGTGGAGCGGCGGTCGTCGGGCCGGGGCTCGGTGCTCATCGCCTTGACCAGGCCCACCCGGTCGACCAGCTGCTGCAGGCCCGGCAGCGCGTATTTGCGGGTGAGATAGACAAGGATGCTCTGGCCCGGGCCGAAGTTGATGACCTCGCGATTGGGCAGCGCCATGCGGATCACCGAGCCGGTGCGGTTGAAATAGCGGATCTCGACCCGCAGCGCCCGGTCGCCCGCCTCCACCGAGCCCTGGAACTCCACCGCCTCCAGGTCCATCGTCAGGTCGGTCTGGTGCAGCAGCGCGCTGGTCACGAACTCGCGGAAGAACCGGCTGCTCACGTATTCGTCCGCGGCGGCCTGCGCCCGGTCGGCCACCGAGCGGGTCGTCGCGATCTCCACCAGCAGCCGGTCCTGCGGGCGCAGCAGCTCGCCGAGGTAGCGCAGGAGCCGTTCGTCCTGCTCGAAGTTGGCCAGCGTGTTGCCCAGCAGGCTGAACAGCAGGGGCTCGTCGCCCAGCAGGTGGCGCAGGATCCGCTTGAGCTCGATCAGGTTGCGGTGTGCCGAGATGTCCATCTGGATCGGCACCGCTCGCTCGTGACTGATCAAATTGGACGTCTCTCGGCGGCCGAGGCCGAGCATGTCGGCGCTCATGTCCACCGGGACGTAAATCAGCTCCGGGTTAAGGGTTTGCAGCTGCTCAAGGATGACCCGGTCCTTCTGTCCATTGCCGACACCCAGCGAGACGTAATGCCACCGGCCGCCGTCCAGCCCTGGGGCGATCTTGCGCCAGGCGTTCTTGAAGTTGCGGATGCTTTCCTTCATGACCGGGTAGAACACGTCGTTGCAGGCATTGGACCACGCGATGGTCGGCCCGATGCCCCAGTAGGCGAAGCCGGAGCTGATGTGCTTGCCCTCGCCGGTGCGCAGGTCACCGCGCAGGCCCTTGGTCAGCTCGGACATCTTCTCTGCCTGGTCCTCGCCGACCAGGGTGAGCGCCCAGTTGAAGTCGGTCGCGCCGACGGCGTCGCTAAGTCTCTGGTAGATGCTCTCCATCCCGCGTCAGCCTAATAGATCCGGACAAGTCCGCGGCCGGGGCCCGTGGGCGACCGGCGCCGCAGGTGGCGTGGCAGACTGATCAGCGTGTTGCGGTGGTTGACGGCTGGTGAGTCGCATGGTCCGGCGCTGGTGGCGGTCCTCGACGGCGTGCCCGCCGGTGTCGAGGTGACGTCCGGTGAGATTCAGCGGGAGCTGACCCGGCGGAGGCTGGGCTATGGGCGCGGCGCGCGGATGGCCTTCGAGCAGGACGTCGTGACGATCGTCGGCGGGGTGCGGCACGGGTTGACGCTCGGCAGCCCGGTCGCCATCCAGGTGGGCAACTCCGAGTGGCCCAAGTGGGAGACCGTGATGGCGGCCGATCCGGTGGACCCGGACTTGCTGGCCGCGCAGTCGCGCAACGCCCCGCTGACGCGGCCGCGGCCGGGTCACGCCGACCTGGCGGGCATGCAGAAATATGGGCATACCGACGCGCGGCCGATCCTGGAGCGGGCCAGCGCGCGCGAGACCGCGGCCCGTGTGGCGGTCGGCACGGTCGCCAAGGCGCTGCTCAAGCAGGCGCTCGGGATCGAGATCGTCTCGCACGTGGTGGAGCTGGGGCCGATCGCGGTCAAGCCGGGGCTCGTGGCGGTGCCCGCCGACGCCGAGCGCATCGACGCCGACCCGTTGCGCTGCCTCGACCCCGAGGCCAGCCGGCTGATGGTGGCCGAGGTCGACGCGGCCAAGAAGGACGCCGACACGCTGGGCGGGATCGTGGAGGTGCTGGCCTACGGCGTGCCGCCGGGGCTGGGCAGCCACACGCAGTGGGATCGCAAGCTCGACGCTCGCCTGGCCACCGCGCTGATGTCGATCCAGGCGATCAAGGGCGTCGAGATCGGCGACGCGTTCACGCAGGCGCGTTCTCGGGGGTCGGTCGCCCACGACGAGATCGTGCCGACCGCGACCGGGGTCAAGCGGATCACCGACCGCGCGGGCGGTCTCGAGGGCGGGATCACCAGCGGCGAGCCGCTGCGCGTGCGCGCGGCGATGAAGCCCATCTCGTCGCTCAACCGCGCGCTGTCCACAGTGGACGTCGCGACCGGTGAGGTGGCCACGGCCATCAACCAGCGCTCCGATGTGTGCGCCGTGCCGGCGGCGGCGGTCGTCGCCGAGGCCATGATGGCCCTCGTGCTGGCGGAGGCGGCGATCGAGAAGTTCGGCGGTGACTCGGTCGCCGAGATCGTGCGCAACCTCAACGGGTACAGAGAAAATCTGGTTATTCAATGAAGCCGATGGCTGTGATCGTCGGACCGCCGGGGTCGGGGAAGTCGACGGTCGGGACGCTGCTTGCCGAGCGGTGGGGAGTGTCCTTTCGCGACAGTGACACGGACATCGTCGAGGCGGCGGGCAAACCCATCCCCGACATCTTCATCGAAGACGGCGAGGAGCACTTCCGGGCGCTGGAGCAATATGCCGTGGCGACCGCACTGTCCGAATACGACGGTGTGCTGGCGCTTGGCGGCGGGGCGATCCTGGCCGAGGAAACCCGGGTGCTGCTCAAGGAGCACACCGTGATCTACCTAACGGTGGAGCTGGGCGACGCGGTCAGCCGGGTCGGGCTCGACTCCGGCCGGCCGCTGCTGACCGTCAATCCCCGTGCCACGCTTCGGTTTTTGATGGAACAGCGGCGGCCGCTCTACGAGGAGGTGGCGACCCACGTCGTGCAGACGTCGGGCCGCACACCGGAGGAAGTGGCCGGGCAGATCGTTCAGCTGACCGGCATCGGCCTGCCCTGAGCGTCGACGAGCACCCGGTTGCCCAGCGGGCTCGCGAGCTTCACGGCGTAGTCGGCCAGGCGCAGCATCAGGTCGTGCGCGCAGTTGGGGACGGGTTCGCCCGGTGCGTTGGGGCCGAGCTCGGAGCGCAGGCCCACGTCGACCGCCGTCCTCGACTCGAGCACCTCGGGCGTCAGGATCTGGCTCGGCTCGCCCGGGCACGGCTCGTATGCCTTGTGCAGCCGGACCGTGAGGGTCAGGCCGTCGGCCGAGACCGTGTGCCGGCCGAGCCCCGAGAACGGACGGATCCACTCGATCCTTTCGGCCAGCACGGCGACCTCGCCGATCGTGTCGCTGAGCCGGAACGTCCACGCGGGCAGCTGCCGGGTGCCGCGGTCGGTGGCGAACGCGGCCGTGCCCTTGGCGACGCTGAGCACGCGCAGCGGGGTGATGCCGTTGGCGGGCCTTCCTTTAGCCGGCTCAGTGAGCTGTTTGAACGCCTCGGCCGCCTCGGCCGGCACCTTGCCCGCGGGATCGATCTGCCCATCGACGAACGCCGCCTTGGCATCGCCGGTGGCGAAACCGCCGTCGCCCACTTGGACGGTCTCGCCGAGCAGGACGATCGGGCGCGGGTCGGCGTCGACCGGGAAGTCGCGCCACGGGTTGAAGGAATGTTGGCCGATGCGCTCCTGCTCCTGGTGCGCCTGCCCCAAACCGGGCTGGACGGGGACCGGCCGGGTGGAGGCGCAAGCGGTCAAGGTGGCCAACGCGATTAGGGCCGGGATCGCTCTCATGTGACCTCTCATGTGACCTCTCATGTGACACAGAGACGAGCGGTGGGCGGTGCCGGTTCCGTGAGGCAACCGCCGCCGCGATCCCGCGATAGGCTCGTCGGCGATGGAGACGATCACGCGCATTCAGGTCGGTGGCGACAAGCCATACGAGGTGGTCATGGGAGACCACGTCACGTTCGCGCTGCCGGGGTTCCTCAAGGGCGCTGCCAAGGCCGCGGTGATCTTCACCGGGTCGGTGTCGCACGACGCCTCGCACGCGGTGCACGAGCTGATCGATGTGGGCATCGAGGCCACGCCGATCGAGGTGCCGGACGCGGAGGCGGGCAAGACCCTCGAGACGGCCGCGCGATGCTGGGATGCCTTGGGAGCGGCCGGTTTCACGCGCACCGACGCCATCGTGGGCGTGGGCGGGGGAGCACTGACCGACCTGGCCGGGTTCGTCGCGGCGACGTGGCTGCGCGGCGTGCGGTGGGTGCCGATCGCGACGAGCATCAACGGGATGGTCGACGCGGCGATCGGCGGCAAGACCGCGATCAATATCGGCGCGGGCAAAAACCTGGTGGGCGCGTTCCATCCGCCGGCGGGAGTGCTGTGCGAGCTCTCGGCGCTGCGATCGCTGCCGCAGGCGCAGCTCAACGCGGGCATGGCCGAGGTGGTCAAGTGCGGGTTCATCGCCGATCCGGCGATCCTGCCGCTTGTGGGCCGGCCGGAGGCGCTGGCCGAGCTGATCGAGCGGTCGATCCGGGTGAAGGCCGAGGTCGTCGCGCAGGATCTGCGCGAGTCCGGCCCGCGGGAGATCCTTAACTACGGGCACACGCTGGCGCACGCCATCGAAAAGGTGGAGGCATATCGGTGGTCACACGGGCACGCGGTCAGCGTCGGGCTGGTTTACGCGGCGATCCTCGGGCGGCTGACCGGCCGGCCCGACTTCGTCGAGCGGACGCGGTCGGTGCTGGCCTCGCTGGGCCTGCCGGTCACCTACGACGGGCAGTGGCCCGCGCTGCGCGCGGCGATGGCGGTGGACAAGAAGGCGCGCGGATCGTCGCTGCGGTTCGTGCTCCTGGACGAGTTGGCCCGGCCCGTGACCGTGGCCGTCGAAGACGAGGAACTCCTGGTGAGGGCTTATGAAGACCTACGTGCTTAACGGCGTCAATCTGGGCCGTTTGGGGACGCGGCAGACGGACGTCTACGGGCTGACCTCCTATGCGACGTTGGAGGCCTCCTGCGTGCAGTGGGGCAAGGAGGCCGGGCTCGAGGTGGAGTGCCGCCAGACCGACGCCGAGCACGAGCTGATCGGCTGGCTGCACGCCGCGGCCGACGGCGGCAACCCGGTGGTCTTGAACCCGGGCGCGTGGTCGCACTACTCCTACGCGATCCGCGACGCGTGTGCCATCCTCACCGCGCCACTGATCGAGGTGCACCTGTCCAACATCCACGCGCGTGAGGAGTTCCGGCACCACTCGGTCGTGTCGGCCGTGGCCACGGGCGTCATCTGCGGGCTGGGCGTCGATGGATACAGGCTCGCGTTGTCGCACATAGCGCAGCGGCTAAACTAGCTGCGGTCTGTACCTTTACTTGATCATCAATGGGAGCAACGGCAGTGGCCACCACTAACGACCTCAAGAACGGCCTGGTTCTCAACCTCGACAACGAGTTGTGGTCGGTGGTGGAGTTCCAGCATGTGAAGCCCGGCAAGGGACCGGCGTTCGTCCGGACCAAGCTCAAGCACGTGCTCTCCGGCAAGGTGGTCGACAAGACGTTCAACGCGGGCACCAAGGTGGAGACCGCGACGGTCGACAAGCGCAACATGCAATACCTTTACAAGGACGGCACCGACTACGTGTTCATGGACATGGACACCTACGACCAGATCCACCTCAACGTCGAGACCGTGAGCGACAACGCCAACTATCTGCTCGAAAACACCGAGGCGATCGTGGCCATGCACGAGGGCGTCCCGCTCTACATCGAGCTTCCGGCGAGCCTGGTGTTCGAGGTCACCTACACCGAGCCCGGCCTGCAGGGCGACCGTTCCACGGGCGGCAACAAGCCCGCCACGATCGAGACCGGCGCCACCGTGCAGGTGCCGTTGTTCATCACCACAGGCGAAAAGATCAAGGTGGACACGCGCGACGGTCGGTATCTGGGCCGTGGCTGAAGGCCCGAAGACCAACATGCCGGCGCGCCGCAGGGCGCGCAAGCGGGCGTTGGACGTGCTTTACGAGGCGGACATCCGTAGCCTCCCGCTGCCCCAGGTGCTCGACGCCTATCTCGGGCGCCTGGAGTCGCCGCGGCCGGAGCACCTGCCCTACGCCGTTTCGCTGGTGAAGGGCGTCGACACCTACCTCGGCCGGATCGACGAGGTCATCTCGACCTATGCCGAGGGCTGGACGCTCGACCGCATGCCCGCGGTCGACCGCAACCTGGCCCGGATCGCGGTGTACGAGCTGTTCTACGTGGACGAGATCGACGACCCGGTCGCCATCACCGAGGCGGTGGAGCTGGCCAAGGAGCTGTCGACCGACGACTCCCCGCGCTTCCTCAACGGGTTGCTCGGCCGGATCGCCGACTACGCCCCGCGCACCTAGGTCGCCGGCAGGAGAATCTTCCGATCGATCCGATCCACGTGGAAGATGCTTCCACAAATAGTGATCGACAAGGGAGAACTTGGAAACACCTTTGGCCCGATCGTCGATAGCCTGCCGCTCGTGGATGTCGGATCGGTGTTCGCCTTCTGGGTGGTCGCGCTGGTGCTGATCGTTGTCCCGGGTGCCGATTGGGCGTTCACGCTCAGCGCCGGCCTCGCGGGCCGATCCGTGCTGCCGGCGGTCGGTGGGCTCGTGGCCGGTTACACGGCCATGACGGCCGTCGTGGCGGCGGGCGTGGGCGCGTTGGTCGCCGGGTCCCCGGCGGCGCTGACCGCGCTTACGGTCGCGGGTGGGCTGTATCTGGTGTGGCACGGCGCCACGACGATGGTTAAGCCCGCGGCGGCTGCGGTGGATGCCGGGGCCGCGGCGGCCGGGACCGGCCGGACCATCCTGCTCAGGGGCATCGGGGTGAGCGGGCTGAACCCCAAGGGACTGCTCATTTTTCTGGCGCTGCTGCCGCAGTTCACCACCCCGGGCCGGGGCTGGCCGATCGCCGCCCAGATCGGCGTCCTCGGGCTCGTATTCACCCTTACGTGTGCGATTTTCTATCTCGCGCTGGGCGCTCTGGCCAAAACCGTGCTGCATGCCCGCCCCGTGGCCGCCCGGCTGCTCGGCCGGATCTGCGGCGCCGCCATGGTCGCCATCGGCCTCACCCTCGTCGCGGAGGGTCTCTCCTAGGGCTGCCACGAGTCCCCCGGAGTGGGGGACTCGTGCGGCTGAAGGGTCCCGCTGAAGGTCTTTGCTGAAGGTCTTTGCTGAAGGGTCTTACTGGGCGAAGAAGGAGCGCGGGTCGGCCACCAGGACGTTGTGGTCGGCGAGGCGCTCGATGAGTTCCGTGGGTGTGCAGTCGTAGAAGACGGCCAGCGCCTGAAGGTCGACGGCGCGGATGGACAGGACCCGGCCGTTGTAGTCACCGCGCTGCTGCTGGATGGCCCGTGCGAACCGGGCGACCGATGCGAGGTCCTCGGCGCCGCCGTCGTAGAGCTTCTCCAGGTCGAGCACGATTTTGCTGGTCGGCTCATGCCGTGGGGCGGGGCCATCGGGCAGGAGCTCGCTCACCGGCACCCGGTAAAAGTCCGCGAGCTCGGCCAGGCGCGACACGGTGACCGCGCGGTCGCCACGCTCGTAGGACCCCACGACGACGGCCTTCCATCGACCGCTGGACTTCTCCTCGACTCCCTGCAGCGACAGGTTCTGCTGTTGTCGGATGGAGCGCAGCCTGGCGCCTAACGACTTGGCGTAATCAGATGGCATCTTCTTCCACTCCCGGGGCAGCTGTGGTCACTACGCAGCGTGACGACCGTAACGGCGATACCTACATGCGGTCAAGGGGCAATTGGCCCGAACGTGCCGCAACCGATGGCTGATCGGCTAGGTGTTACGGTTGGCGTGCTGAAACTTGCATTTTGCCGCCCGGCAAATAGGCGGGTGGCTGATCCGGTTCAGTTCAGTTTCCTTTAAGAACCGTCCCGTGAGGCGGAGAAGGAGTCTGCTTTGCCATATTCAAAGATCGTTTTAACGGACGCCGACGTCCAGCGCGTGGTCGACCGGATCGCTCATCAGATCCTGGAGAAGACCCATGGCGCGCAGGATGTGGTCCTGCTGGGGATAGCGACGCGGGGCGCGCCTTTGTCACGCCGGCTGGCCGACCGCATCCGGACCTTCGAAAACCTTTCCCTTCCTGTGGGGACCCTCGACATCACGCTTTATCGCGATGACCTCAGGCACAGGGCCGTGCGGGCCGTGGGCCGCACCGAGGAGCCCGCCGGTGGCATCGACAACCGCCGGGTCGTGCTGGTCGATGACGTCCTGTTCAGCGGGCGCACGATCCGGGCCGCGCTGGACGCGCTGAGCGACCTGGGCCGGCCGTCGGCCGTGCAGCTGGCGGTCCTCGTCGACCGCGGGCACCGGCAGTTGCCCATCCGCGCCGACTACGTGGGCAAAAACATTCCAACGGCCCTGTCGGAGCAGGTCAAGGTGCGCCTTGCCGAGATCGACGGTGTGGACGAGGTCCGGCTGGAGAGTGCCGGCCAATGAGCGCGGCTTGCAAGCTCATTCACACGCTCATTCATGAGACTGGGATTGGTTCATGCCTGCAGGCACGAAGTGCCGCATGGCCGACCGAGGAGGCCATGGCATGAAGCATCTGCTGAGCGCGGGAGATCTGGACGCGGCCGCGGCGACCGAGATCCTCGACATCGCGGCCGAGATGGCGGCCGTGTCGGGGCGCGAGATCAAGAAGCTGCCCACGCTGCGTGGGCGCACGGTGGTCAACCTGTTTTACGAGGATTCCACGCGGACGCGCATATCGTTTGAAGCCGCCGCGAAGCGCCTGTCGGCCGATGTCATCAATTTTTCGGCGAAGGGTTCGAGCGTGGCCAAGGGCGAGAGCCTCAAGGACACGGCCTGGACGCTGCAGGCAATGGGCGCGGACGCGGTCGTGATCCGGCACCCGGCTTCGGGGGCGCCGCACCGGCTGGCCAACTGGGTCGCGGGCAGTGTGCTCAACGCGGGCGACGGCACGCACGAGCATCCGACCCAGGCGCTGCTGGACGCCTACACGATCCGTGCGCGCATGGGCAGGATCGACGGGCTGCACGTGGCGATCGTCGGGGACGTGCTGCACAGCCGCGTCGCGCGCTCCAACTCGCTGCTGCTCAAAACGCTGGGCGCCAAGGTGACCCTTGTCGGACCGCCCACTCTGGTGCCGCACGAGCTCGGTGAGGTCTCCTACGACTTCGACGAGTCGCTCAAGGGCGCCGATGTCGTGATGATGCTGCGGGTGCAGCGCGAGCGCATGAACGACTCCTATTTTCCCACCGAGCGCGAATATTCGCGACGGTACGGATTGGACGGTGCGCGCCTGAGGCGCATGCCCGAGCACGCCATCGTCATGCACCCCGGCCCGATGAACAGGGGCATGGAAATCGCACCGGAGGTGGCCGACTCGCCGCGCTCCACCATCGTCGAGCAGGTAACCAATGGGGTGAGCGTGCGCATGGCATGTCTCTACCTCCTCCTGGGAGGGAAGTCGTGAAGCTCTACATCCGTGACGGCGTGTTCGTGTCCAAAGAGGACGCGGGACCCTCGGTGTCCACTGTGGACACAAACGGGCTGGTGGCCCTGCCTGGTCTCGTCGACCTGCATACGCACCTGCGCGAGCCGGGGCGCGAGGACGCCGAGACCGTGCTGACCGGGTCGCGGGCCGCCGCGCTGGGCGGCTACACGGCCGTGTGCGCGATGGCCAACACCTCACCCGTGGCCGACACGGCGGGCGTGGTCGAGCAGGTGTACCGGCTGGGTCAAGAGGCCGGACTGGTCGACGTGCAGCCCATCGGAGCGGTCACCGTGGGCCTGCAGGGCGAACGGCTCGCCGAGCTCGGCGCGATGGCCGACTCCGCCGCGCGCGTGCGCATCTTCTCCGACGACGGTCACTGCGTGCACGACCCGCGGCTCATGCGCCGCGCGCTCGAGTATGTCAAGGCGTTCGACGGTGTCATCGCCCAGCATGCCGAGGAGCCGCGCCTGACCGAGGGCGCGCAGATGCACGAGGGCGACGTCTCGCAGCGGCTGGGCCTGGGTGGCTGGCCGGCGGTGGCCGAGGAGTCCATCATCGCGCGTGACGTGCTGCTGGCCGCCCACGTGGGCGCCCGCTTGCACGTGTGCCATGTCTCGACCGCCGGCAGCGTGGAGATCATCCGGCAGGCCAAGCAGCGCGGGATCCGGGTCACGGCCGAGGTCACGCCGCACCACCTGCTGCTCACGCACGAGCTGGCGGGCTCGTACGACCCCGTGTACAAGGTGAACCCTCCACTTCGGACACGACGCGACGTGGAGGCGCTGCGCGAGGGCCTGCGCGACGGGACCATCGACATCGTGGCGACCGACCACGCCCCGCATGCCGTGGAGGACAAGGAGTGCGAGTGGGCCTACGCCCGTCCGGGCATGCTGGGCCTGGAGACGGCGCTGTCCATCGTGTTCGACGTGTTCGGCGAGGACTGGGAGCTCATCGCCGACCGGATGTCGCTTGCCCCCGCCCGCATCGCCGGGCTGCCGCAAAACGGTCTCGAGCCGGGCAAGCCCGCAAGCTTTACGCTCATCGATCCCACGGCGCGGTGGACGGTCGACCCGCACGGGCTGGCCAGCCTGAGCAACAACACGCCGTATGCCGGGATGACCCTGCCGGGCCGGGTGGTGCACACCTATCTTCGAGGCGTCCCAACCGTGCTCGATGGGAAGGTACAAAAATGAGTCAGGCCATCTTGGTCCTCGAGGACGGGCGCACGTTTCGCGGCGAGGCGTTCGGCGCGATCGGCGAAACGTTCGGCGAGGCGGTCTTCACCACCGCCATGACGGGCTATCAGGAGACGCTCACCGATCCGTCATACCACCGCCAGGTCGTCGTGCAGACCGCTCCGCACATCGGCAACACGGGCGTCAACGATGAGGACGACGAGTCCGACCGGATTTGGGTTTCCGGTTATGTGGTACGCGATCCGGCCCGCCGGGCGTCCAATTGGCGCGCGACGGGCGACCTGTCGCTGCGGCTGAAGCAGGAGGGCGTGGTCGGCATCGCGGGCATCGACACCCGCGCGCTGACCCGGCACCTGCGCGAGCGCGGGGCGATGCGGGTGGGAGTGTCCAGTGTGGACCTGGACCCGGCGTCGCTGCGGGAAAAGGTGCTGGCCCAGCCCGAGATGACGGGCGCCGACCTGTCGGCCGAGGTGACGACGGCCCGGCCATATGTGGTGCAGGCCGACGGTTCGCACAGGCTGACCGTGGCCGCGCTGGATCTGGGCATCAAACGTAACGTCCCGAGAAGGCTGGCCAAGCGCGGCATCACGACGCACGTGCTGCCCGCATACTCCACAATGGACGATCTGCTCGCGGTCAGGCCGGACGCGGTGTTCTTCTCGCCCGGGCCGGGTGACCCGGCCACCGCCGACCATCCGATGCACCTCGCGCGGGAGGTCATGCGCCGGAGGATCCCGCTGTTCGGCATCTGCTTCGGCAGCCAGATCCTGGGGCGGGCGTTGGGCTTCGGGACGTACAAGCTGGGCTACGGCCACCGGGGCATCAACCAGCCGGTGATGGACCAGATCACCCGGAAGGTGGAGGTGACGTCCCACAACCACGGGTTCGCCGTGGACGCGCCGCCTTCCTCCACCACGGAGTTCGGTCGCGTTGAAGTGAGTCATGTGTGCCTCAACGACAACGTGGTCGAAGGTTTGCGGTGCCTGGACGTGCCCGCGTTCACCGTGCAATACCACCCGGAGGCGGCAGCGGGGCCGCACGACGCCGACTACCTGTTCGACAGATTTACGGAGCTGATTGAGCGTGCCTAAGCGGGAAGATCTCAAGCATGTGCTCGTGATCGGGTCGGGGCCGATCGTCATTGGCCAGGCATGCGAGTTCGACTACTCAGGCACGCAGGCGTGCCGCGTGCTGCTGAGCGAGGGCCTGCGGGTGTCGCTGGTCAACTCCAACCCGGCGACGATCATGACCGACCCGGAGTTCGCTAACGCTACATATGTAGAACCGATCACGCCCGAGTTCGTCGAGAAGGTGATCGCGGCGGAGCGGCCCGACGCGCTGCTGCCCACGCTGGGCGGCCAGACCGCGCTCAACACGGCCGTCGCGCTGTGGGAAAACGGCGTACTGGATAAATATCAAGTAGAACTGATCGGCGCGAACATCGATGCCATCCGTCGCGGCGAGGACCGGCAGATGTTCAAGGACATCGTGGCGAAGGCGGGCGGCGAAACACCGCGCAGCCGGGTCTGCAAGTCATTGAGCGAGGTGTACGAGGCAGTCGCCGAGCTGGGCCTGCCCGTGGTCATCCGGCCCAGCTTCACGATGGGCGGGCTCGGATCGGGCATGGCCCACACACCGTCGCAATTGGACACGATGTCCACCACCGGGCTCGCCGAGTCGCCCGTGCACGAGGTGCTCATCGAGGAGAGCGTGCTCGGCTGGAAGGAGTACGAGCTGGAGCTGATGCGCGACAAGCACGACAACGTCGTGGTCATCTGCTCCATCGAAAACATCGACCCGATGGGTGTGCACACCGGAGACTCCGTCACGGTCGCGCCCGCGATGACGCTCACCGACCGTGAATACCAGGCCATGCGCGACCTCGGCATCGCCGTGCTGCGCGAGGTCGGCGTCGACACGGGCGGGTGCAACATCCAGTTCGCGATCCATCCCGAGACCGGGCGGCTGGTCGTCATCGAGATGAACCCGCGGGTGTCGCGCAGCTCCGCGCTGGCAAGCAAGGCAACGGGTTTCCCGATCGCGAAGATCGCGGCGAAGCTCGCCATCGGGTACACCCTCGATGAGATCCCCAACGACATCACGCTCAAGACTCCGGCGGCGTTCGAACCGGCGCTCGACTACGTCGTGGTGAAGATTCCGCGGTTCGCGTTCGAGAAGTTCCCGGGCGCGGATACGGAGCTGACGACCACGATGAAGTCGGTCGGCGAGGCGATGAGCCTGGGCCGCAACTTCTCCGAGGCGCTCAACAAGGCGATGCGGTCGATGGAGACGAAGCTGGCCGGATTCTGGACGGCGCCCTATCCGGCGGGGGAGCTGGGTGTCCCGCACGACGGGCGGCTCTACACGGTCGAGGCGGCGCTCCGGAGTGGACGGTCCATTGAGGACGTTTCGCGCGAGTCCGGGATGGACCCTTGGTTCGTGGACCAGATCCAGGGGCTGGTGGACCTCCGCGCGGAGATCGCCGACGCGCGCGTGCTCGATGAGGCGTTGCTGCGCAAGGCGAAGCGGGCGGGCCTGTCGGATCGCCAGCTCGCGGCGCTGCGGCCGGAGTTCGCCGGGGAAGACGGCGTGCGGTCGCTGCGGCACCGGCTCGACGTGCGGCCGGTGTACAAGACGGTCGACACGTGCGCGGCCGAGTTCGGTGCGGCCACGCCATACCACTACTCGAGCTACGACGAGGAGACCGAGGTCGCGCCGTCCGATCGGCCCAAGGTGATCATCCTGGGTTCGGGTCCTAACCGGATCGGGCAGGGCATCGAGTTCGACTACTCGTGCGTGCACGCGGTGATGGCGCTGCGGGAGGCCGGTTACGAGACCGTGATGGTCAACTGCAACCCGGAGACGGTCTCGACCGACTACGACACCGCTGACCGGCTCTACTTCGAGCCGCTCACCTTTGAAGATGTCCTTGAGGTGTACCACGCCGAGCACACGTCCGGGCAAGCCGCCGGAGGTCCGGGCGTCGTCGGGGTCATCGTGCAGCTCAGCGGGCAGACCCCGCTCGGGCTGGCGCAGCGGCTCAAGGACGCGGGCGTGCCGATCGTGGGGACCAGCCCGGAATCGATCCACCTCGCGGAGGAGCGCGGCGCCTTCGGCAGGCTGCTGACCGAGGCCGGGCTGCGCGCGCCGGCACACGGCACGGCCATCTCGTTCGAGGAGGCCAAGCGGATCGCCGACGAGGTCGGCTACCCGGTGCTCGTCCGACCGTCCTATGTGCTCGGTGGGCGGGGCATGGAAATCGTCTACGACGACCCGACCCTGCGCTCCTACATCGGCCGGGCCACGGACATCTCGCCGGAGCATCCCGTGCTGGTCGACCGGTTCCTCGACGACGCCATCGAGATCGACGTCGACGCGCTGTGCGACGCCACCGGCGAGGTCTACGTGGGCGGCGTCATGGAGCACATCGAGGAGGCGGGCATCCACAGTGGAGACTCGGCCTGCGCGCTGCCCCCGATCACGCTGGGCAGCGCACACCTCTCACGGGTGCGCGAATACACCGAGGCGATCGCCCGCGGTGTGGGCGTGCGCGGCCTGCTCAACGTGCAATACGCGCTGAAGGACGACGCGCTGTACGTGCTCGAGGCCAACCCTCGGGCGTCGCGGACCGTGCCGTTCGTGTCGAAGGCGACAGCGGTCCCGCTGGCCAAGGCGGCGGCCCGGATCGCGCTGGGCGCGACCATCGCGGAGCTTCGCCGGGAAGGCATGCTGCTCTCCGACGGGGACGGTGGCTTCATGCCCGAGGGCGCGCCGGTCGCGGTCAAGGAGGCGGTGCTGCCGTTCAAGCGGTTCCGGGGCGTGGACACGCTGTTGTCGCCCGAGATGAAGTCGACCGGCGAGGTGATGGGCATCGACACCAGCTTCGGCTACTCGTTCGCCAAGTCGCAGTCGGCCGCGTACGGGTCGCTGCCGACAAGCGGGAAGATCTTCGTGTCGGTGGCCAACCGGGACAAGCGCGGGATGATCTTCCCGATCAAGCGGCTGGCCGACCTCGGGTTCGAGATCGTGGCCACGGCCGGGACCGGTGAAGTCCTTCGGCGGCACGGCATCCCATGCGAGATCGTGGGCAAGCACTACGAGCGGCCCGACGGGCGCGACGCGGTCTCGCTCATCCGCTCGGGTTACGTGCAGATGGTCATCAACACGCCGCAGGGGTCAGGCGCGGCGGCACGGTCGGACGGGTACGAGATCCGCAGCGCCGCGGTCTGGGCCGACATCCCTTGCTGCACCACGGTCCCGGGTGCGGCCGCGGCGGTGATGGGCATCGAGGCCCTGATCCGGGGCGACATGACCGTGCGCCCGCTGCAGCAGCTGCACGCCGCGTTGCGCCCAGAGCTCGCCTCATGATGTTCGAACGGGTCGTGCGCCCCCTCCTGGTCCGCAGGGATCCGGAGGAGGCGCACGAGTGGACGCTGCGGCAGCTCTCGCGCCTTCCCCTGCCCAAGCGGCGCTTCGCGGTGCGCAACCCGGTCCGGGTGTTCGGCGTGGACTTCCCCAATCCGGTGGGCCTCGCGGCCGGCATGGACAAAAACGGGGTCGCGCTGCGGGCGTGGCCCGCGCTTGGGTTCGGGTTTGTGGAGGTCGGCACGGTCACGTGGCACGCGCAGCCGGGCAACGAGCGGCCGCGCGTGTTCCGGCTGCCCGAACGGCAGGCCATCATCAACCGGATGGGGTTCAACAACCAGGGCGCCCATGCGCTGGCCCAGCGGCTGCGCCGGGTCAAACTGGATGTGCCGCTTGGCATCTCGCTCGGCAAGTCCAAGGTGACGCCGCTGGATCAAGCCGTCGAGGACTATAAATCTTCATATGTAGAGTTAGCGCCGCACGGTGATTACTTCGCGGTCAACGTGAGCTCGCCCAACACGCCCGGCCTGCGCTCGCTTCAAGAGAAGTCCCATTTGGACGCGATCCTCGAGGCGCTGGTCGGCGACAAACCCATCCTCGTGAAGATCGCGCCGGATCTGACCGACAGCGCGATCGGCGAGGTGCTGCAGGTGTGCTCGGATCGCGGCGCGGCCGGGATCATCGCCACCAACACGACGATCGCCCACGACGGCCCGACCGGCGGGCTGTCGGGCGCGCCGCTGACCAAGCGGGCGCTGGAGGTGGTCGAGTTTGTGCGCCGCGAGTGCGAGCTGCCCGTCATCGGCGTCGGCGGGATCATGACGCCGGACGACGCCACGCGCATGTTCGACGCCGGCGCGAGCCTGATCCAGCTCTACACCGGTTTCGTGTACCACGGTCCCGGCCTGGTCAGGAGGTGCGCCAGTGGATTTGCTGGAGCTTGACCGGCGCCACGTCTGGCACCCATACGGGCCGATGCCCAACTCGATGACCCCACTGGTCGTGGAGTCCGCGAGGGGAGTACGGCTTCGGTTGGACGACGGGCGGGAGCTCGTCGACGGCATGTCCAGCTGGTGGGCGGCGATCCACGGATACCGCGTGCCTTTTATCGATGCCGCGGTGACCGAGCAGTTGGCAAAGATGAGCCACGTCATGTTCGGCGGGCTCACCCACGAGCCGGCCGTGCGCCTGGCCAAGACGCTGGTCGACATCACACCGTCCGGTTTGGAGCACGTGTTCCTGGCCGACTCCGGGTCGGTCAGCGTCGAGGTCGCCATCAAGATGTGCCTGCAATACTGGCGCTCCCTCGGCCGCCCGGCCAAGCGGCGCCTGGCCACGTGGCGGGGCGGCTATCACGGCGACACCTTCCACCCGATGAGCGTGTGCGACCCCGAGGGCGGGATGCACAGCCTGTGGGGCGATGTGCTGCCGCGCCAGCTGTTCGCCGGGCCGCCGCCGGTCGCGTTTGAACAGTCCTATGTGGACGAGCTGGAGGCGGCGCTCGCGGCGCACGCCGGCGAGCTCGCCGCCGTCATCGTGGAGCCGGTGGTGCAGGGCGCGGGCGGCATGCGCTTCCACCATCCCGGATACCTGCGTGTGCTGCGCGAGCTGTGCGACCGGCACGGGATCCTGCTGGTGTTCGACGAGATCGCCACCGGGTTCGGCCGCACGGGCGAGCTGTTCGCCGCCGACCATGTGGGCGTGACGCCGGATGTGATGTGCGTCGGCAAGGCGCTCACCGGTGGTTACCTGACGCTTGGCGCCGCACTGTGCACGGCCGAGGTGGCGCGCGGCATCTCGACGGGCGAGGTGCCGGTGCTCGCGCACGGGCCGACCTTCATGGGCAATCCGTTGGCGTGCGCGGTGGCCAGCGCGTCCATCGAGCTGCTGCTCGGGTCGGACTGGAGGTCCAATGTGTACCGCATCGAAACGCTTTTGAAAAAGGGCCTGGAGCCGGCGATCGGCGCGCCGGGCGTCAAGGATGTGCGCGTCAGGGGCGCGATCGGCGTGATCCAGCTTTCTCAAAACGTCGATGTGGCCGCCGTGACGCGGCGTGCTGTCGCGAATGGAGTGTGGCTTCGCCCGTTCAGAGACCTTATCTACGCGATGCCCCCATATATCTGTGCTGATGACGAAATTTCACTGATTAGTAAGGCGATGTGTGATGCAGCCCTTCGGTAACCGCTTGCTCGATTCGATGCGTTCTCGTGGCCAATTGTGCGTGGGAATTGACCCGCATCCGCCTCTTTTGTCCGCGTGGGGTCTGCCTGACACCGCAGGGGGTCTCGCCGATTTTTGCCAAATTGTTGTAGAGGCAATTGGTGATCGAGTCGCCGTCTTCAAGCCCCAGTCCGCCTTTTTTGAGCGTTTTGGGGCTCGCGGAACCGAAATCCTTGAGTCAACTATCCGACAGTTGCGGGAGGCGGGATCGATAGTTTTGCTTGACGTGAAGCGTGGCGACATTGGATCGACGATGTCCGGCTACGCGGACGCGTATTTCAACCCATCGAGTCCAATCTATGTCGATGCGATCACTGCGACTCCTTACCTGGGGGTAGGTTCGCTCGCGCCCGCATTCGACTTGGCGCATAAGTACGGCGGCGGGGTTTTCGTCGTGACGCTGACGTCCAACAAGGAGGGTCGGTCGGTCCAGCACGCCCGGCTCGAGGACGGCCGGACCGTCGCGCAAACGATCATCGACGAGATTTCCCAGCTCAACGAGGGTTCCGAGGGTCTTGGGAGCCTCGGTTTGGTGGTCGGCGCGACCATTGGGGAGACCGGTCATGATCTGTCCAGAGTGGGCGGACCGATCTTGGTGCCGGGTCTCGGGGCACAGGGCGGGCGGCCGTCGGATCTGTTAAGGATCTTCCCCGGAGATCACTCTCTGCTCGTTCCGTCGTACTCCCGAGAGGTCCTCAGCGCCGGTCCTAATTTGCAATCGTTGCGCACGGCGACATACAAACTGATCGATGAGCTGAGATCCACACTTGGTTCGCATGAGTGACCTAGGACACTTTGCTCATGTTTCGTAACCATGTCGTACGGCGTTGCCGAATCGGGCGTTGACCGCTAGGTTTCCGGTCTGCCAGCGATAACGCTGGTGAAGACCGTAGGACTGAGGAGAACTGGTGCCGCTCCCGACACTGACCCCTGAGCAGCGCGCTGCTGCGCTCGAGAAGGCCGCGGAGGTCCGCAAGGCTCGCGCTGAGCTCAAGGAGCAGCTCAAGCAGGGCAAAACCACCCTGGCCAAGGTTCTGGATCGTGCCGAGTCGGATGACGTCGTCGGCAAGCTCAAGGTCTCGGCCGTGCTGCAGGCCCTCCCGGGCATCGGCAAGATCCGCGCCACCCAGATCATGGAGAAGTTGAAGATCGCTGACAGCCGTCGCCTGCGTGGCCTCGGTGACCAGCAGCGCAAGGCGCTTCTGGCGGAGTTCAGCAACTGACTCCTGTGCGCGACTAGGGGCCATGCTTTCTCGTTGGGAGGGCATGGCCCTTACGCATCCCTCACCACCGTTACCGGTAAGGATCTCGGTAAAGCGATTTTCGGTCGAGAAAGGCATGACCCCTTACGCGGCCGAATTCCGCATCGGGTAGAAATTGAACATGGATCTCGCGTCACACCCGCGTTTGACCGTCCTGTCGGGCCCGTCCGGGGTGGGCAAGGACGCGGTGATCGAGGTGATCCGCAAGCAGGCACCCTGGGTGTGGATCTCTGTGTCGATCACCACCCGGCGCAAGCGCGATTACGAGATCGAGGGTGAGCACTACCACTTCGCCACCCGCAAGGAGTTCGAGCGCTACGTCCACGAGGGCACGCTGCTGGAGTGGGCCGAGTTCGCGGGCAACCTCTACGGCACGCCGCGCGGGCCCGTCGAGGCGCGCATCGCCGCCGGCATCCCCACACTGCTGAAGATCGACCTGCAGGGCGCCCGCCAGGTGCGCGAGGCGATGCCCGAGGCGCAACTGGTGTTCCTCTCCCCGCCGAGCCGCGAGGAGCTGCACCGCCGGCTCGTGGGCCGTGGCACAGAGGATCCCGAGACGCTGCGCCGCCGCCTGAAGCACGCCGACGAGGAGCTCGCGGCCGAGAAGGAGTTCGACGTGACGGTCGTCAACGACTACCTCGAGCGCGCCGCTGACGAGTTGGTAGGATTGCTCGGTTCGCCAGTCCTGGCCGCTGCACGCCACCATCTGTGAAGGATTGACAAGTGTCTGGAACCGTTGCCCACCCCGAAGGCATCACCAACCCGCCCATCGACGAGCTGCTCGAGAAGACCTCGTCGAAATATGCGCTGGTGATCTTTGCCGCCAAGCGGGCGCGGCAGGTCAACGCCTACTACAGCCAGCTCGGCGAGGGTCTGCTCGAATACGTCGGGCCCCTGGTCGAGACGACGCCGCAGGAGAAGGCGCTGTCCATCGCGATGCGCGAGATCAACGCCGGCCTGCTCACCTCCGAGCCGATCGAGGGCTAAGCCCCCTTGGCAGAGCAGCCTGGGCCGCCCGGCCTTGCCTCGCAAAAAGCAAGCGACTCCGCTTGGCCGGACGCGGCCCAAGTGGTGCTCGGCGTCAGCGGGGGGATAGCGGCCTACAAGGCATGCGAGCTGCTGCGCCTGCTCACAGAGGCGGGCCACCGGGTGCGGGTCATCCCCACCGAGGCGGCGCTGCGATTCGTGGGCGCGCCCACCTGGGAGGCGCTGTCGCACCAACCCGTTGCCACATCGGTGTTTTCCGACGTGCACGAGGTCGCCCACGTCCGGATCGGACAGTCGGCCGACCTCGTGATGGTCGTCCCCGCGACCGCCGATCTGCTGGCCCGCGCGGCTCACGGGCAGGCCGACGACCTGCTCACCAGCACGCTGCTGACGGCGCGCTGCCCGATCGTGTTCGCGCCGGCCATGCACACCGAGATGTGGGAGCACCCGGCCACGGCCGCCAACGTCGCGACGCTGCGTCACCGGGGCAACCTGGTAGTCGAGCCCGACGTGGGCCGGCTCACCGGCGCCGACACCGGCAAAGGGCGGCTGCCGTCGCCCGAGTCGCTCTTCGAGCTGGCGCAGCAGGTGCTGGCGGGCGTGAAGCGGGACATGGCCGGCCGGCGCGTCGTGGTGACCGCGGGCGGCACTCGCGAGCCGCTCGACCCCGTGCGCTTCCTGGGCAATCGCTCGTCCGGCAAGCAGGGCTACGCGTTCGCTCGCGCCGCCGTCGCGCGCGGGGCGCAGGTCGTGCTGATCGCGGCCAATGTCGATTTGCCGACACCAGCGGGAGTCGAGCTGATCCGCGTCGAGACCACCGCGGAGCTGCGTGACGCCACGGTCGAGGCGTTCAAAGGCGCCGATGCCGTGGTCATGGCCGCCGCGCCGGCCGACTTCCGCCCGGCCACCGTCGCCGAGCAAAAGATCAAGAAGCGGGCGGACGGCGCCGCACCAACCCTCGAGCTGGCCGTCAACCCCGACATCGCCGCCGAGCTGGGCGCGTCGAAGCAGGCCGGGCAGATCCTGGTCGCCTTCGCCGCCGAAACGCACGACGCCTTGGCGCACGCCCGCGACAAGCTCGCGCGCAAGCGTGCCGACCTGATTGTTGTCAACGACGTCGGGACCGGACAGGTCTTCGGGTCGGACGGCAACGAGGCGACGATCATCGACGCGCAAGGCTCTGAGCAGGCCCTTCCTCGACAATCGAAGGATGCTCTAGCCCATGCCGTGTGGGATAGGGTTGTTTCGCGTCTGTGACCTGATCCCGTCCTATGGCACAACGGGAGTCATTCGATGGCTCCTCTAACACGTATGACTAAACTGCCCTGAGCATTGGAAAGCCAACTTAGGAGATCGCGTGGCACACCGTTTGTTCACCTCAGAGTCGGTGACGGAGGGTCACCCAGACAAGATTGCTGACCAGATCAGCGACGGCATCCTGGACGCATTGCTGGCGCAGGACCCCAAGAGCCGGGTGGCGGTCGAGACCTTGATCACGACCGGCCAGGTACATGTCGCCGGCGAAGTGACCACGCAGGCCTACGCCGACATCCCGTCGATCGTCCGCGAGACCATCCTGGGCATCGGCTACGACTCGTCCCGCAAGGGCTTCGACGGCGCCTCCTGCGGCGTGAGCGTCTCCATCGGCTCGCAGTCGCCCGACATCGCGCAGGGCGTCGACGCGGCCATCGAGCAGCGCTCCGGTGAGGCCGGCGACGCGCTCGACTCGCAGGGCGCCGGCGACCAGGGCATGATGTTCGGCTTCGCGTGCTCCGAGACGCCCGAGCTGATGCCGCTGCCGATCGCGCTCGCGCACCGGCTGGCCCGCCGCCTGACCGCCGCCCGCAAGGACGGCGTGATCCCCTACCTGCGGCCCGACGGCAAGACCCAGGTCACGATCGAATACGACGGGCTGCGCCCGGTGCGCCTGCACACCGTCGTCGTCTCGTCGCAGCACGCGCCCGACATCTCGCTCGAGTCGCTGCTGACCCCCGACGTTCGCGAGCACGTCATCGCGCCCGAGCTAGAGGGCCTCGGCCTGGACACCGAGGGCTACCGCCTGCTGGTCAACCCGACCGGCCGGTTCGAGATCGGTGGCCCGATGGGCGACGCCGGCCTGACCGGCCGCAAGATCATCGTGGACACCTATGGTGGCTACGCCCGCCACGGCGGTGGCGCGTTCTCCGGCAAGGATCCGTCCAAGGTGGACCGTTCGGCGGCATACGCGATGCGCTGGGTGGCCAAAAACGTTGTGGCCGCCGGCCTGGCCGAGCGGTGCGAGGCCCAGGTCGCTTACGCCATCGGCAAGGCCCACCCGGTGAGCCTGTTCGTCGAGACGTTCGGCACCGAGGTCGTGCCGGTCGACCGGATCGAGAAGGCGATCAATGAGGTCTTCGACCTGCGCCCGGCCGCGATCATCCGCGACCTGGAGCTGCTGCGCCCGATCTACCAGCAGACGGCCGCCTACGGTCACTTCGGCCGCGAGCTGCCCGACCTGACCTGGGAGCGCACCGACAAGGTAGCGGACCTCAAGGCCGCCGCCTCCTGATTCGCGGACCCATTTGGCCCCTGGCGGCGTTGCTCGCTCGGTTGTGTGCCAAGAGCGCACACGGCCCGAGCGTGCGCCTGGCCAGGAACCAAATGGCCCTCGCGAACTGATTCGCGGACCCATTTTGCCCCTGGCGGCGTTGCTCGCTCGGTTGTGTGCCAAGAGCGCACACGGCCCGAGCGTGCGCCGGGCCAGGAACCAAATGGCCCTCGCGAAATGAGCGGTCAGAGGCTGCTGTCATGCTTCGGTGGTGACCAAGAAAACGCGACGCGACCGGCAACCCGCGCAGGGTTTGCCGGTCGCGCGCGTTTGTGTAGATGTGTCGCTGCCGCATCTGGACAGGCTTTTTGATTATTTGATACCGGAGGAGTTCGACGCCGACGCGCAACCCGGCACCAGGGTGCGGGTGCGGTTTTCGGGGCAGCTGGTCGACGGTTGGCTGATCGAGCGGGTGGAGGCGACCGCGCACGAGGGCCGGATGCTGTGGCTGGAAAAGGTCGTGTCGCCCGAGCCCGTGCTGCGCCCCGAGATCGCCGCGCTGGCGCGCCGGATCGCCGATCGCTACGCGGGCGGCCTGGCCGACGTGCTGCGCTTGGCGATCCCGCCCCGGCAAGCGGCCGTGGAGAAGCAGCCGCGGCCCGGCGCCGCACCGTCCACTGTGGACGAGCCGGCGCTTGCGGGGTGGGGGCATTATCCAGCGGGTGAAGCGTTCCTGACCGGGCTGCGGGAGGGCCGCGGCCCGCGCGCGGTGTGGTCGGCGCTGCCCGGCGAGGACTGGCCGGCCCGGTTCGCGGAGGCGATCGGCGCGACCCTCCACAGTGGACGCGGCGCGGTGGCGGTGGTGGCCGACGCACGCGATCTGCGCCGGCTCGACGAGGCGCTGACCGCCGTGCTGGGCAAGGACATGCACGTGGCGCTCGCCGCCGCGCTGGGGCCGGCCGAGCGTTACCGGCGGTTTCTGCGCGCGAGCCGGGGCGAGGTGCGGGCCGTGATCGGCACGCGCGCGGCCGCGTTCGCGCCGGCGGGCGAGCTCGGGCTCGTGGCCATCTGGGACGATGGCGATGACCCGCACGCCGAGCCGCGCGCCCCCTATCCGCACGCCCGGCAGGTGCTGCTGACCCGGGCGCAGGAGACGGGCGCGGGCGCGCTGGTGGGCGGGTTCGCGCGCACGGCCGAGGCGCAGCAGCTGCTCACCACGGGCTGGGCCAAGCAGATCGCGGCGTCACGGGAAACGTTGCGCCGCATCGCACCCGACGTGCGCCCGGCCGACGACAAGCAGCTGGCCCGCGACCCGGCCGCCGCGTCGGCCCGGTTGCCGAGCCTGGTGTGGCAGACGGCACGGGACACGCTGGCGGCGGGGCAACCCGTGCTGATGCAGGTGCCGCGGCGCGGTTACGTGCCGGCGGTGTCCTGCCAGGACTGCCGCGAGCGGGCGCGCTGCCCGCACTGCGCCGGGCCGCTCGCGCTCAGCTCGGCCGACGCGCCGCCCAGCTGCGCGTGGTGTGCGCGGCCCGCGGCGGGATACACGTGCCCGGTGTGTGGCGGGCGCCGCCTGCGCGCGGCGGTGACCGGGGTGCGGCGCACGGCCGAGGAGATCGGGCGGGCGCTGCCCGGCTATCCGGTGTGGACGTCGGGCGGCGGCAATGTGCTCGACTCCGTGGCGGCCGCGCCGGCGCTGGTGCTCGCGACGCCCGGGGCCGAGCCCGTGGCAGAAGGTGGTTATGGGGCCGTGCTCCTGCTCGACGCGTGGGCGCTGCTGACCCGGTCGGACCTGCGGGCGGGGGAGGAGACGGCGCGCCGGTGGTTTTCGGCCGCGGCGCTGGCCCGGCCTGGCGGGCGCGTGGTCGTGGTCGCCGACGGCGCGCTGGCGCAGGTGCAGGCGTTGATCCGGTGGGATCCGGGGTGGCTGGCCGATCGCGAGCTGGCCGAGCGCAGGCAGCTGGGCTTCCCGCCCACCGCACGGATGGCCTCGCTCACCGGGCCGGCCCAGGCAGTGGCCGACCTGCTGGAGCACGCGAGCCTGCCAGAGGGGGCCGAGGTGCTTGGGCCGCTGCCGGTCGGGCAGGAGCAGGAGCGCATGCTCGTGCGGGTGCGCCTGTCCAAGGGGCTGGAGCTGGCTGAGGCGCTGCACGTGGCGGCCGGGGTGCGCAGCGCGCGCAAGGGCGCCGATCCGGTGCGGGTGCAGTTCGACCCGATGCAGCTCTAGCCAACCAAAGTCTATCTAGGTAGAGTTTCTGGCATGTCTCGCCGAACCGCGCTCTCGCCACAGACGATCGCCGTGCTGCGGCTGCTCGCCGAGGACCCGTCAGTCTGGTGGCACGGATACGACATCGCCCGCCGGATCGGGCTCAAATCCGGCACGCTCTATCCGATCCTGATCCGCCTCGCCGAGCGCGGCCTGCTCGAGGCGCGCTGGGAGGAGGAGCAGCCTGCCGGGCGCCCGCGGCGGCACGCCTACCGGCTCACCGACGACGGCGCGCGGCAGGCCGCCGCCATCCCGGCCGAGCAGCCTGAGGGCAAGCGTGGCCTGGCGTTGGGTGGTGCAGCGTGAGGGAGCGGGTCTTGCGGTGGCTGATCCGCATACTGTCCAGTCCGGAATGGGCCGAGGCGATGACGGCCGAGGCCGATCACATCCTTGACGGCCCGGCACGCCGGCGATGGCTGTCCGGGGCGGCGCGATCCGCGGTGGCGCGCAACGCGCTGCTGCTTCGCCTCGGCCTGCTGATCGGCGTCGGCGTAGCCGGACTGCTTGTGTCGCAAGCGTTGTGGAACCTGCCCGGTGCGGGCGACGGCGTGCGGTTCCTGCTGGCCCTGGCCAACATCGTGCTCGTGACGTCGGTGGCCGGGTTCCTATGGCTGACCCGGCCGGCCGGAGGGGCGCGGCGGTGGACCGTCTCGGGCTTCATCGCCGCGATCGTCGCCGGGTGTGTCGCGATGCCGTCCGAGGGGCCGCTGTCGGAGTTCACCTGGGTCACCAAGATCACGCTGCCGCTGATGATGGCCTCGGTCGGCGCGGTGGTGGCCGTCGCGCTCGCCCGCATGGCAAGCCCGGACCATGTGACCCGCGCGACAATGCTCACCTGGATGTGGGCCGCGGTGCTGACGTTCGTCCTCGGCATCGCCAGCGGCGCGGGCGCCGCGTAGGAGATCACCGACAGTGGGGAATCGGGCATCCGTAGACTGGAGCGCGTGACTGTCCAGCCGATCCGGTATTTCGGTGACCCCGTGTTGCGCACCCCCGCCGACGCGGTCGTCACGTTCGATAAAGAGCTTCGCAATCTTGTCAAGGACCTGCTCGAGACGATGCAGGAGGCGGGCGGCGTCGGGCTGGCCGCACCGCAGATCGGCGTCGGGCTGCGGGCCTTC
>JBIOYB010000427.1:0-10540 GCA_044869915.1 Allorhizocola sp.
GTAGATCTGGCCGACCGTCAGATAGTTGGCCGCACGCCACCACGCATCCACGGCGTCAAGATCTTTGTCCTCGAGATAAGCCTCGCCCATGCCTTGATCGTGCCCGATGTCCCCCTTCCGTGGGAGAGCACATGGCCATTCCGGCGAAGGACTTTCGACCCCCTCGCCACCACCCACCTGTGCGCCCACGCGCAGCCCGGCCAGCCGGCCCGGCGCAGCCCCTGCCCGGCACCTAACGGCAACCAGTACAGATCCACCCAAGCGGTGATCATAACGTCAGGCTCCCGCGGCGGCACCGCGATCCGGCAGGGCAGGACTTCCTCCGGCGGCGTGACTTTCGGCCCTGGCCCAGACGCGCGGGCGGCGGCACGGTCGAGGGGACGCGAAAGGAGCGATCCACCATGACCACCCGGCTCACGCTGGCCGAACGCGGGCTGCCCACGGGCCCCAAAGCCCGCCTGCACCGCATCCTGTATCAGCACGGCCTGCGCAACGGCACAGCGCTCTTCCTACCCTACGACCAGGGACTCGAGCACGGCCCCCGCGACTTCTTCGCCAACCCGGCCGCCGCCGATCCCCGGTACATCATCAAACTGGCCCTCGAAGGAGGCTTCAACGGCATCGCCCTCCAAATCGGACTCGCCGAGAAATTCTATTGGCAGTACGCGGGTGAGGTGCCGCTGATCCTCAAGCTCAACGGCAAGACCGACATACCGTCCGACGCGCACGCCCTGTCGCCCGTGCACGCGAGCGTGGCCGAAGCGGTGCGGCTGGGCGCCGACGCCGTCGGCTACACCCTCTACGTGGGCAGCCCGGCCGAGACCGAGGATTTCCGGCAGTACCAAGCGATCCGACAGGAGGCACGCAACCTCGGCATGCCGCTGATCGTCTGGGCCTACCCGCGGGGCGAGGCGATCGCTGCCAAGGGCGGCAAGGACTCCTTCTACGCCGTGCACTACGCCGCCCGCGTGGCAAGCGAGCTCGGCGCCGACGTGGTGAAGGTAAACTTCCCGCACCCCGAAAAGCACGGCGGCGTCCCGGAATACACCAACGACTTCTCCAGCCGGCAGGCCATCGAAGCCGTCGTCGCAGCGGCCAACCGCACCGCCGTCCTGGTCTCCGGCGGCGAGAAGGCCGGCGACGAGGCGATGCTCGCCAAGGCGCGCGAGTCGATGGAGGCCGGTGCGACCGGGCTCATCTTCGGGCGCAACATCTGGCAACGCGACCACGACGAATCCCTGCGCTTCGTCGATGCGCTCCAAGCGATCCTCGCTAAGTACCCCGCCTAACCCCTTCTGTCCATGGGCGTTTGGAAACCTCCGGGCGTGCGTGCAGCCGCCAAGGCAGCACCTGCCCGGAGTTCCACAAGGCGCCCGAGCGCATGTGTCCGCAGGACCAAGGGGCTGCTGCCGCACCGATGAGGGCTTCTGCCGGCAGCAGGAGCAGCGCGCCGAGCCGGTGCGTGAGCTCGGCATACTTGCTGCGGGTGATACGCCCGGTTGCGGGGCCGCAAGGAATAGCTGCCGACTGCCTCGAAGGTGTCTGGGTTCGCGACGCCCTCTTCCCCAAGCCGCTTGGCGAGCGTGTCCGGGTCCATGCCGCGTCGCGCAGGTCCTCGGGGAAGAGTTGGTCGATGTCGGTGTAGCGGTCCCACAGGTTGCGTACCGACGCGACCTCCTTGCTGGCGTCAAAATCTGCACCGGCTCACTGATCGACTCCGTTGCCATGATCCCTCCCAACGCGCCACGCCGACGGCCTGGGACGTGAATTGAGTCGCCGCGGGCGTGGCTCGCCCGGTACCGGGTGCTTCGTCCGGGGTAGGCCGTTTGTGCGAGGCCGACCGTACGATCGTCATCCCGCTGGAACCGCGTGAATCCCCAAAAAGGCGTTACTGTCGAACGACTTTTTGTGGCATGGATGACGGAGATGACTGAGTTAGCGTTATCCGCTTCGTGCTGATTCAGGACTTAGGCCCGGCGGTCGGCGGTCTGACGGCATCTGAAAGTTCACGCAGGGTGGCCAGACACTTGGTTCTCGGTTGCTATCACCGAGTTGCTGATAAGGAGCCCGACCGTGAACCCCCACTTCCCCTCACCTGAAAATGGCTTTGAGACCGGCAAGGGATACGCGCGCGGCGCAGTCGATCCCGCGGCCGTTCTGTATGCGCGCGACGGGACCATCGTCACATACCACTGGCTGTATGCCGGCGGGATCCGGTACAACGTCGCGGAACTGCGCTACGTCACCAAAGGCAAAAGCGATCCGCCCACCGGCGTCGTGGCGGCGGTGACGGCCGCGGTCCTCGGATTCGCCGCCGCCATCGTCTTGGCCGTCAACGGCGGGCCGATATCCGGCCTGGTGACCTGCCGTTGGTAGCTGGATCGCTGATCGTCGCTGCGCTTTTGGCGAGAACCCAGCCGGCGTACTACTACCTCAGAGCGCGATATGGCCACGGTGACGTAGTCCTGTTCGAAACCCGCAACCTGCGCGAGTTCGGCCAGGTGTCCAGGGCGGTGCAGCGCGCGCTCGAATCATTGCCCCGACTTCTGCCGTGAACGCGCACCCCTTTGGCCTGACCCGTAAGACCCGCACCCGACCGCATGCCGGACGTGACTCGTCTCGGGGCGGATGCTCGGCTCGAACCAGCCCGCCAAAGGTCCGATGAGGACGTGAAGGCATATCGCCAACAACTGCGTTAAGTGATCCTAGCAACACGATCAGTAGGAGGAGTCTAGTGACTCGATTGTTCGGGAGATACCAGCCGGCGCTTGTCGCCGCCGCGGTCTATGCAGGATGCGCAGCTCCCCTGGCCGTGGCCGTCTTCGGCGTCTACGCACGGTGGTCATGGATCGAAACGGCGGTCGTCGCCATGGGCTATCTCGTGGGCGCCCTGATCTGGACCGCCAGGCATCGAAGGCAGGGCTCCTCCTACATCCCGCCGTCGAATCTGCCGCCGCCACCCACCCGCATGGTCGGGCGGGAAGACGAGGTCGAGCTGCTCAAGGCCTATCTGCTCAGCAGCGGGCCACGCAGGATCGCCAACGTGCACGGCGTCGCCGGGATCGGCAAGACAGCATTCTCGCTCTACGTCGCCCACTCGGTCGCGGACAGATTCGACGGCGGCGAGCTGTTCGCGCCGTTCGACGCCGATTCGGCATGGTACGACTCGGATCCGCAGCAGGCTGCGCAGGCGGCCCGCCGGCAGTTCATCCAGGCGCTACAACCGCCGGGGGTGTCGATTCCCGACGGCGAGCGGCAGCAGGCAGCGCTCTACCAAAGGCTGATCAGGCGGCGGTGCCGCACCAACCAGCTGTTGATGCTCTTCGACGACGTGCCCGACGCCGAGACCATCCGGCCGCTGCTGCCCGACAGCCGGCACTGCGCCGTCATCATCACGTCCCGGCACCCGATCGCCGGGCTCCCGACCGCTGAAGCCTTCCCCCTCGGAAGCCTCGACCAGGAAGCGGCAACCCGCATGCTCAAAGCTGTCATCGGCGCCGAACGGGTCAGCCGGGAACGCGACAGCGCGAACGCGCTGGTGAATGCGGCCGAGGGGCATCCGCTGGCCATCCGACTGGTGGGCATGGCTCTGGCCAGCCGGCCGCACACTACGCTCTCGGCCGCCCGGCGCTGGATCGCCGAGTCCGATGAGCCGCGGCCGGGTACCTTCATCAATGCCCTGGACCTGAGCCACGCGATGCTGACTCGCCGCGAACAGCATGCTCTGGCGACGCTCGGACTGATGGGCCAGCGGCGCTTCGTGCCCTGGGAGCTCGGTGCGCTGCTCGAGGTTTCGCAGACCGAGGCGTGGAAACTTTGCGAGCGGCTCACCGACGCCGGGCTGCTCGCGCGGCAAAGCCCCGACATCGCGGGCGTCCAGTCCTACGTCATGCTCGAACACGTCGAGGCGTATGCCGGGCAGCGGGCAAAGCTCCTGCCCGGCCAGCAGGCCCGGTTGGCCGAACAGAGGCTCGGAGACATCCGCAGGAGCAGGCCACAGGCGCACTCCGTCCAGCGGGTGTTCGAACGGGTCCAGGTCACGGTCGAGCAGGGCAACATCTCCCGGGCCTTCAAACATGCCCGGGACGCGATCGCCGCGGCCCGCGACGCCACAGATCTGCCCGGCGAGGCCGAGGCTTCGGTGATGCTCGCGGAGCTGCACAGCGAGCTCGGCGGTTGCGAGGACGTCCGCGACCTGCTTCAGCTCCCCCTCGGGAGTGCCTTCCCCCCGGCCAGGATCCGGGCGTTGCGGATCAGCGCGAAGCTGCATCGCCGGCTGCGCCAGACCAACGCCGCCCGGGCCGACCTGGCGGCTGCCACCGCGATCAATGCGGAGCAAGCGGACCCGATAGAGGAGATCCGCCTGTTGCGTGAGTTGGCAGTCGTCGAATCGGTCGGCCCGATCCCCTTCGCCGGAGTCACACCGATCCGGCAGGCTCGTGCATTGGTCGACGCACGCATGAGTTCGTGGCTTGTGTGCAGGCTGACCGCCGGTGTCGCCTATGCCGAGGGCCGCGTGCTTTTGGCCACGGATCGCCCAGGCGACGCGTTGGAGGTGCTGCGGGCCGGGGCCGACCACGCGCAGCGCCATCAGCAGGTGCTCTGGGGGGCGTGGATCGACTACCAGGCGGCGCGCGCGGCGTTGCAGCTGGGCCGGCCGGATGACGCGCTGGCCCGCTCGCTCAACGTGGCCGACAGGTTCAGCGGCATGCGCCACCGCTATGGCAACGCGCACTGCCGGCAGCTGATCGGTCAGATCCTCGCCGCCGAGGGAGATCTGGACGGTGCGATCCGGTATTTCGGCGAGGCGCTCGAGACCTTCCACAACTGCGGCGACGCCTGGATCGAGGCGGAGGTGGCCGAACAGCTTGCCGACGTTCACCTGCGCGGCGGCGATAAGGACAGGGCCGTAGACCTGAGAAGCGCCGCGTTGCGCAGTTACGCGTCGATCCACGCAGACGACCAGATCGACCGCATTGAGCGGATGACACGCACCAGTTTGACCGACGGACGGCCCCCCGCCGCCCACGGCACGGGAGGCCGGCGATGACACGAAACCTCTTCATCACGATCGCGTTGCTGTCCGCAGCTGGCGCCACTGGGCTGCTCACCGGCGCACCCCCGTGGGCAAGGGCTACCGCCGTCGCGTGCCTGTTCCTGGCGGCCGCTATCGGCATGTTCGGCATCAGCGGCCGGTCCTGGCCCGCGCCACGAGCGGTTTACCTAACGGGACACTTACCGGGCCGGGCAACCTTCCGCAACCGCGAAGCAGAGCTGGCAAAGCTGCACGAACGTCTTGACCACCTGCGCGGGTCGCCGCGTGCCCACGGCGCTGTCATCATCGCGATCCACGGCATGCCCGGCGTCGGCAAGTCCGCCCTGGCGCAGGAGTTCGCGCGGCAGGTGGCGGACGACTTCCCCGACGGCATGTTGTACGCCAACCTGGGTAACGCGGGCAGAATGCGGGCCGAGTCGGACATCCTGGCCCGCTTCCTCACTGCGCTGAGGCCGGACGAGCCGGTGCCGGGGTCCACATTGGAACGTGCGGCCCGGTTCCGTTCGCTCACCGCCCGAGCGAAGGTCCTCATAGTGCTCGACGCCGCACGCGACCACGACCAGGTCGCCCGCCTCCTGCCCGGCGGCGGCCGGTGCGCGGTCGTCCTCACCAGCAGGCGCAACCTCGGCCCGGCCCTCGGCATCGACTCCTATCAGCTCGGCGTGCCCGACACGGACAGCGCGCTGGAAATGCTGCACGTGCTGTCGCTCACGCCGAACGACGAGGATCAGAAGTTCGCCTTGGAGATCGTCGACCGGCTGGGCCGGCTGCCGATGGCACTGCGGGCGCTGGGCGACGCCATCGTCGAGGAGGCCGGATCACTTCTGCCGGCGGCCAGGCGCCTTCGCAAACCCGATCCGCTGGGGGTGCAGGGCCGTTTCGTGCGTGACCGGATCGAGAGCGAGTACGGCCGGCTCACCGAGGACGAAAGCCGGGCGTTCCGGATGGCATCAGTGATCAAGACGCCGAGTTTCGTGCCCTGGATCCTGGCCCCGCTGCTCGACAACGACGCGGTCGAGGTGGAAAAGCTCGTCTGCAGGCTCGCCGAACGGCAGCTGCTTGAACACGCCGGCGTTGACGAGACGACCGGGCTCGACCGCTATCGCTTCCACCCCGTCGTCCGCGACTTCGCCGAAGAGCTGCGCTTCGCGCACGGCGACGATGACGAGGCGGGGCTACGCCGCGTCGACGAGGCATACCTCGAGGCGATCGATCTCATTCTGACCAAGGACGACCCCGGTTATGCCCAGGAGGATCAACCGTTGATCCCACGGCGATACCTGCCGACGGACTCGGATCTGCCCTACGTCGTCGCGGGCCTGTATGACCGATGGGTGCGTGCCGAATACCACAACCTGCTGCGCTGCGTGAAAGCCGCGCATAACGCCGGGAGGTATGCCATGTGCTGGCGGATCGCCGCGCGGCTCGGCGATTGCGTGCCCCGCGACGTGGACCGCCAGTCCATTCTGGACGGACTGGACCTCGGCCTCGACGCGGCAAGCAAATGCGACGACCAATCCGCCGTCATGCAGGTGCTGCTGGCCCGCGGCGGATTCCTTGGTCGGCTTGGCGGGTACACGAATGGAGAACCGCAAGACGGAGTCGGCGGCAGGGCGCAGGGGGTCGCCGAGTCGTTCGACGCCCTGGCAGAGGCCGCGCACCTGGCCAACCGCCTGCGATCGGCGCCGCCCGCCGTCGTGCGGCCACCCCGGCAGCGCATCGGGATGGCGTGGAAGCTGGACACCTCCAGCCCATGGGCGTTGGAGAGTGAGTCCTACCGCAGGCTCGGCGAGGCCCATCTACGCGCGGGCGCCTATCGCGACGCTGACCGCGAGCTGCGGAAGGCGCAGCGGCTTGCTGAGAAAGCGGGCGACAAGGACCTGATCACATTGATGCGCGTGTCCGCACTGGGTGGCGTCACCGAAACGCAGCATCCGGACACCAACAACCAGGACGACGAGATCGCGTTCTGGCACGGCTGGGCAAGCGCCGAACTCCATCGCCGGGCACGGCGATGGCCGGACGCCTCGAAGACGTTGCACCGTCTACACGATCGGTTCGAGGACGACGCTTCGCGCGCATCGGCGATCCTGCTGCGGCTGGCCGACATCCGCCTCGATCAGATCCACCACGATCCACGCAACGAGCCGGGCCGCTCCCGAATGCGCGCCATCCACCGAGCAGCGGAGGCAGTGTATCGATTCCAGCAGATGCACGACGTCGCGGGGACGGTACGCGCCCGGTGCGCCTATGCACGCGCGCTGCTCACCGAAGACCGCGTGGACCGGGCCGAGGAGCAGGCCCGATTTGCGCTCGAAGCGACACTGACGCTCGAACCGCTTCTGGTGCATGACCTGTCTCCGATGCTGGCGGTGCTAACGCTGGTCGAGGGCGAACTCTCTACTCGCCAGGGTGATCGGACATCCGGCAGGGCGAAACTGGTGTCGGCGGCCCGTCTCTTCCGGATGCATGGCGACCGCGCAGGCGTGGCCAACGCGCTTGTCGCGGCCGGCCTAAAGGACATCCCGGCCGACCGTTTCCCGGGCGAGCCGCTGGGACGTCAGGTGACCACGTGGCTTGAAGGCGCCGGCGACAAACTGCGCGCCGGGCAGCCCTTCCAGCTGTGCTATTCGATCGGGCGACCGGACCTCGGCGCACAGCTGCCACCGGCCGGGGGACGATATATCGATGTCCTTCTGGTCGCTGAGCACGCGGACGTCGAGCCGTGCGTACGGACGGCGCGGCTCGACGCGTGGGCACCGCTCGAGCCGCTGCGGTTCGAGGTCACCCCGCGCCGCGAAGGCCCGCTGCGCATGGAGTTTCTGGCCTATTCGGCCGACGACGGCTCGCTGCTGGGCAAGTGCCCGCTCGACGAGTATGCGGTCGTCGCGTCGGGCAGGGGGCCTGCAGCATGAGTCGCGTAGCCAATACCGAGGCGGCCGTTGACGCCTGCGAAATTCTGCACCGCTCCATCGTCGTTCGCCTCAGATACGTCGAGAGTGAAAAAGGAGCCCAAATCTGTGCGTGGGGCAACGGCCTCCCGCGGCGAGCGTGGTACCAAGTCGGCAGACTGAACGCCGAAATTTCGGTGATCCGCGATTGGGTCGCCGACTTCTTCAAGGTGTGGCAGGTCAATGTCATCGACTGGACCGACTACCAGGAGAAGGATTCCGGTCCCATCTACAACAGGGCGTTCACCAAGCATGTGGACCTCCGCGGCGTCATCGACCCTAAGATCCTCGCGCAGCGGTGGCAGGCTGTGGCCGCGGCGGGCTATGAACTCTTCTGGCTGCTGTTCCACTACCGGGCCGACGGCGGGCTCAAGCAGCTGGGGCGCACCCTCGCCACGTTGCTCTGGCAGGAACAGCAGGTGATCACCTTTATCTCGGACGACATCATCATCCCCTGGTCCATGCTGTACGTACCGCGGCCGGGCACGGAGACCGGATTGGACAATGAGCTCACGGTCGACATGGCGGCATTTCTTGGGTACCGGCACATCGTCGAGCACACCTTCGACGTGCCGGTGGGCGAGGCCGACATCCGGCACGACGGCCCAATGGCGACCGCATACTACGACAAGGCATTGGACCAGCCCCAACCGTGCATCGTGGCGCCTACGATAACCGCGCTGGAACGAAGCACTTCGCTGAAGCTGGCGACGTCGAAGCGGGAGGCGGAGGCTCTCCTGCGCGGCGCCGGGTCGGACGACCACCTCATCTACATCTGCTGCCACTGCACGGCAGCAGCGACGGTCGTTCCAGAGCTGCACCTGACCGATCACGAACCCATCACTGCCTCAACCATCGCCCGTTGGCTGGACGACGACGGCCTGCGCGGCAACCCGCTCGCGCTGATCAATGTATGCCACGGCGCCGATTTCGGGGCGCACCCACCGAGTGCCTTCGGCCGCGTGCTGCTCGACAGCGGTGCGAGCAGCCTGCTCGGCCCGTGCCTGACCATACCGGCCGTGTTCGCGGGCTCGTTCGCGGAAATGTTCCTCACCCGTGTACTGGATCCCAGGCAGCAGCGGTTCGGCGAGACCATCCGCTCGCTTGTCCAGTGGTACGCGGACGAGTACAAGAATCCGTTGGGGCTCTCCTACTCCCTCTTCCACGGGATCGATGGCCATTTCTGCATAGCGAGTGGGTCGTATGAGATCGTATTTGCCGAAGGACAATGATTTCCAGGCGTTCACTGTCGTCGAGCTCGATGCGCACGGCCGGCTGCTACACCACGGCGGGCCGGTCGCGCCACGCGACGTCAAAGACCACCTGGCCATGAACCTTCGCGTGCCGGCACCGGCCACCGACGTCTTCGTCTTCGTGCACGGCTGGCAACACGACAGGCAGACGGCACCCGAAGCCGCCCGGCGGCTGTTTTCCGCGATCTGGAAGATTTGGCGGCGCGACGCGCCGCGCTACCCCGCCCTCGCGGAGTTCCACCCGTTCTTCATCTCGGTGCAGTGGCCGTCGCGCAGCAATCCGTTTCCGTGGGGATACCGGCGCATCCGCGACCGTGCGCACGCTATGACCAGCCGCGGATACGCCGCACACGTCCTCGCCGCTCTGCTGGGCTATCTGGACCGGACCCGGCAGCCTGCCACGCGGCGCGGTCTGCTGCAAACAGCGCATGGCAGCTACTTGCACTGCGTCGGTCATTCGTTCGGCTGCCGGCTGCTCGGGGAGGCCATCAAAGAGGCCGCGGCGCCGACCGATCCGACCCTGGCGTGGCCGTGGCGGGCCGGCGTTCCGTTTGCGGTGGACAGCTTCCTGGGCATCCAGATGGCCGCGCCGCCCGGCATCTTCCGCGAGCAGTTCCTCCCGTTGGTCAACGGCGGGGCGCCGCTCGCCGGCCCCATCGTTCTCACCCATACACCGTTCGACCGCGCGCTGTCGATGTGGCACCGGATCCCTGAGGGAGTCCCGGGTCTGGGAGCGGTCGGCGCGACGGGTGCACCGACCATCGGGCTGCGCCGCCTCGGTGAGCGTTACACCGCAGGCGATTTCGCCAGACTGACCAATGTGGACGCGGGATGGCTGTACCGAGCCGGCCGCCTCTCCCCGCAGGGGGCACATTCCGACTTTTTGCGGCCGGAATCGATTCACCTCCTCATGTCCCTGGTCAATCTGAGCCGATCGGCCCGATAACCTGCCGCGCCGTCATCGCCTCATTGCCCGCGACGAGGTTTGCGATCGGACGCCCCGTCCTGCTGATGAACGAACGTATCCCTCACTCGTGTTTCCTGTCCATCGGCGCCCGGGTCGGGCGGGCCAGGGCCGAAGGTCCCGGACAGGAACATGCCAACAGGCCCCGCCGAGTCGGGCCTTGCTCACCTGCCGCCGGGCCGCGCCCACCCACGATGCTCAACACAACGAAAACGACACCACCACTCGAATCACTCGAGGAGCAAGCCATGAAGCGCAGAACACTGGACATCCTGTTCAGCATCGGAGGCCTGGGCATCGCCGCCCTCCTGCTCAT
>JBIOYB010000428.1:0-19421 GCA_044869915.1 Allorhizocola sp.
AATATCGTGGTACCGCGAGCAGGGGACGACGGTCCTGATATTCACACGGGAGGATTACTGTGACGCAAACAATCTCTTTCCGCCGCATCATCGCGCGCACCTTCGCGGTGGTGGGGCTTCTGATCGCCGCAACGGCCGTGGCTTCAGTTCCGGCCTCGGCAGCCGACGGCGGTGTGGTGGTGTGGTGGTGCCGCAGCACTGTGCCGCTCACCCGCACCAAAACCTGGACACCAGGACGGGCACCTTCATCGCAAGTGCCGTCAACACCCGCCAGGGTCCGCATCTCAATTGCCTGTCCAACGGGCAGGGGCAAAACGGCCAGCGGGTGGACTTCCACTGCTGGTCACCTGGTGAGGGCGGCACATGGAGTTACATCGTCAACCTCAACACCGGTGTCTCCGGCTGGGTCCGCGACGACTTCCTCAGCGGCTTCGGCAGCAACCGCCGGTGTAACGGCACATAACTCAAATCAGAGTCCAGGCGGTGCGGACCGCGCCGCCTGGGCTCGGGTCACACGGCACGCGGATGCAGCCGCGCGTCACGCCGTCAAAAGCCAAGCAGCACAGCGCATCTGCTGCCGTCCACAATGGACCGGCATTGTGGTCGGCGGGATCCGCGCGCTTCTTTCTACACGATGCCGAGCGATGGCCGACTGAGCTAAGGCTTGTCCTGGCCGGGGCGGATCAGACCGGTCTCGTAGGCGAAGATGACGACCTGCACCCGGTCGCGCAGGTCGAGTTTGGTGAGGATCCGCCCAACGTGGGTCTTCACGGTGCCTTCGGCCACGCCCAGCCGCTGGGCGATCTCCAAATTGGTGCTGCCGCGGGCCACCTCGATGAGGACCTCGCGTTCGCGGTCGGTGAGCAGGTGTATCCGCTGATCGACGAGCGAGCGGCCGGTCGCAGGGTCGGGCAGGTGGCTGGCGAACGCGTCGATGAGCCGGCGGGTGACGTTGGGAGCGACCACGGCATCGCCGGCGGCGACCGCGCGGATCCCGCTGAACAGGTCGGCCGGTGGGACGTTCTTGAGCAGGAAGCCGCTGGCTCCGGCGCGCAGCGCGGCGTGGACATACTCGTCGAGGTCGAACGTGGTCAGCACCAGGATCCGCGCGGCGAGTCCGGCTGCGACGATCTGCCGGGTGGCCTCTATCCCGTCCATTCCGGGCATCCGCACGTCCATCAGCACCACATCTGGTTGCAGGGCTTTGGTTATCGCCACGGCCTGCGCACCGTCACCGGCTTCGCCGACCACCTCGATGTCGGTCTGGGTCTCCAGGGCCATGCGAAACCCCAGCCGCAGCAACGATTGGTCGTCCACGAGCAGCACCCGGATGCTCATGTGCCCCCCTCACCGTCGAAGCGCAGCCGTGCGAAGACCCGCCAGCCTTTGCCGAGTAGCGGGCCGGCTTCGACGTCGCCGCCGTAAGCCGCTGCCCGTTCGATCATCCCGGCCAGTCCGTGCCCGCTGCCGGCCGGGTCCACCGGAGGGCGCCGCAGCCGATGGGCGCCATCGTCGATGACCTCAAGCTCCACACCGGTGGCCAGGTAGCACAGCCGCACCCGCGCGGTGGCACGGGCACCGGCGTGTTTGAGGGTATTGGTCAGTGCCTCCTGCACGATCCGGTATACGGCCAGACCGGCGCCGGGACCCCACGCGCCGGGCGAACCCTGGCGCGCCAGCGTCACCTGCATGCCCGCTGCACGGACCTGCTCCACCAGCTCCTCCAGGTCGTCGAGGCCGGGTTGTGGGGCAAGGGCGAGAGGAGTTCGCTGTGCCGGTTCGCCGTCGCGCAGCAGACCGAGCAGCCGGGGCATCTCGTCGAGGGCCTGCCGTCCGGTGGCCGAGATGGTCGCCAGTGTGTCGGCGGCGCGTTGCGGGGCGGCGGTCGCGGTCAGCGCCGCACCATCGGCCAGGGCCACCATGACGGCCAGATTGTGCGCGACGATGTCGTGCATTTCCCTGGCTATCCGGGCGCGCTCGGCGGCGGCGGCGAGCCTGGCCTGCTGGTCACGGTCGCGTGCCAGCCGATGGGCGCGCTCCTGCAGCTGCTCGATGTAGGCCTGCCGCGTCGCGACGGTCATCGCGAGCAACACCGTGGCGGTCACGATGGCGGTGAGCGTCACCAGGTCGGCACGCGGAAGTTCACCCTGCCACCAGGCCACCGCCAGGGTGAGCTCGACCGCGGCGACACTCGGCCCCCACCATCGCCACGGCCGGTAGCGGGCGACGGCGTAGACCGCGACCACAATGACGACCAGCGGGTAGGCCCGGTCCGCCTGCGCCGCCGCCCACACGGTCACCGCCACGGCGAAGACCGTCCAGAACACCGTCACCGGCGCCCGCCGCCGCCACGCAAGTGGAAGATGGGCCGCGACGAACAGCAACCAGCCGAGCACCCCGGTGCCGGTGCCCGCCGCCGCCGGGAGGTTGACCACAGCCAACAACCCGGCCAAAGCGACATCGACAGCCAACGGGTGTCGCCGGGCGGCGTCCCGCACCCTATCCATGATCGCGAGCATAGTGTGTGGGGTCACGCGTGCCGGCCACCGCCGGTTTGCGCTTGAGGCGCACCAGCGCCACGACAAAGACGGCCGTGAAGAGGACACCCGACAGTGCCCACAGGATGTCTGCGATAAGAATGCCAAAGACAATTGACAGTACGGATTGCGCCGTGACGCTACCGAGCAGGAAGACCACCACTTGCGTGCGGGTCGTTTCCCGCCTGCGGGCTATCGCCCACCCCGCTACGGCGGCGAGCACGGCAAAATAGGCGACGAACAGCGGCACCGGGATTTTGCTCTGCGCCAACACTTCCGGCACTACGGACAGCAACAGGTAGAGTCCCACCCCCGCCGAGAACGCCGTCCAGGTGAAGCCGGTGTCGCCGAAGCCGACACGCGGGGTCCGCGGAAGCCTGACCGCGACCAACCACAGCACCGTGGCGGTCACGACAAGGAAGGCAAAGTGGACGATCAACGTGGTGGTGTCCTGGATGTTGTGCTCGTCACCGGCAAGCAGGAAATACCCGGCCCCCGTGGCCACGCTGAGGATCGCCAGCACCCATGTCGTCTTGAGCGGCAGCCATGGCTTGCCGGCCTTGTCGGGAAACACGTACTCGACGAGGAGCACGGGGACCACGACCGAGAAGAGGCCGTGCCAGAAGCTGATCCAGACGGTGAACGGGACCCGCACACCACCCACGAGACCGTAGGAGGCAAAGAATTCCAGCGGGTTGTCGAGCGGGTGGAACAGCGTCTGGGCGCGCAGGCCCTCGTTGTACAGGCCGTAGACCAACCCCATGCACCACAGTCCCAGCAGGCCGAACCCCAGCCGGGTGGCCATCTCCCGGATGACCAGCACCTGGATTCCGTACAGCGAAAGCATATAAGGGAACAACACCCACGGCAGGAAGATCTGCGTAAGCGGGGTGGCGCCGCTGATCACCTCGGCCAGCACCGGCGACAGCACCATCAGCAGCACAATCGGCTTCCAATGTTGTCTCACCACAGGATCACCCCCGCTGCCCGAGCGTCATCATCAGCCGTGCCGGGGACCCCGTCCCGCCCCGAGTGCCTGCCGCAGCCCACCGCGCACGCGAGCATCAGCACCCCGGTGACCACAAAGTTGACGATCTGGATCCAGCCCAGGCCGCCGAGCATCAACGGACTGGCCCCGTGCCGCATCAGCTCGTGGCCGGGGCGGGTCACCGCGTCGACATGGGACAAGACCAGGAAAAGGGGCGCACCGCTAGCCCCGCAAGCCAACAGCACCATGGTTATTCGCCGCTTCGACAGCGGATTGTTTTCCATCACGGGAGCAACGCTAGGTGCGGGCCGCGCCCGCCACGACTATCGCAAGGCCGATATCGGCCGGCCCCGGCCTACCTCTCAGGTCATGCACGCGTGCTCTTGAGAGCCATCCGCAACCGAGCGGATTTGACCTGCAACCCCGGGCACCCGCCAACTGTGTGAGTATCACCAACCGGAGATCAGCTCCGGGCGTGGGGGAAGGAAGGACAGTGTGACCACCTTGACGACATATCCGGATGGGGTTGTCGAGGTCGCCAGTGGAAGCGGCGTTCGACGAGTTTTACGCCGCTAATGTCCGGAGACTCTCGTTGCAGCTCCATGCCTACCTAGGTGATCAGGAGGAGGCGCAGGATGTGGTGCAGGAGGCCTTTACCCAGGCCTTCATGGACTGGAAGAAGATCCGCCGTTACAGCGAGCCGGCCGCGTGGGTGCGCCGGGTCGCATGGAATCTGGCCACGAATCGATTGCGGCGCCAAGGGTTCGCGCGCAACTTCCTGCGGCGGCAGCGCCTCGTCCACGTAGAGGGGCCGGATCCCAACCGGGTCACTCTGACGGCCGCACTTAAAACCCTTCCACCGCAACAGCGCCGCGCGGTGGTCATGCATTACATGGGGCAACTGTCCATCGCGGAGATCGCGGAGCTGGAGGGTGCGCCCGAGGGAACCGTGAAGTCCTGGCTCAGCCGTGGCAGGACGGCACTCGCCGCGCAACTAGCCGACACCAGGAAGGGACACTGAGATGCACGACGAAGACGACCTGCTTGCCGGCGCCTTCAACGATTTCGCCACCGATGCCGACCGCTCGCTGCGGGTCACGCAGCCCGGCGCGATCCGCGGTGCCGCGCTGCGCCGCCGCCGGGTCAGGACGGTCGCCACGACGCTGGTCGCCACGGTCCTCGTAGGAGTGTCTGTCGGTGCGATCCGCGACGGGGACAGGGTCTCGGTCACGCTCACGGTGACAGCGAACAACCGGAGCTCGCTCGCCTCGGGACGGCTGTTCGTGCGGATCCTCAACGGCGGGGAGGCGGTCACGATCTCGCCGGCGGACTGGACCGCGCACATGTGGGACCTACCAACCGGCTTGACTGGGCCGGTGGATGGAGGCGGCTCGACGAAGTTCACCCTCATCCTGACGATGAAGTATCCGGCGTACTCGTTCTCGGTGCTGCTGGTCCAGGTCGACGAAAACGCGGCCACCATGCACGATGCGGATCCGCAGAACAACTCGGTGGAAGTGAAGGATTTCATCGCCTGATCGTCAAACCGGTCCCTCCGCTGGAGGGGCCGGTTCAACACCCATTTCGGGGCAACAACCGCTCGGATGTCACTGCCGTTACCACGGGCAGCACGTCGGCGGCGTGTGTGACCCGAGATAGGCGAACCCCATCGCCGCCAGGGCAGACCAGCTCACGACGGTGGGGGCGATAAGCGATGCCAGGCGCAGGCGGCCGGCACGCGGCTGAGCGCGCAGTTGCCGCCATGACACCACCGCCGCAAGCGCCAGAAGCCCCGCGCCCACGGCCACGGCGATTCCGAAATCCCGGCGGGCAGACAACAGCCACAACACCATCACCCCCGGTGCGACGAACAGGGCGGCGGCGATGATGACGTAGCCGAGGATCAGCCAGCCCCGCTCCGCATCGGTCTCCAGCGCCGGCTGGAGCATGAGCCTGGCCGCCAGCGCGATCAGCGCGGTGACCAGCACCAGCGCCGAGGCTAGGTGCACGCTCCAATAGCGAGAGAGTATGCCGGCTCCAAACGTTCGAGCCTGTTGGGTGGCGATCAGGACCGTCATCGCCGCCGAGACAAGGGCCGCCAGCAGCGCTGCCGCCGCGAAACCCAGATGGTGCCATCTTCCCGATAGTCTGTCCACCGATATATGGTCCGACGATATCGCTCCGACGCAAGGCGACCACCAGGAGCGGCCTGTCCACATTGGTCACGCGCTGTGCATCTCTTCGTAAACCATCAAAGCTCGCATACTTCCTCTGACAGTTCACATTGGACAAAAGCAAAGACAGCAATCAATGCGGCCGTTGTACTTGCTGGCATGTCCTGTGCGTGAGAGCCTCATCTCACTGTCCGTACAATGTCGAGAGCTGGATGTGAAGACTTCGCAAAGCGTGTGAATCGCGACTGTCCTATCGTCTCGCGAACCATCTACAGGCAAGCTCACACGCAAACCGGTGGGGGTGATGCAGTGCCCTGGTGTGCTCCTGTCTGCCACCGTGGTTGCCGATGTTTCGCCGGATGGGGAGGTCGCCGAGCGGTTCGGTCCCTCATTCGATCATCCGGTCCGGGTCCAAGGCGGACCGGCGAGTCGATCTCAAGGCATGGTGTGTACCCGATGCGAAGGGCCGTGATGCGGCGGTGAAGATTCTTGTGGTCGGCGATGGCCAGCCATATCTTGACGAGCTGGAACTACAGCTCTGCAACCATGGTCACGACGTGCGCCGCACATGCCGGTTCACCATCGCGGACCTGACGGCAAAGTTCGACTTCGTTGTGCTCGATCTTGACCTCACCCACGTCGATGGCTTTGAGGTCTGCCAAGAGATCAGACACCTGTCCACCGTGCCGATTGTCGCGCTGAGCGGATCGTCGGACGAGGTGGACCGGCTGCTCGGGCTGCGCCTGGGCGCCGACGACTGCGTGACCAAGACCTCCAGTGTGCGTGAAGTGACCACTCGCATCGAGGCGGTGGCGCGCCGCTCCTTGCCGTCCGGCGTCGGCCGCCGGCCGGTCAAGCACTTGCTGCGCGTGGGAGCGCTGTGCATCGACCTGCGGACCCGGACGGCGAGACTGGACGATGTGGAGATTTATCTGGCGCGCAAGGAATTTGATCTGCTGGTGATGCTCGCCGAAAATGCCGGTTCGGTATGCCAGCGTGATCAGATCATGAAACGCGTCTGGGGCGAAAACTGGTTCGGTCCCACCCGCACGCTAGACGTGCACGTCGGCTACCTCCGCCGGAAGCTGGGCCCGGCTTGTTCGATCAAGACCGTTCGAGGCGTCGGGTTCTGGCTCAAAAGCAACAGCTCTTGATCTTCCTGCGCTTTTCTTACACACGCTTGCCGATTTCCTTTCCCACAGCTGCACCTCTGGTCGATACCGTGACCCGGGTCAAGCACACGTGGGAAGGGGGCCGAGCGGTGACGACGGTCGACTCTGTTGGTGCCTCGAGCCCACCGCGGACAGGGCGGCAGGGCTGGTTTATCAGTCCTCGAGTGGACATCTGGTTTGTGCTCGGCGCCGGCGCGCTGCTATCCATCGGCCTTTTTGTCGCAAGCCAAAACAAGCCGTGGTTCCTGGTCGCCGCGGTGTTGTTCGCCGTGCTGTCGGATTATCCGCACGTCCTGCAGACGACCGCACGGATCTGGTTGGATCCGCGAGAGCGGGCCCGCCACGGCAGGCACTATGTGGTGAGCATTGTCGTGATTGGATCCGCCGTCGTCGGCGCGATGTTTGGCGGCCTGGTGATCGTGCTCGTCACCGTGTGGGCATACTGGCAGATCATGCACGTGCTCAAGCAGCACTACGGGATCCTCAACATTTACGCCGCGAAAAACGGCTACCGAGGCCCTCGAAACCTCGCCAAGTATCTGTTGTTTGCCGGGTGCCTCGCGCCCGTGGTGGCGCGCGCTGCCCAGGGTTTCCAGTTCTCGGAGTATGTCTTCTTCGGTTACCGGTTGCCGTTTTCGAATCTGACGGTGCCGACACCGCCGATACCGTGGCCCGTGATTGTGCTTGGCTATGTGCTGTTCGCGGTCTTGCTGGTGCTGTTCATCCGGGAACAGTTGACGATTCGCCGTTCTGGCGGCAAGGCGCTGCCTGTCATGGCGTTGGCGACGATGGGATCGGCGATAGTCTCCTATAACCTGTCGTATCTGCTGGTGTCAGACCTCTTCGCGCTGATCCTGATTGCCACCACCACCCACAGCCTGCAATACCATCTCATCAACTGGACGCGAAACCACACTCGTTTCGCGTCGTCGCCAAACCCGGCCGAGCAGCGCCTGTTTCTGGCCCGGCTGACCCGCCGCCGTGCCCTCCCTTGGTACATCGCCACCTTTGCGGTGCTGGGCGTCATCACCGGCCAGCTCGACACGATCCTGCTCGGCGTTATCCCGCTGACGTTGGTGCTGCACCACTTCTACCTTGATGGCGTGATCTGGAAGGGCAAGGACAACCCAGAACTCGCGTATGACCTCGGGATCGTCCCGCCGCGTCAACAGCCGCCGCAGTCGCAGGCGATCGCCGGTTGAGCAGAAGCAAAACAGGCGGGCGTAGAAGGGACCATCGTGGCTGACATCCAGGTGCAGCCGGTACGCGGAAGACGCTTACGCAACTCATATCTGGCCGTGCCATCGCTGGTCTATCGCGATGACCCGGCGTGGGTGCCGCAGCTTCGGCGTTCCGCCCGGCGGATGATGATCCCACGGCACAACCCTTTCCACCATGAGGCTTGCGTCGAGCACTACATTGCCCGCGATGGCCGCAAAGGCACGGCGCTAGGCAGGGTGGCGGCCGTCATCCACCCCGCCTATGTCCAACGATATGGGCCGCGGGCATTCTTCGGGTTCTTCGAGTCGGTGCCCGACCAACGGGTCGCCTCCGCCCTGCTGCGCACGGTCGAAGGATGGGCGGCCGAGCGCGGCACGCAGGTGGTCGCTGGGCCTTACAGCTACACGTCCACCCAGGAGGTGGGTCTGCTCGTCGACGGGTTCGGCACGCCGCCGGCGCTGATGCAGCCGCACAACCCGCCCTACTACGCGGATCTGCTGCGCGAGTGCGGCTACAAGACATCCTTCGAGTCGACCTGTTACGCGTGGGAAGTGGGTCAGCGCCCCGACGTCGAGGACCGGATCCTCGCCAAGGGTGACGCCGTCGCGCGGCGGCACGGGCTGTCGGTCCGCGGGGTGGACATGCGGCGATACGATACGGAGCTGGAATCGCTTCGGCGCCTTTACAATCGGTCCTTCGCGGCGCACCCGGAGCTCACCCCGATCAGCCGGCCGGTCTTTCGCGCTCAGGCCGCTGACCTTCGGTCCATCGTGGATCCCGAGCTGGTGCGTGTGGTGCAGCACGATGGGCGGCCGGTCGGGTTCGTTCTGCTGGTACCGGATCTGTTTGAGCTGCTGCGCGGCGGAAGCGGCCGGATCACGCCTGGGCTCGCCGCGCGTCTTGCGGTGCGGCGCGACTATCGGGTGCGCGGCATCGGTTCGGCCGTGGTCGTGATGATGGGCGCGGCTCCCGAATACGTCGGCAAGGGGCTCGGCCGGGTCCTGGCCGCGGAGCTGGTGCGGATCGGGCGCGGTGGCCGGTATCCGAGGATCGACACGACGTGGGTGCATGAACAGAACAGATGGTGCCTGGCGCTGGTCGGGCAGATGCAGTCCGCACCCGCCAAGCGATATGCCGTCTTCGAGAGGGTGCTATGACCGCCAAGCCCGTTCTGGTCACCGGCGCCACCGGCTGCCTCGGCGCTCATCTGACGCGGCGTCTGGTGACCGATGGCCATGATGTTGTCATCCTCAAGCGTCCCTGCGACCCGCTCGGCCCGCTCGCGCCGCTGCATCGTGACCTGGAGATCCGATTCGGCGATGTCACCGACCCTGCGAGCCTCCACGCGGCGATGCGCGGGATCTCGGCGGTCTATCACCTCGCGGGCGTGGTGGCACCGCTCAACCGGCTGGCCGGGCCGATGTGGGAGGTCAACGTCGTGGGCGCGGCAAACGTCGCGCAGGCCGCCTTGCAGGCGGGGGTGGCACGGATGGTGCACACCTCGTCCATTGCCGCGATCGGATACCCGCCGGACGACGTCATGGCGGACGAATCCTTTGCCGCGGCGGATTCGGTGACACAGACCGCGTATGCGGTCACCAAACGGCACGGCGAGGCGCTGGTGCGAGGGCTGGTGCGGCTCGGGCTCGACGTCGTTGTCGTCAACCCTTCGGCGGTCCTTGCCGCCGGCGGCGATCCGCGGTTCAGCTGGTCCGGCCTCATCGATGCGGCCATGCGGGGACGCCTGCGACTGATGCCGCGCGGCGGCACCGCCGTGTGCACCGCGCACGACTTCGTCGACGGTCAACTCAAGGCCATGAGCCGGGGAGCAACCGGGCGGCGTTACATCCTCAGCACGGCCAACGTGTCCTATCTGGAATTGGGGCGGGTCATCGCCAAAGCCGTCGGCGCGCCCGCGCCCATCGGCCTCATTCCCAGCGGCGTGCTGCGCGTCGCCGGGCGCATGGGCCGCGCGGTGTCCGCATTGCACCGCGATCCATACCGGTCGCCTGTGCTGGTACCGGAAAATGTCGCACTCATGACGCGAAGGCTCTACTACGACCAATCCCGGGCGGTGAGCGAGCTCGGATTGGCGCAGACGCCGCTGGAGCCGGCCATCGTCGAGATGGCCGATTGGCTACGCGCGGACGCTCAAGGAGGTGCCGCCGATGGTCGAGGTCGGCAGCGTGCACGTCAGCCAGCCTGAAACCGGCAGCCGGGCGCTGCTTGGCATCGCGATGTCGGACGCCCGCGAGCTGGTGCGTGATCTGGCGACCCACCGTCCCGCCTTTTACTGGACGGATTTGCTGATTTCGCTCGCCATCGGATACGGCGCCTTCCTGGCCTTCCCGGTCGATCGTCCGTGGTCTCTGCTCGCGGCCGGATGCGTGATCCTCTCGGCGCTCGGCATCTACCGAGCCGTGATCTTCGTGCATGAGCTCGTGCATCTGCCGCCCGGGCGGCTGCGCTTCTTCTACTGGGGCTGGCACGCGCTGTGCGGCATCCCGTTGCTGGTGCCGGCCTTCATTTACGAGTTTCACCTCGACCACCACAGCTCGCGCACCTACGGCACGCGCGACGACGGCGAATACGTCGCCTTTGCCACCGGTCCACGATGGAGGGTGGCGGCCGCTCCGTTCACCGCTTTGCTTGGGCCGCTCGCTTTTGTCATCCGTTTCCTCGTGCTCGCACCGGTGAGCTGGATCCTGCCCAGCTTGCGGCCGGCCGTGCTGAGCCGCGCCTCGGCGCTTGCCATCGATGCCGAGTTCCGCAGGCCCATACCGTCGGGTCCGCAGCCGCGTGCCTGGGTGGTGCAGGAGGCGCTGTGCTTCACCTACTGTGCGGCTCTGCTTGGCCTTGCCGTCTCCGGGCTGATCGCGCCGGTGCGCCTGATCGAGGCGTATGCCGTCCTCACCGTGGTCCTTTTCGTCAACTGGTGGCGAGTCCTAGGGGCCCATCGGTACGAGAGCCGAAGGGTTCGAATCTCGTTCCCGGAACAGGTATTGGACTCGGTTGACCACGTGTCGTTCGGCCCGTTCGCCGAGCTTTGGGCGCCGCTGGGACTGCGCTACCACGCCATACATCACCTGTTCCCCGGTCTGCCCTACCACGCGCTGCCGCGGGCACGGCGACGGCTGCTGGCAGCCTTGCCGCCCGATGCCGGATACCGGCGCACCCAACAACCGCGGCTGTCCACGACGATCATCGGGCTGATCCGCCGTGAGCGGCCCGCGCCCATCATCCCGATAAAACGGTAGAGGATCGCCATGACGCAGATAGATCCGGTCCATCGCAGTGAGTCGGCCGCCGCAAGCTACTTCCGGCATCTGCCGGTAGTGCCGGTCGAGGCACGCGGCGTGCGTGTGCGCGACGCCGGCGGGAGGTGGCTGCTGGACTGCCTTGCCGCGGCCGGTTCGATGTCGCTCGGCTGGAACCACCCGGTGGTGCGGGAGGCGATACAGCGCGCCCTGGCGTCGGATGTGCCGCTGCTGACGTTGGATTTCCCCACCCCGGTGCGGGACGAGTTCCTCGAGGAGCTGTTTGCCTGCCTGCCACCGGGGCTGGCGAACGACGCCGTGGTGCACCTGTGCGCACCCAGCGGCGCCATCGCCGTCGAGGCCGCGCTGCACGTGGCCGAGATCGCGACCGGCCGCACCCAGCATGTGGCGGTGCAGGGCGGGTTTCACGGCTGCAGCCGGCTCGCCCGATCCGTGAGCAGCGGCGGTGACCTGCGCCGGCAGCGGGTAAACCTCGGATCCGCCGCGCATCTCCTGCCGTATCCGCAGAACTACCGCTGTCCCTTCGGTGTCGGCGGTGAGGCCGGGGTGGAGCTTGCGATCCACGCCATCGATCAGACGCTGAACAATCCGCACTCGGGAGTGACCGCCCCCGCCTCGGTGCTGGCCGAGTTCGTCCTCGGCGAAGGCGGCGTGATACCGGCACCGGTGCGCTGGGCGCAGTCGTTGCGGCGGCACACGGCAGCCGCCGGAGTGCCGCTGATCGCCGACGAGATCCAGGCGGGTGTCTTCCGTACCGGCGCCGCGTGGTCGTTCCAGCACACCGACATCGAACCGGACATGATGGTGATTTCCAAAGGGCTGGGGTCGGGCCTGCCGATCGCGGTGCTTGTCATGCGGCCGGAGCTCAACGTCTGGACGCCGGGCGCGTTCACCGGCACCTTCCGCGGCAACGCGCTCGCGTTCGCCGCGGCCGCCGCGGTTCTCCGGTTCGCGCGGCTGGAGAATCTCGGCGCGCACGTGACCGAGATGGGCGACCGTCTGCTCGCCGGACTGGGGCAGGTGGAGCACGCCTCCCGATCGATCGGCGAGGTGCGGGGCCTGGGCCTGATGGCGGGTGTGGAGATCGTGGACCCGGATGCGGCGCCGGATGACCGCAGAGTCCGGCCGGCGGCACCGGCCCTCGCCCGGCATGTCCAGAAGTTGTGCTGCGACAAGGGGTTGCTCCTCGAGATCGGTGGGGCCTTCGGCAACGTGGCCCGGTTCCTGCCGCCTCTGATCATCGGCTCGGATGACGTGGATCGCGTGGTGGAGATCTTCGGGGAGGCGATCGCGGAGGCGGAGACCACACCGGGCTGGCGCGACAGGGGCGCCCAAGACGGCGTGCTTGACGGCCCGCTCCTGTCGGGTGGGGTCGCCGCGTGACCGCGACCGACGCCTTGGGCACCGATCTGGACGACCTCTTCCTCGTGTGCGGCGTCCCGGCCGATGAGTTCCTCGCCACGATCGCCTCGGCGGCGGCGCATGTGGCGGACGCCTTCGAGGCTGTCACCGGCCCGACGAGCGCGGCGAGCTTCGAGCGGCTGTACCGGGATGTTGCCGCCCTGCCGGTCTGCCCGGAAGAGCCGGTCGGTCTGGAACAGGTGATGGCCGAGGTGCGCGCGCGCGTGCTCGACGAGGCGACCGCCGTCTCCCACCCGGGCTACCTGGCTCATCTGCATTGCCCGCCGCTGCTGCCGGCGCTTGCCGCCGAGGTCATGATCAGCGCGACGAATCAGTCGCTGGATTCGTTCGATCAAAGTCCATCCGGTACCGCGCTGGAGTGCCACGTCGTCGACTGGATGCTCGACATCACCGGATTCGGGGCGGGCGGTGACGGCGTCTTCACCAGCGGGGCCACCCAATCCAACCTGATGGGCCTGCTCCTTGCCCGCGATGCTCACGCTCAGGCCGCGATGAACTGGTCGATCAGCCGGCACGGCCTGCCACCGGAGGCGGCGCGCTGGCGCGTGGCCTGTTCACCGCTCGCCCACTTCTCGGTAGCCCAGTCGCTGTCCCTGCTCGGGCTGGGTGAGCGGGCGATCCTTGAGATCCCGTGTGGACCGGATGGCCGGATGCTGCCCGACGCGCTGCGCGCCGGCGTCGAGGCCAGCCTGCGACGGCACGAGCGGCCCATCGCTGTCGTGGCGACGGCCGGCACGACGGACCTGGGCTCTATCGATCCGCTGACCGACATCGCGGCGGTCGCCCGCGAACACGGCCTGTGGGTCCACGCGGACGCGGCCGCCGGCGGGGCACTGCTGTTCAGCGATAGGCATCGCCATCTGGTGGAGGGGCTACGGCTGGTCGACTCCCTCGCGATCGACTTCCACAAGCTTCTCTTCCAGCCGATCAGCTGCGGGATTTTTCTGGTACGCGATAAGGCTTCCTTTGAGCTCATGCGCCGCCACGCCGATTACCTCAATCCGGCCGATGACGAGCGGGACGGCACCGTGCACCTGGTGCGCAAGTCGCTGCAGACCACGCGGCGGTTCGATGCGCTCAAGGTGTTCATGACGATGCGCGCACTGGGCCGCCGCACGATCGCCCGGCTGGTCGACGCGACGATCGATGCCGCGCGCGCGGCGGCCGAGTACGCCGCCGCACAACCCAACCTCAGACTGATCTCACCGGCCGCGACGAACACCGTCGTGCTGCGCTGGGCAGGCCCGGCGGCGACACCGCCCGACCTGGCCGAGTCGGTCAACGCCGGGATCCACCGCGCGCTTTGCGCGCAGGGACAGGCGCTCGTCGGGCGCACCCGCCACAGCAACGCGACGGTACTCAAACTGACCTTTGTCAACCCGCTGTGCGGCGCGGACCATGCCCGTCGGCTCGTCGCCGACATCGCGGCCCGAGGAGACCAACTCGCCGCACGCCTTGGCGCGAACGGAAGGACAAGCGACATATGACCGGCCCGAACCTGCGCATCGAACGGACTCGTTGGGGCGATCCCGGCTTCGCCGCCTGCAAGCGCATCGAATATGAGGTATTCGGGATCGCCAACGACTTCACCACGGAGGCGGACGATGAGGCCGGCGAGATGACCGCATACCGCACCTGGGAGCGATCCAGCGAGTTCTATGTGGCCTATGCCGCTGACCCAGATGCGGCGGACACGGGGGCCGCGGAGCCTGTCGCCGTCGTCCGGATGCTGCGCCACGACCCAACGCTTGGCCTCGACAGCTTCAGCACGCTGCGAGACTTCCGGTGCCACCGCCCAAATGGCGGACCGGAACAGAACCACCTGTTTCCCGAGTGGGAAGAGTTCTTCGCACATGCCGATCCCCGGCAGATCGCGGAGCTGGCCACGCAGGCCGTCGCTCCCGCGCACCGCAGGGCCGGCGTGATCGAACGGCTCTGGCGGCACATCATCGAAGTGGGCTCGGCCGAGGACGTTCGCATGTGGACGATGGCGCTCGTCGTGCCGTTGTTCCGGTGGTATCGGGCGATGCTGCCGGACGCCGTGGTCGCGATCGGCCGGGTCATCCCCGACTATGTGGGCGCCGACAGCATCCCGGCCTTGGTAAAGCTCGACCACGCCAGCATGACCGCCGCACTCGCCCGTTATGACGTCGAAGATCCGGGCGCGTCTCTGGCGCGGGTCAGCGCGAAGGAAGATCGGAAGGTACTGGTATGAAAACCTGGACGACCACCAGCCGTGTGCCCGCCCCCGCCGAGGCGGTTTGGCGGCGGGTGACCACGCCGGAGGGCATCAACCATGAGCTGATGCCGGTGATGCGGATGACGGTTCCGCCGTCGTTTCGCGGTGTGACCATCGAGCAGATCAGCCCCGGGACCAAGGTGGGCCGCAGCTACTTCCTTCTGCTGGGCTTCCTGCCGTTCGACTACGACGACATCACGATCGCCGAGATCGAGCCCGGCCGGCGGTTCCTCGAGTCCTCCACGATGATGTCGATGCGGACGTGGCGGCACGAGCGCACGGTCACCCCGGCCGGCCCGGACTGTGAGGTCCGAGACGACGTCTCCTTCACGGTGCGTGCGCCGTTCTCGGCCATCCCCGGCTGGAGCGCCGTGGTCGGCTCGATCCTCGCCGCCCTGTTCCGGCACCGGCATCGCCGCCTGGTCGCCTACTTCGCCACCGTCTCCAACTCCGCCAGCTCCTGAAGGAGGCGCATATGGCTGTCAACGGATGGGATTCGCCCGCCGGTCCAGCGGTCGAACTCGATGACGTCGTCAAGGTGTACCCCAATGGGGTGCGAGCTCTCGACGGCGTCAGCCTGACCGTTCCAAGCGGTTCGGTGTGCGCTTTCCTGGGGCGTAACGGCGCGGGCAAGACCACGACGGTGCGGATCCTGAGCACCCTCACCCGGGCCACTTCGGGCCGGGCACGGGTATGTGGTGTCGACGTGGCCGCCGATCCGGCCAAGGTACGGCGCCGAATCGGCGTGGCCATGCAGAGTTCCGCATTGGACGAGCTGATGACCGGCCGCGAACATGTCGAGCTGGTAGCGGGGCTGGCCGGATATCGCGGCAAGGCCCGCAGGCGCCGCGCGGACGAACTGCTCGAACTGCTGGGCCTCACCGGCGCCGACACCCGGGTGGTCGCCGGCTACTCCGGTGGGATGCGCCGCCGCTTGGATCTGGCGCTCGCGCTGATCCAGCAACCCGAGGTGCTCTTCCTGGACGAGCCATCGTCAGGGCTTGACCTGCAGAGCCGACGATCGGTCTGGAAGATCATCCAGGATCTGCGGCGCGGTGGGTCGACGATTTTCCTCACCACCCACGATCTCGGTGAGGCGAACCAACTCGCCGATCTGATCGCAGTGATCAACGATGGGCGGGTACAGGCAGTCGGCTCCCCGAACGAGCTCAAGGAGGCGCTGAGCCGGCGAACCGCCGCCTTCTACCTGGCGGAGACGGCAAGCGCCGAGCAGATCACCGCCGCCTTTGGACCCGACGCCACCAGCGATGACGGCCTTTGTGTCCAGGCTCCGTTCTCCGGCTCAGGCGAACACATGCGCGTACTGCTCGACTCGGCGCACGATGCGGGCTTGACGGTAGAGCGCATCGAGGTCGCCGAACCGTCGCTTGAAGATGTGTACGTGGGCCTCACCGGTAGCCACGTCGAGCTCGACGGCGATGCCGGACGCGCGGCGGCGGGCGTCAAAGCGGTACGGCAGATGGGAGTTTCCCGCTCATGAAGCCTTCGAATCTCGCCCGCGACACGATGCTGCTGTTCTGGCGGGGTCTCAAAGCCGGGCTGCGCAGCCCGCTGACGGCGTTCATCTTCCCGATCGTCTTCCCGTTGCTGGCGATGGTATTCGTCTCGCAGCTGTACGGCGAGATCACGAAGCTGCCGTCGTTCCCGGACCCGTCCTATGTCGGCTATGTGGCGCCCGGCACGCTTCTGCTCGTGCCGATGATGGGCGCCGGTTACGCCGCAACAGGTTTGGTCATCGATGCGCACTCGGGATTCCTTGACCGCCTTCGGCTACTGCCCACTCGGCCAAGCGCGGTCATCTTCGCCAAACTGTTGTTCGAGGCGGTCCGGGTAATCCCGGCCGGCGCGGTCGTGCTTGCCGTGTCCGTCGCCTTGGGGGCCGACCTCGGCAACGGTGCCGTGGCCGTGGCCGGGGTGCTGGGCCTCATCGTGTTGTGGTCCATGGCCTACAGCGGGCTGTTCTATCTCATCGGCCTGCGCACGCTCAGCGCCCAAGCCCCGATAGCGCTTCTCCCGCTCGCCCTGCCGGTCCTGTTCGCCAGCACGGCGCTGATGCCAAGCGAAATGCTGCCCAACTGGCTGCGGACCGTCTCCGACTGGAACCCTTACACCTATCTGGTTGGCGCGGCACGCACCCTGATGTCCGGCACGATCGACCTCACGGCGGTGGGCAAGGCTCTTGCCGTGGCCGTGGGCGTTCTCGTCGTCACCCAGGCGCTCGTGCTGTACAGCTATCGCAGGGTGGTGCGGGCCAACTGACTGCTGTCGACGAGCCGAGCCGGGCCGCGCGGGACACCTTCACCGGGCAGCAGTTTCGTGACGTCATGGCGACGTTCCCCACCGGTGTCACGATCGTCACCTCGATCACCCCGCACGGCCCGTATGGCGTGACCGTTAACGCGTTCACCTCGGTATCGCAGCAGCCACCGCTGGTCCTGGTATGCCTGTCAACGGCTGCCCGAAGCCGCGGAGTGCTCGCCTGCAGCGGCGTCTTCGCCGTGAACATCCTGTCGGACGGGCAAACCGAACTGGCGCAACGTTTTGCCCGCACCGGCAGGCCGTCGGGAGCCACCGCTTTCGCCGGCATCGGATATCACACGCTGCGCAGCGGCTCGCCCATCCTGCACGGCGTGACCGGCTACCTCGACTGCGCACTCGCCGGCATGCACGATGCCGGCGACCACACCATCATCGTGGGAGAGGTCCTCGCGCTGGGAAGCGGCCCACCCGTGCGCCCACTGGTCTTTCACCGCAGCGGCTACGTCCGCCTGGCTTGAACCTGCGACAACGCGCCAACTCGTTTGGCGCAGCTCAACGACTCGAGCCGTGGTGGTGGAGCCGCTGATCGGCTACGGCCCGGGTCAAGGAGTCAGACTGGCGGTAACCTTGTTGAGGAACTCCTTGGCCAGCCCCGGAAGCATCGGATCGCCGGGCCGCTGGGTCGGGAAGAAACGGACCTCGGTCAGGTGGCGTCCCCGCCTCGCCCCCGCGATCACTCTGTGCTCGGAATCCACGTAGGTGTAATCGTCCGTCCCGGTCGGTGCCGGTGATGCCTGCACCGCCCGGCCACGCGCCTCCGCCTCGGCGAGCTCCGGGGTTTGGAATCCAACCTCCTTCAGCTATGGACCGGTGGAAGTTTGTTGTGCCCTGCAATGAGCTGACGGCTACGATGCCGGCCACTCCCATCGAGCCGCTTTTGGCATCTCATTGTCACGAGGAGGGTGCCATCTCAGCAATCCATCCAGGTATGGCTCCGCGGACAGCTTCATCCCAAAGCTCCATAGTGGATCAAAGGACAGCGTGTGCCCGTTCTCGAGACCGAGTTCCAAGCCTTTGACGACGCCGTCCGCGTTGTTGGAACGTTTATCCAGATACGCGGTCAGCGCCAAGCATCGAATGGTCTCATACTCGCCGAACTAAATGTCCGAAAGCGAGACGACTCCGGGCACAACACCGTCGTCAGCCGACATCACCTCGTCTTGGTAAATCTCGGCGGCCAGGGCGATGCGGAGCTGATCGCCTTGGCCGACCGACTTGAACTCGATCAGCTCCCTTTCGAACTGAACGTAGACCCGATCGAAAATCGGCTGGACCTTGGAGCCGACTCGTCCGCCTTGAAATACCCAGCCACCAGCAGATCGACAAGCTTCTGCCGCTGAATCAAGTCCAGGAAGAACTCCCATGGACTACTAGACCTCATTATTGTTCCCCAAGGGTTTCAGATATTCGTCGATCACTTTGTCAAGCCCTGTTCCCGAGTTTTCAAGGACGGTCCAGTAGCTGCCGTCTGGTCGCACCATGATGCCCTCCCGGACCTGCTTGCGGTACGCCTTGACCCGACCATCGTCTACATCGGACAGATCGCGGCGGCACAGCAGCGCTCCTCGGCCGTTCAGCGACCACCAGTCAATCTCCCAGCACGGTCCGCGAGCATGACAGCGGCCCACCGGTCACGCAACGACAGATGCTGATAATCCTCCAGCCACAGACACGGCGCCGACGACTGCAGTAACCACCGGCCACCGTGCAGAGGCCCCTGCATCCGATTCGGCCAACGCTGCGGCGAAACGGTAGGCCCATCTGATAGTCCGGTCACTCTCAGCAGACTGAGCGATATGCCGTGCCAGGTCGGCTCGGATCGGCGGCACAACCTCACGTGACGCATTGAGCCGCGCGTAGTCGACATGACTCATCCACCGTTGCACCCGTGCGGCTAGGATCGGAGTTTCGTTCTGGAGGACCAGGATACGCCGCCCGCTGGTTACCTCGACCCGCATCCGCGCATCCCGATCGCACGGTAGGTCCAGCTGCAAACCTGTCCAGTCGCCCCTCACACGCAGATCTGTCCATTTCGGACAGTGTGCGGTGG
>JBIOYB010000429.1:0-20165 GCA_044869915.1 Allorhizocola sp.
TCAACCTCTACCAGTCGCTGCACACGGCCGTCGCGCTGCCCGGCGGCGAGGTGGCCGTGATCGGGTTTAGCAGCGCGGTGTGGACGGTGCCGGCGGGCGGTTACGACGTCGTGGCGATCCGGCTCGACCGGCGCGGGCGGCAGACGGGCGTGCTGCAGTTCGGATCGGCGCGCGCGGACGGCGCCGACGCGTTCAGCGAGGAAAACCTATACGCCGCCGGGAGCGGGGCCGTAGGTGGCAGGCTGCTGGTGACCGGGGTGACGGGGGACAACGACGTGTTCTTCGGGGAGGTCGGGTGGTGAGGCCGCTCGAGGGGGTGCGGGTGCTGGAGCTGGCGACAATTTTCGCCGGGCCGATGGCGGGCGCGTTCCTGGGCGACTTCGGGGCCGACGTCATCAAGCTCGAGCACCCGACCAAACCCGATCCGGCGCGCTGGCACGGCCCGGCCAAGGAAGGCGTCGGGCTGTGGTGGAAGGTGCTGGGGCGCAACAAGCGCACGGCGACGCTCAATCTGTCCGATCCGGACGGTGCGGCGCTGCTGCTGCGCCTGGCCGAAGACGCCGATGTGGTGATCGAAAACTTCCGGCCCGGCACACTCGAGCGGTGGGGTGTCGGGCCGAGTGAGCTGCACGCGGTCAACCCGCGGTTGGTGATCGCGCGGATCTCGGGGTTTGGGCAGGTCGGGCCCTATGCGTCGCGGCCCGGGTTTGGCACGCTGGCCGAGGCCATGAGCGGGTTTGCCACGGCGACCGGCGAGCCGGACGGGCCGCCGACACTGCCTCCGTTTGGGTTGGCCGACTCGATCAGCGGGCTGGCGGCGGCATACGCCATCATGCTCGGGCTGACCGCGCGGGCGCAGACGGGCGTGGGCCAGATCATCGACCTGGCCATCATCGAGCCCATCATGGCCATGCTCGGGCCGCAGATCACCTGGCTCGACCAGCTGGGCTACGTCCAGCCGCGGCTGGGCAACCGGTCCAACAACAACGCGCCGCGCAACACCTATCGCTGCGCCGACGGGCGCTGGGTAGCGGTCTCGACCAGCTCGCACAGCATCGCCGAGCGGGTGATGCGCCTCGTCGGGCGGCCCGAGGTGATCGGCGAGCCGTGGTTTGCCACCGGATCGGGGCGAGCCGCGCACGGTGAGCTGCTCGACAAGGCGGTCGCGGAGTGGATCGGCGCGCGCGGGCGCGATGAGGTGATCGCGGCGTTCGAGCGGGCCGAGGCGGCGATCGCGCCGGTCTACGACGTGCGCGACATCGTGGCCGACCCGCAATACGAGGCGCTGCACACGGTCGTCGACGTGCCCGATGGTGACTTCGGCTCGGTGAAGATGCAAAACATCCCGTTCCGCATGTCGGGCACGCCGGGCGAGATCCGGTTCGCGGGGCGGGCGCACGGCGCCGATACGGAGGAGATTTTCGGGTTTCTCGGGCCGTCGCGATTGGCCGAGCTGCGGTCGCGAGGCGTGATCTGATGCTGCTCACGCTGCTTTACGTGCCGGGCGATCGGCCCGAGCGGTTCGCCAAGGCGGTCGCGTCGGGCGCCGATGCGGTGATCCTCGACCTCGAGGACGGTGTGGCCTTGTCGCGCAAGGCATACGCGCGCACCGCCGTGCGCGACTTCCTGGCCGGCACGTGGGCGGTGCCGACGTTCGTGCGCGTCAACGTGCTCGACGACATCTTCGACGCGCCGGGGGTGGCGGGCTGGCGGCTGCCGAAGGTGGAGTCGCGGGCACAGGTGCTTGCCGCGTCCGCGCTCACCCACGCGCCGCTGCACTGCCTGATCGAGTCGGCGCTCGGGCTGGAGGCGGTGCTCGACATCGCGCGGGTCGCGGGCGTCGAGGCCATCGGGCTCGGCGAGGAAGACCTGCGCTCAGACCTCGGCATCGCGAGCGACGACGGGCTGCTGTGGGCGCGCAGCCGCATCGTCGTGGCGGCCCGGGCGGCCGGCCTGCCGCCGCCGGCCATGTCCGTCTACAGCGATCTGTCCGATCTGGACGGTCTGAGCGTGAGCTGCGCGCGGGGGCGGCGGCTCGGGTTCCTGGGCCGGACGGCGTTGCACCCCAAACAGTTGCCGGCCATCGTCGCGGGCTTCCGGCCGCCGGCCGACGAGGTGGCCCATGCGCAGGCCCTGCTCGAGTCGGTCACCGAGGACTCCGGCGCGCTCGTCCTGCCCGATGGTCGCTTCGCCGACCGGGCACTCGTGGCCGCCGCGGAGCGTGTGGTCGCGCTCGACGCCCACTGCGCGGCCGCGGCGGCCAACTGAACATGCGTGCAGCGGCCCGAGTCAGTCGACGCGAAGTTTCTCGACCGGTTGGCCGGTGAGGTCGGCTATGAGGTCGAAGTCCTTGTCCATGTGCAAAAGAATGTGCCTGGCGCGTTCGGCTGCCGCGGCGATCAGCAGATCGGGGATGCCGGGTGCTCGATGTTGACCGCGATCGGCAAGCTGCCCCTGCACATCGACAGCGCGCTGCTCTATGGCCGGGGTGAGGTATTCGACAGGCATGAGCGAAAGTGGGGGTTGTGCCGAAGCCTGACGGAGATCGCGTCCGGAGCGGGCGGAGAATCCGACTTCCAGAAGGGTGATTGTCGTGATGTGGACGAGCCCACGCGAGATCCGGTCAGCCCACTCGGCGGCGTCCTCGGCTGCGCCAAGCCGCACAAGGGCGGATTTGTCGATCAGCCAGGTCATTGCCAAGCCCGGCGCATGACGTCCTCATCCTCCAGATCGGCGAACAGGTCGCCAAACCGAGTCAGGTCATCGACGGTGACCACTCCAGGCCGATGCGCGGCCTGGGACAGCGTGCGGCGCAAGTATTCGCTGCGCGAAAGGCCGAGCCGACCCGCGTTGATATCGATCGCTGAGACAATCTCGTCGGGGACGTCGCGGATGAGCAGATCGGCCACGGTCACCACCTCCATGAGTGATATCCCATGATATCACGGTCTGCTTAGAGAGCTCAGCGGGTAGTCGACCTCGACGCCCACTGCGCGGCCGCGGCGGCCGACTGACGACACGGCTTGTGTTACGCGACCGGCTCCGCCGACGGGACACGGCCGCGACGGCGCCGCCGGAATCCCCACAGTGCCAACGCAAACAGTACGAGCACGCCGGCTGTGGCGGCCGTGATCCGTGCCCATGCCGGCCACGAGCCGCGGTCCGGGTTCGTCGCGGGCCGTACGGTCAACCCGGGCACGAGAGCCGTGGCCAATTGCACGTCGCAGACGGCGAGGTCGTCGCGGGCGCCGACGTCGAACCGGCTCAGCTCCCGTCGCTGCCCGTCGAGCAGGTTCACCTCGACGATGAGATTCGAAGTGGTGCCATCCACGTCTCCGTCGCTGAGGAGCACGGTCGTCGGGGAGCGCCAGCCGAGCACCGCGTCGCCCTGACATTCGGGCCGCAGGTCGGGGGGAGCGTGACGGATGATTCCTGGCCGCTCGCGGCGTCGAGGAAGACGTACCTCCGCCCGAAATGGATCGTGACGAGCAGCGTGCCGTCCGGCGACCATGCCTGCGCGCCGGCCAGCCGTGTCTCCGCCGCAATGGGTATCTCGCGCAGGAGCGTCCCATCGAGCCGGATCACGCGGATCATTTTGTAGCTCTCTACCGCCAGTCGCGTGCCGTCCGGCGAGAATGCCGCCCGCGAGACGTCGCGGCCAAGCGGTGCCGAGGTCAAGCCGGTTGCCAGGTCGAGCACGAGGAGGGTGCCCCCTGCCCGTGCGCGGAGCCGGAGACGAAGGCGACCTGGCGGCCATCGGGCGACACAGCCAGCGGCGTCGTCTCGATGTCTTGCGCCACCGGGTAGGGCCGGCGTGCACCGGTCTGAAGATCGATCACCGTAATGATGCCGCGCGGGTCCCCGGCGATCACCTTGGTGCCGTCAGAGGTCAGGCGCACCCCGACCTCACCGCCCGTCGGGCTGCCGGGCAGATCGATGCGGCGCAAGGCGTTGCGGTCGGCGCCGGCGGACAGGCCGCCGGTCGTGACGTTGGCAAGCCGCACAAGGTTGGTGAAATGGGCGGCGTAGACCGCCCGAAGATCGCGTCCTCCTGCGCCTCAGCAGGTAAGGTCACCGTCACACACCACAGGCGCTTGTCGCCGCCAATCGGTTGCACCCCGTGTCGCAAAGATCCGCACAGGGCTCGTGAGGGTCAGGGTGGGCGGCGGTGCTAACCTTCCTGCCATGGCAACGGACAAGAAGATCGGATATCTCGCCAACGAGCAGCGGGTTGCCGCCTATAAGGCGCAGACCGGGCGCAAGGAGCTGACGCCGCGGCAGGCGCGCCGCGTGGCGAAGAAGGCACGGCAGGGCAAGGCATAGACCGAGCCTGACGATAGCCTGCGAGGATGTATCGCGCCGGTTTTGCCTGTTTCGTTGGCCGTCCTAACGCCGGCAAGTCGACCCTGATCAACGCGCTCGTCGGTCAGAAGATCGCGATCACGTCCAGCAAGCCCCAGACCACCAGGCACATCATCCGCGGCGTGCTGCACCGTCCCGACGCCCAGCTGGTGCTCGTGGACACGCCCGGCCTGCATCGCCCGCGCACGCTGCTGGGCGAGCGGCTCAACGACCTGGTCCGCAGCACGTGGAGCGAGGTCGACGTGATCGGGCTGTGCATCCCCGCGGATGAGCCGGTCGGCAAGGGCGACACGTTCATCGCCTCCGAGATCGCCGCGCTGAAGGCCAGGCTGGTCGCTGTCGTGACCAAGACCGACCTCGTGGGCAAAAATGAGCTCACCGAGCAGCTGATGGCCGTCAGCCGGCTGGGCGACTTCGCCGACATCGTGCCGGTGAGCGCGGTCAACGGCGATCAACTCGACGTGCTGACCGAGGTGATGTTCGGCCACCTGCCCGAGTCTCCCCAGCTTTACCCGGACAGCATGCTCACGGACGAGCCGGAGCATGTGCTGATCGCGGAGATGATCCGCGAATCGGCCCTGGAAGGGGTGCGTGACGAGCTGCCGCACTCCATAGCCGTACTCGTAGAAGAAATCATCCCCTCGCCCGGTCTGACGAAGGTCTACGCGGACATCTATGTCGAGCGGCCTTCTCAAAAAGCCATTGTGATCGGGGCGCGCGCGGCCCGCCTCAAGGAGGTCGGCAGCCGGGCACGGGTGCAGATCGAGGAGCTGCTCGGCACGAAGATCTACCTGGATCTGCACGTGCGGGTGGCCAAGGACTGGCAGCGTGACCCGAGACAGTTGCGCAAACTAGGCTTCTAGCCGTGCGCAGACCCCTCTACCGCGACGATGCCCTCGTGTTGCGGGTGCAACGGCTGGGCGAGGCGGACCGGATCATCACCCTGCTGACCCGCCTCCACGGCCGGGTCCGTGCCGTGGCCAAGGGTGTGCGCAAGACCACCTCCCGCTTCGGTGGCCGGCTCGAGCCGTTTGGGCTGGTCGACGTGCAGTGCAGCGAGGGGTCGACCTTGGACTCCGTGGTCCAGGTGGAGGGCAAGGACCTGTTCGGCCGGCACTTCCTGGACGACTATCCGCGCTACACGGCCGCCAACGCGATCGCCGAGACCGCCGAGCGCCTCACGCCCGTCGAGCGGGAGCCGGCGCTGCGGCTCTACCTGCTGACCGTGGGCGCGCTGCGCGCGCTCGCCGGGCGCGAGCGGGCGACCACGCTCGTGCTCGACGCCTATCTCCTGCGGGCCATGGCCCACGCCGGCTGGGCGCCGGCCCTGCGCGACTGCGCGGTCTGCGCCACCGCCGGGCCGCATCGGGCCTTCTCGATCGCTGCGGGCGGGGTCGTGTGCCCCAATTGCCGCCCGCCCGGCGCGGCCCACCCGAGCCAGGGTTCGCTCGATCTCATGTGCGCCCTGCTCGAGGGCGACTGGGCGGCGGCCGACGCGTCAGATGTGAGGGTCCGGGGTGAATCCAGCGGTTTTGTTGCGGCACATTTGCAGTGGCATCTCGAACGCGGGTTACGCTCTCTGCCGTTAGTCGATCGCAGGGAAACGCCCGCCGGCTGATCAACGGGCCGTGAGGAGCCGCTGGTTGGCCTAACGGGAGAGCCGGGAGAGAGTCCAAGCACATGAGAGAGCCCAGCCCGCATCCGTCCGGCGCGAAGGCGCCGAAGCTGCCGGTCCTGCCCAACCACATCGCCATCGTCATGGACGGCAACGGCAGGTGGGCCAAGGAGCGTGGCCTGCCCCGCACCGAGGGGCACAAGCGCGGCGAGTTCTCGCTGTTCGACACGATCGAGGGAGCGCTCGAGATCGGTGTGCCGTTCCTGTCGGCATATGCCTTTTCGACCGAAAACTGGAAGCGTTCGCCCGAGGAGGTGCGCTTCCTCATGGGCTTCAACCGTGACGTGATCCGGCGCCGCCGCGACCAGCTCGTCGAGCTCGGGGTGCGGGTGCTCTGGTCGGGCCGGCGGGGCCGCCTGTGGAAGAGCGTCATCGACGAACTCGAGACGGCCGAGGCGATGAGCCGTCACAACTCCAAACTCACGCTGCAATTCTGCGTCAACTATGGTGGCCAGGCCGAGATCGCGGATGCGGCCGCGGCCATCGGGCGCGATGTCGCCGCGGGGCGGATCAGGCCCGAGAAGATAACCGAGAAGCTTTTCAGCCGGTACCTTTACCACCCTGAAGTCCCGGACGTGGACCTCTTCCTGCGCCCGTCGGGGGAGCAGCGGACGAGCAACTTCCTGCTGTGGCAGTCGGCCTATGCCGAGCACATCTACCTGGACACGCTCTGGCCCGACTTCGACCGCCGCCACCTGTGGTATGCGTGCGAGCTGTATGCCCAGCGGGACCGCCGCTTCGGCGGGGCGATCCCCAACCCGGTGGCGCCCACAGGATAGCGATAATAGTAAATGTGACGACGACTGTCCTGTTTGTCCATGGCACCGGCGCGCGTCAGGCCGGCGTGGACCGGATCGTGGCGCAGCTCGAGAGCGGCCTTTCCCAACAACCGGTGGACGTCGCCGTGCGGGTGTGCGCGTGGGGCGAGACCGCCGGGGCCAGGCTGCGGCATGAGGGCGCGTCGATCCCGTCCGGCCTGCCCGCGGGCGGGCCGATGGGAGACGAGGTCGAGCTGTGGGCGCTGCTCGAGCTGGACCCGCTGTTCGAGCTCGGGCTGCTGGCCGCGTCCGCGTCGCCCGGCGGCGAGGCGACGGCGTCCGCGAGCACCGGCCGCGCGGCCATCTCCCGTCTGCCCGCCGATCCCGCCGTGCGGGCCGTGCTCGACCGGGCGGGCCTGTGTGTCGGGTTCGCCGACGCGATCGAGGAGGTGATGGCGTCGGAGCCGGCCCGGCGCGCGATGGCGCGCCGCCCCGGCGATCCGCAGTTGCGGTCGGCGCTGGCCCGCGCGTTCGTCGCGATGACCCTGTCCAAGGTGGACGACGCCGACGAGTGCCTGGCGCCCGTGCACGGCGACACCCGGGATCTGCTGGTGCGCCTCATCGAGGAGCGGTTGGGCGACCGCGCGCGCGGCCGGCTCGGCGACATGGCGCGCACGGGCGGCAGGATCGCGCTGGAGCTCGGCGCCACACGTGCCCTGGAGCGCCGGCGCCGGTTGCTGACCCGCGCCGTGAGCCCGCTGGCCGGCGACATCCTCACCTATCTGGCTCGCGGAGCGGAGATGCGCGAGTGCGTGCTGCGCGATCTGGCCAAAGTGGACGGTCCGGTGGTGCTGGTCGCGCACGGCCTCGGCGCGGTGATCTGCCTCGGCGCGCTGTGCGGCGGTCGGGCGCCCAACGCGGTGGCCCTGGTGACCGTCGGCTCTCAAGCCGCCTACCTCTATGAGCTGGATGCCTTGCCGGGGCTGCCGTTTGAGGCGCCGCTGCCGGAGACCGTCCCGCGGCCGTGGGTCAACATCTACGATCCGCGCGATCTGTTTTCGTTCGCCGCGGCGCCCGTCTTCGGCGAGCGGGTGGTGGCCGACCACGAGGTGGACAACCGGGCGCCGTTCCCGCGTGCGCACAGCGCCTACTTCGACAACCCGCGGGTCTTCGAGCTGCTGACCGACGCCGTCCGGGGCTAGGCGCTCAGCTCAAGCCCCGCGTAGCCGCGCAGCGCCTCGGCGGTCGTGGGCAGGCCGTGCTGCCTGAGCGGGCCATCGGGCCCCGAGGAGCCGAAGACCTCCGGACGTCCGGCCAACCACAGGACCACGGCTTGCTGGGCGGGGGTCAACTCCTCGAACGGCAGGCCGTGGTCCTGGTCCATCGAGGGGAACGCGCGGTCCAGCACGACGTTGAAGTGGTTGTGCCAGTTGGATTTTGGCGGCTTCGCCAGCTCCAGGTCCACCAGCCTGGCCCGGATCTGGCCGGCGACGCGGGCCGCGACGTGGTCGAGCATCCTCAGCGCGAGATCCGGTTGGCTGACTTCCCAGATGGTCCGTGGCGAGCCATCGCCGTAGTCCGCCGCCCAGGTGCGCAGCTCCGCCACGGCGGCCTCGGGCAGTGCGCTGCCCGCGAGGTGGGCCCAGGCGACCGCGGCCGCCCACCTCAGATCCGGGTCCCCGCCGCCGAGCCGGGTCTGCAACAGTCCGTCGAAGGTCCGGTCGCCGCGCGGGGCAACGAGTCCCAGCGCCACCAGCGCGGCCGAGGCGAGCGCGGTCGGCGCCTGGTTGTCGGTGGCGAGCCTCATCAGCGCGGGCACGATAGCCGAAGCCTGCTCCGGGAACCAGGCCAGCGCGTAGACGGCCTGTCCCGCCACCTCGGCCTCGGCGTCGTCAAGCAGCCCGACAAGCAGTTCGACGCCATCGCCGACGGCGTCGTAGGTCCTCATCTCATCGCACACATCCAGCGCGCGACCTTCGGCGCCGGACAGCGGAAACGGCTGCCGAGGACGGCCGCTGTCACCCGAGCTCGCGTGCCAGTCCTTCAGCTGTTGCCGCCAACGCTGCCTGTCCGGCTCGGATATCCGGGCAACCAAGGCGCGCATGTCCTCGACCGGAAAGCCGGTGGTGACGAAGCTGTACCCGTCCCCAATGGCCAGGCAGGCGAGCAGGCCGATGATCTGATCACGGTCGGGCGTCACCGGATCGGCCAGCAGCTCCAGCAGGAAAGGCACGGCATATGCGCTGGCCTCGTATCGGGTGCCCTGGTGGAAGATGTTCCCGTACAGCTCATAGAACGCCTCACCGCGCACCTCGGCGTTCGACGACCGCAGGTCTCGGATGAGGCCGGGGACATCCTCGGCCGTCCCGTATGCGTGGGTCAGCGCCGCCCACTCGATGTCTTCCAAACCGTCCAGCACGCCAAGCATTCTGCCCGACGTGATCGTCTTGTGGGGTAGCCCGCCCGCTACAGCGCGACGCCCAGCCAGAGGGCAAGCGCGCCAACGGCTATCGCGCCCGCGATGAGCAGGGCGTCGGCCGGGGTGAACGGTTGCGGGCGGGCGACGGTGCGCGGTGCGCGGGAGTCGAACCCGCGGGCGTCCATGGCGATCGACAGCCGCACGCCACGCCGGATCGCGCCGACGAGCAGGACGAAGGCGTTGCGGGCGAAGCCGGCGCGCACGCCACGGGCCCGGCGCGCCATCGTGATCATTGCCCAGTCGGCGCGCAGCATGCCCACGAGGCGGAACGCGGCCAGCGCACCGATCGCGAACCGGGGTGAAACCCGCGCGTGCTGGATGAGCGAGTCGGCCAGGTCGGTCGGGTCGGTGGTGGCGAACACGACCACCGCCGGCAGCGCGATGGCCAGCAGGCGCAGCGCCAACGCCCCGCCCGTCGCGAGCGTCTCGGTGGTGACGGCGAGCGGGCCGAGTGACCACAGCTCCTGCCCGCCCCGCGCGGTCCCGAAAATTGTATATGTGACAAGCATCGCGACCGCCGACAGCCACAGCGGCGCGGCCCTTTTCCACAGCGCGCCGTAGCTCAGGCCGAACAGCGGCACGCAGGCCAGTTCGACCATCAGGGCCACGGCGGGCACGAGCGGGTCGAGGCTGAACAGCAGCATGATCGGCAAGATGAGCGCCGCCGCGAGTTTGGCCACGGGAGCCCGGTGTTTCACAGCGCCACCTCCCGATCCGCCAGGCAGGCCACCACATCGGGGTCGTGTGTCGCGGCGAGGATCCCGTGGCCGGCGTCGCGCAGCGCGGCCAGCAGGGCGACGAGCTCCGTCCACGTGCGACGGTCCTGGCCGAACGTGGGCTCGTCGAGGATCAGCAGGCGCGGTGCCCGCGCCAGAGCCGTTGCCACGCTGAGCCTGCGCGCCTCGCCGCCCGACAGGGTGAACGGGTTGGCCCCGGCCAGCCGCTCCAGGTGCAGGCGCTGTAACAGCTCGTCGACGCGGGCCGGTGAGACCCCGCCCAGCGAGAGCTCCTGCCGGACGGTCGCGGCCACGAACTGGTGCTCCGGATTCTGGAACACCGAACCGATCCGGGCTGCCAGCTCCTTTGGCTTGAAACGCATCGGTTCACCGAAAGGCGTCAACACGCGTCCTGTCCGAGGCGCGGTAAGCCCGCCGAGCGCCAGTGCGAGAGTCGTCTTGCCGGAACCGTTGGGGCCGGTGAGCGCGACCACCTCGCCCTCGCGGCACTCAAGCCCTTCGGTCCACACCAGACGGTCGCCTGGCTCTTGCGAGGCGTGCATCGGCGGAAGTGGCCGCCCCGGCACCCAAACCCCGTCCGCCGCAAGCTCATCGCCCAGCGGACCGTCCAAAAGCGACGGCGGTCCGTCCACGATGCCGTCGCGCGCAAGCACCACCACACGAGTAATCAACGGGAGTATCTCGGCGAGCCGATGCTCGATGAGCACCATCGTCTCGACCGACTCCAGCGCCGCCCGCACGATGGCCGCGCCCGCCGGGTCGAGGTTGGCCGTCGGCTCGTCGAGCAGCAGCACGTCGGGCCGCGACGCGAGCGCGCCCGCGATCACCAGCCGCTGCTGCTCGCCGCCCGACAGCGCGGCCGTCTCCCGCTCCCGCCCATAGGCGAACCCGACCTGCGCGAGCACCTCGTCGACCCGCGCCCACAGCCGGTCAATGGGCCAGCCCAGGTTTTCCAGCCCGAACGCGACCTCGTCGCCGGCGCGCGACATCACCAGCTGCGACTGCGGATCCTGGAACACGATGCCCACCCGCCCATCGACGGTGATCGAGCCCTCCGATCCGCCCGAGTCGGAGGGCAGTAGGCCCGCCATGGCCTGCAGCAGCGTCGACTTGCCCGCGCCCGACGGCCCGAGCAGCAGCACCCGTTCGCCGCGCTCGATGCGCAGGTCCACCCCGCGCACCGCCCAGGCTTTCCGTCCGGCGTGGCGCCACCCGTACCCCTTCGCCGCAATCATCGTGCCTGTATGCCCCTGTGGTAATATGCCTTATGCAGAATACAGCGCTGGGGGCCCGCCTTGAGCACGTTTGAGGTCATCGCCGAGCCGCACCGGCGGGCCATCCTCGACCTGTTGCGCCGGCGCGAGCGCCCGGTCGGCGAGCTTGTCGACCTCCTACGCCTTTCCCAGCCCACGGTTTCCAAGCACCTCAAGACATTGCGCGACTGCGGGCTCGTCGAGACACGCATCGACGCCCAGCGCAGGTGGTATCGGCTGCGCGCCGAACCGCTGGCCGAGATCGATGCGTGGCTGGCACCCTACCGCGAGCTGTGGGACAAGCGGCTCGACGCGCTCGAGCGCCACCTCGACGAGATGGACTGAGACCCTAGACGAGCGCGCGGCTGCGCCCGGCCGGGAAGCGATCCAGCACACCGGTCGCGGCCAGCGCGCGGCTCAGCAGCGGCGTGCCCAGCCCGGCGATCACGATCGTGCTCACCACCGTGGTCACGATCATCGGGAGCCGGAACGAGGCCCAGTCATACGTGCTGTACCACACCACCTGATCCCACGCGGCCGCGCCGATCCCGCTGGCCGCCGCGGCGAGCGCGGCCACCGGCACCGTCCACACGCGATAGAGGAACACGAGGAACACCAGCTCGGCGCCGATGCCCTGCACGAGCCCCTGCCAGATGATGCTGCCGCCCCACACGTTGCCCAGCGCCACGGACACGATGGCGGCCAGCCATTCGCAGTAGATGGCCGCACCGGGCTTGCGGATGATCCAGGCGCCGAGCACGGCCGGCACCAGCCACACGCCGTAGAGCAGGCCCTGCGCGGGCGGGTAGAACCGGAACAGCGGGTCGACGGCGGTCCACAGCAGACCCCACGCCCAGAAGATGACGCCGAAGGCGACCGCGATCACGGAGGCGACGACGATGTCGACGGTGCGCCACGCGAATCTGTTCATACCATTAACTCCTGACTCCCTACGCTGGCATTACCCAGTTCAGGTCCGAGGGTCTGCACAACATGCACTCTCAGCGTCTTGCGACGCTCCCCTGTCGTCGGCCTTGGAGCTCTCGCTTGGCGAATCTGCTGTGTGGGCAGTTCGCCGGGTGAGGTCCTTGGCCGTGGAGTAGAGACTATACCTTCGCGACCAGCTAACCTATCGGCGTGACGGTCACCGAGCGCCCCGATATCGCGCCAAATACACCCCCCGAGCCAAAACGGGACCGCCGGGTCGGCTCTGTCGAGGTCCTGGCCCTGTTGCTGATAGTCCTCGTGGTGTTCCGCGGGCCGATCGCAGCGAAGATCGTCGAATTCCCGCTGCTCCAGACATGGACGACGGTCTTCGTGTCGGTGATGGTTCAGGCGATGCCGTTCCTGGTGTTCGGTGTGGCGCTTTCTGCGGTGATCGCGGTCTACGTCCCACGGTCGTTCTGGGCCAAGGCGCTGCCCAAGCACCCGGTGCTGGCCGTGCCCGTGGCCAGCTGCGCGGGGGTGATCCTGCCCGGCTGCGAGTGCGGGTCGGTGCCGATCGCGGGCTCGCTCATCCGGCGCGGTGTCACGCCGGCGGCGGCGCTCGCCTTCCTGCTGGCCGCGCCGGCGATCAACCCGATCGTGCTCACGGCCACGGCGGTCGCGTTCCCCAAAAATCCGGAGATGGTCGTCGGGCGCGGGGTCGCGAGCCTCATCGTGGCCATGATCATGGGCTGGCTGTGGCTGCGCCTGGGCAAGGCCGAGTGGATCAAGCTGCCGCACCGGCCCGAGCTGGAGGGCATGTCCAAGTCGCGGGCGTTCTTCGGCGCGCTGCGCCACGACGTCGTGCACGCGGGCGGCTTCCTGGTGCTCGGCGCGATGGCCGCGGCCACGATCAACGTGATCGTGCCGGCCCGGTGGTTGCAGACGCTCGCCGACAACCCGTGGCTATCCGTGATAGCGCTGGCGATCCTCGCCGTACTCCTGTCCATATGCTCTGAAGCCGACGCCTTCGTCGCCGCGTCGCTGTCTCAGTTCTCCCTCACCTCGCGTCTGGCCTTCCTCGTGGTCGGGCCGATGGTCGACCTGAAGCTCATCTCCATGCAGGCGGGCGTGTTCGGTCGCCGCTTCGCGTTCCGGTTCGCGCCGACCACCCTCGTCGTCGCGACCGCCATCGCCGCTCTCACCGGATGGTTGGTGTTCTCATGAACCGTCAAGCGCAAGGCGTCGTGCTGCTGCTGTTGGGCGGGGCCGTGCTCAAGGCCAGCCTCTCCGACATGTACCTGCGCTACGTCAAGGAGTCGTTGCAGCCCTTCCTGATCGCGGCCGGCGCGCTGCTCGTCATCGCGGCGGTGATGACCATCTATCACGATCTCAAAAAAGAGAGGCACGAGGAGCACGAGGAGCACGACGAGCACGGGCACCACCATGAGCCGAGGGTGGGCTGGATGCTGATCGCGCCCGTGCTGGGCCTGCTGCTGGTCGCGCCGCCCGCGCTGGGCGCGTTCGCGGCCGGGCAGAGCGGTTCGGCCAAGCTGCAGGACGTCGACTATCCGCCGCTGCCCGCGGGCGATCCGGCGCAGATCAGCGTGCTCGACTACGCCACCCGCGCGATCTTCGACAAGGGCGTGTCCATGAAGGACGGCGCCGGCCAGGATCGCAAGGTGCAGATCTCCGGGTTCCTGTCCCAGGGCCCCGACGGCAAGCCGGTGCTCACGCGCATGATGCTGTCGTGCTGCGCGGCCGACGCCCGTGCCATCAAGATCGGCATGTCCGGCAGGCCGCCGGAAGGGCTGGGCGAAAACCAGTGGGTCGAGGTCGTCGGCGTCTACACGGCCGCGACCGCCAAAGATCCGGTGAGCAACAACGAGATTCCGTTCATCGAGGTGCTCGAGTGGAAGCAGATCGACCCACCGCGAAACCAATACGAGTGATTACTACCACTGGGTAACCTATCGCGCTAGCGTGTGTGTATGACCACGACGCAGCGAGCAGAGGTCACCGCCGAGCAAGCCCGCAGCGTGGCAGAGGCGGCGCGGGAGACCGAGTGGCGCAAGCCGAGCTTTGGCAAGCAACTGTTCCTTGGCAGGCTCCGGATGGATCTGATCGATCCCTGGCCGCAGGCCAAGTCGGGGGAGGACGCGCAGCGGTTCCTGGAGCAGCTGGGCCAATACGCGGCAAATCACATCGACGGACTGCAGATCGAGCGCGACGCCCGGATCCCCGACGAGGTGTTCCAGGGCCTGGCCGAGCTCGGCTGCTTCGGCATGAAAATCGACAAGAAATACGGCGGCCTCGGGCTGTCCAATCTGGACTACTGCCGGGCGCTGACCCTCGTCGGTTCGGCGAGCCCGACCATCGGCGCGCTGCTGTCCGCCCATCAGTCGATCGGCGTGCCACAGCCGCTCAAGGTCTTCGGCACCGACGAGCAGAAGCAGAAGTTCCTGCCCCGCCTGGCGGCCGGTGAGGTGTCGGCCTTCCTGCTCACCGAGCCCGACGTCGGGTCCGACCCCGCTCGCCTGTCAAGCACGGCCGTGCCGGTCGAGGGCGGGTACCAACTAAATGGTGTAAAGCTTTGGGCGACAAACGGTTCCGTCGCCACGCTGCTCGTGGTCATGGCGCAGGTGCCCAAGAGCGAGGGACACCGCGGCGGCATCACCGCGTTCGTGGTCGAGGGCGAGGCCGAGGGCGTGACCGTCGAGCGGCGCAACGCCTTCCTGGGCCTGCGCGGCCTGGAAAACAGCGTGACCCGCTTCCACGACGTGTTCGTGCCGGCCGAAAACATCATCGGCGGGGAGGGCCAGGGCCTCAAGATCGCGCTCACCACGCTCAACACGGGCCGGCTGTCGCTGCCCGCGATGTGCGTGGCGGCGACGAAGTGGTGCCTCAACGTCGGGCGCGGCTGGAGTGTCGAGCGGGTCCAATGGGGACGCGCGGTCGGCCAGCACGAGGCCGTGGCCACCAAGCTCGCGTTCATCGCGGCCACGACATACGGCATCGAGTCCATGCTCGAGCTGTGCTGCCTGCTCGCCGACGACGCGCGCAACGACTTCCGGATCGAGGCCGCGCTGGTCAAGCTGTTTGGGTCGGAGATGGCGTGGACGGTCGCCGACGAGCTGATCCAAGTGCGCGGCGGGCGCGGCTACGAGACCGCCGAGTCGCTGGCCGCCCGCGGCGAGAAACCCCTTGGCGTCGAACAGATCCTGCGCGATCTGCGGATCAACCGGATCTTCGAGGGCTCGACCGAGATCATGCACTTGTTCATCGCGCGTGAGGCGGTCGACCAACATCTGTCGGTGGCCGGTGACATTATCAACCCTCGCGCTTCCATGGGGGCCAAGGCCAAAGCCCTGCTCAAGGCGACAGGCTTCTATGCCCGTTGGCTGCCAACGCTTTTCGTCGGTCCTGGACTCTTCGGGGGGTACGGTCGCTACGGCGCACTGGCCCGTCATCTGCGCTATGCGGAGCGGGCCGCGCGCCGCCTGGCCCGGCACACCTTCAAGGGCATGGCCCGGTGGCAGGGGCGCCTCGAGCACCGGCAGGCGTTCCTGGCGCGGATCGTCGACATCGGCGCCGAGCTGTTCGCCATCGCGGCCGTGTGCTCGCGGGCGCGGCACAGCGGGCGCGCCGAGGAGATCGAGCTCGCCGACCTGTTCTGCCGCCAGGCACGCCAGCGCGTCGTCATCCTCGAGCACGCCCTGTGGAACAACACCGACGCCCACGATGTGGCAGTGGCGAAGAACGTCCTGGCCGGGAAGTATGCCTTCGCCGAGCAGGGCATCGTGCCGCCGCCCACCCAGGGAGAGTGGGTCACGCACTGGGAGCCCGGCCCGTCGACCGAGCCCAACCTCCATCGCAAACTCAGGTGACGGGCAGCCTCGGTTTCAGCCCGAGGCGCCGCAACTCCAGGCGGGCGAGCGCGTCGATGCACGACTGTTCACCGGTGCGCCAGCCCGCCACCACGTCCTCGTCCAGATTCCTCTGCAAGTCGGACAGTCGCTTGAGCGGAGCGTTGGCCAGCGCCCGCAGCGCCAGCAGCTCCGACCCGCCGGGGCGCTTGCGCACCCGTGCCGCGGCCGACGCCGCCCGGATCCACACCGCGCGGAAGGGGAACCAAAGTGCGAGCGCGATCAGGATCGGCACGGCGCCGGTGAACCACGCCAGCACGGTCGCCAGATCCCCCACCGCCTCCTGCTGCGTGCGGCCGGCGTCGGCGATGCCGCGGGCCGCCTCGGCCGCACTGCCGAACGGCGCCGCCACCGAACGCCCGATCAGCGGCACGGCCGCCGCCCGGCTCTCGGCGTCACTGAGGTTGCCGGCCAGCTTGTCGCCGGCGCTCTCGAGCTTCTGCCCGGGCACGGCAAGCTTCTGCACGAAGTGATACAGGCCGAAGGCGGCCCAGATCCACAATAGACTCCACCCGGCAAGCGCCAGGTCAGCGACGATCTGCCGGGTCAAGCGCCACGGCCGCTCCGCGTACACCTTCATGGGCATCACTTTGCCCAATCGGCGCGGTTATCGAAACGTTATCCCGCGGTGTAAAGCTCCCCGGGCGCGTCGGCGTTTTCACGGACCGCCCTGGCCCGCCGGCGGCCCGACAGCCCACCCCGACGCCTCTCGTGGGAGGAGTCCTTCGAGCGTGCCTGCGCGGGCGAGTGCCGCAGGGGGCCACGGCCGGGGCCGACGCGCAAGAGTTACCGGTCGACCTGACGTTCAGCTGACCCGGTCGCACGGGATCGTGATCCGCCACCAGGTCGTGTCCTTGCCGGGCTCGACGTAGGAGGGGCGTGCCGGGTCGGCGGCGCACGCGGCACGGGCGTCGCGCACGATGGCGTCCCACGGCTTGGTGTATGTGCGCCCGTTGTCCACGCGATAGTTGGCCACGACCGCCACGGCCAGCACCGCGATCACGGCCAGCGCGGGCCACGCGTGGGAAGACCGCGCGCCGCGCCAAGCGGTGGCCGGGTGTGTCGCGGTCGACCCGCCCGCGCCGGTGGGCGCCGGCTCCGGCCTGCCGACCGCGCGGCCGCCGCGCTGGGGGCGCAGCAGCGCGGCCAGCGCGACATAGAGCAGCAGCGCGGGCGCGACCATGTAGCGCGGCTGCACGATGCCCATGTTGGCGATGCTCGCGAAGAACAGCGCGCTGTAGGCGAACGCCACCCCCGCCAGCGCCCAATGTGGACGCGTCAGACCGCTTACGGCGCAAGCGATCGCGCCCAGCACGACCACCCAGGCCGCGACGATCAGCGGCCAGGCCACGGGCGCGGGCACGGCCAGCCCGGCCGCGTCGACACCCGGCCCGCCCGTCCACCGCTCGCCGAACAGCGCCCGCGGCACGGCCGTGGTCACATACTCCTGCGCCACCCACAGCGGGTCGTAGCGCGGGCAGCACACGTTGGAGCGGGTCGCCTTGCCCAGCGCCAGGCCCACCAGGTGGAAGCTCAGCCCGCCGAAGTAGGCCACCGGCACAGACCAGTCGCGCAGCTTCCAGATCCGCCAGATCGCCAGCGGCGCCAGCACGATCGGGATGATGCTCGACAGTGCGATGAACGCGGTGGCCGCGACCGCCGTGAACTGTCCGGCGCGCGAGGCGGGCTTCCAGAGCAGGAGCCAAAACAGTGCATACAACCCCGGGAACTGCAGCGTCGCCACGTCATTGTCGGCCTGCGCGCGGGCCAGCGGGAGCAGGACGACCGGTGCCGCCACGAACAGCCGCAGCCACCACCGGTCGAAGAACTGTCCACTCGCGACATACGCGAGCGCGCCGAACCCGGCCGTGATGAGGGCGGCGGTCGTGGCCAGCAGGGCGGCCTCCCACGAGACCGGGAACAGCGACACGAGCTCGGCCAGGGCGCGCGGCCCGGCGTGATAGTAGCCGTTGAGCGACTTGAACAGGTTGTGCCGGAACGTGTCGATGAGCGCGTCGTTGAGGAAGTTTTGCGCGTCCTCGATCCACACCGTGTTGAGTGCGCCGGGCCTGCGGCTGCGCATGAGGCTCAGCGCCGCGCCGGCGAGGATGGCCAGCGCGCCCCACAGGACACGATATCGAGATGCGAACGCGTGCACCCTCGGCACACTAGGTCATCGGCGAACGCCTGTGGTAGGCAGGACGGCATGGACGATCAAATCAGGCCATTCCGGATTAACATCCCGCAGGAGCAGCTGGACGACCTGGGCGAGCGGCTGCGGCGCACGCGCTGGGCCGAAGAGCTGCCCGCCGCGCAGCGGGGGAGCGGGCAGCAGACCGGGCCGGTGCCGCCCGGATGGGAGTACGGCGTGCCCGGCGATTATGTGCGAGGGCTGCTCGAGTATTGGCGCGACGGGTTCGACTGGCGCGCGCAGGAGGCCCGGCTCAACACCCACCCGCACCACACCACCGAGATCGACGGGCAGAACATCCATTTCGTGCACGTGCGCTCGGCGAACCCCCAGGCGATCCCGCTGATCCTCACGCATGGGTGGCCCAACACCTTCGCCGAATACACCGGGCTGGTCGACGGGCTGACCGACTCCTTCCACCTCGTGATCCCGTCGCTGCCCGGGTTCGCGTTCTCCGGGCCGACGCGGGAGCAGGGGGTGGGACGCGCAGCGGACCGCGAAGGCGTGGGCGCAGCTGATGCGGCGGCTCGGATACGAGCGCTACGGCGCGCACGGCAACGACGCGGGCGCGATCGTGGCCCCGTTGCAGGGGCTCGTCGATCCGGCTGGCGTCATCGGCGTACACGTCAACCAAATCTTCTCCTTCCCGACCGGAGATCCAGCGGAATTCGAGGGCCTCACCCCGGAGGAGTTCCAATATCTTCAGTTTCTTCAGTCGTTTGTGGACCATGCCGTGCACGACAAGCTGCAACAGGAGCAGCCGCAGACGATCGCGCACGCGCTGGCCGACTCGCCGGCCGGCCAGCTGGCCTGGAGCGGCCAGCTGCTGGGCAACGCGCTGACGCCCGACGAGATCCTGACCAATGTGTCGATCTACTGGTTCACCAACACGTCGGCATCGTCGGCACGCTTCTACTACGAAAACAAGCATGTCCCGCAGCCGACCGGGCCGACGACGGTCCCGATCGGCCTGGCGAGCTTCGCCTTCGACTTCCGGCCGCTGCGCCGGTTCGCCGAGCGCGACCACACCAACATCGTGTCCTGGAACGAGTACGACCGAGGCAGCCACTGGGCAGCGCACGACGCGCCCGACCTGCTGATCGCCGACATCAAACAGTTTTTCGGCAAGCTTTTCTAGGCGCGCCGCTCCCCGGCGTGGGCGACCGCGTCCCGCACGATGTGCGCGATGTGCTCGTCGACCAGCGAATAGGCGATCTCCCGCCCACGCCGCTCGGCTCGCACCACCGCCGAACCCCGCAGCACCCGCAGGTGCTGCGACACCAGCGGCTGCGGCACGTCTAAGGCCTCCACGAGCTCGTGCACATATCGCTCACCATGGAGGGAAAGCTCCGTGACGATGGCAACCCGAACCGTTGCTGCCAATGCCCGCAAGAGATCGCTAGCGCGTTGATACGCGTCGGAATCGGTCACGAGACTCACGGTAACTTGTCAGGCCTCCAGTACCCACTCCGGTGGCGACCCTTCTGAACCATTGTTGACCCGCTTGCGAGCCCGCAACAGTGGGCTGACCAGGACTATCAGCACAAACAAAGCGATCGCGGTGAGTACGACGGTCGCGCCCGTGCCGGTGTCGAGGCGCAGCGACAGGAAGAACCCGGCCGCCCCGGAGATCACTCCGCCCAGCATCGACAGCGCCATCGTGCCGGCGAACCCGCGCGACAGCTGCTGCGCCGCCGCGACCGGGACCACCATGAGCGCGCTGACCAGCAGCAACCCGACCGCGCGCATCGCGACCGTGACGGTCACGGCCGCCATGACCGCGAGCAGGATGTTGAGCAGCCGGACCGGCAGCCCCGAGACCTTGGCGTACTCCTCGTCCTGGCAGATCGCGAACAGCCA
>JBIOYB010000430.1:0-32119 GCA_044869915.1 Allorhizocola sp.
CCGCCGCCGTTCGTTTGTCGACGGCGCTGTTCTGGGCTTTGTCAACCCGAAGGCCTGGATAGCGATCTCGGCCGTGTTTGCCAGTGCCCAGCTCGCGAGCGCGGCGATCGCCAACGCGGTACTGAAAATAGCGGTCTTGACCTGCATGGTGGCTCTGATCCACGCGATCTGGCTGCTCGCCGGCCGGCTGCTCATGCCCTTCCTGCGCGACCCTCGACGCGCCCGTGCCGTCAACATCGCGCTCGCAGGCGTGCTGGTCGTCACGAGCGTGGTCGGGCTGCTCTCATGATGGTGAAACCAGCCCGCACTCGTAAGCCACGATGACGGCGTGGACGCGGTCGCGCAGGTCCAGTTTGGACAAGATATGGCCGATGTGCGTCTTGACGGTCGCCTCAGAAACCGTTAACCGCACGGCGATCTGCCCGTTGGCCAGGCCCTGCGCGATGAGCGTGAGCACCTCACGCTCCCGCGCGGTGAGCACGTCGAGACGGTTTTCTTTCAGCGACGGCCGCGGCGTGGACATCAGAAAATGCTCGATGAGCCGGCGTGTGACGCTGGGCCCGGCGACCGCCTCGCCCGAGAAGACCACCCGCACGGCCGCGATCAGCTCGTCGGCCAGCGTGTCCTTGAGCAGGAATCCGCTCGCGCCGGCACGCAGGCCGGAAAACACGTATTCGTCGAGGTCAAACGTGGTGAGGATGATGACCTTCGGCGCGCCCGCCATCGCACGGATGCGGCGTGTGGCCTCGATCCCGTCCACTTTGGGCATCCGCACGTCCATGAGTACCACATCGGGTTTGGCCCGGCTGACCACGTCGAGCGCCACCGCGCCGTCGGCGGCCTCGCCCACCACCTCAATGTCGTCGGTCTCGTCCAGGATCATGCGAAAGCCGGTGCGCACCAATGCCTGATCGTCCACCAGCACAAGGCGGATGGGCACGTCAACGGTCCTTCAACGGCAGCCGCACACTGACTTTGAACCCGCCTGCCGGGGAAGGCCCGGCCGCGAACTCCCCGTGCAGCAGGCCCACCCGCTCGGCGATGCCGCGCAGCCCGTTGCCCTCGCCTTCACGCGGGCTGGGCCGGGGCGCGCCGCACGCACCGTCGTCGCTCACATCGATCACGAGCTCGCCCGGCCCGTACCGCAGAAAAACCGTGGCCGAAGCCCCCTGGCCCGCATGCGCGATGGTGTTGGTCAAAGCCTCCTGCACCACGCGATATGCGGTCAGGTCCACGCCGATCGTGAGCGGCACCGGCTCGCCCTCGACCGCGAACGCGACAGGCGTGCCCGACCCGCGCACCCGATCGATCAGCTCCGGCAGCGCGGCCACCCCGGGGACCGGCACGAGCTGGGGATCGTCGGCCGGGTTGCGCCGCACGAGGGTGAGCAACCGGCGCATTTCGGCCAGCGATGTGCGCCCGGTGGTGATGATGTTGTCCAGCGCGTCGGCCGTGTTGTCGGGGTGCCGGCGCAGCGCGGCCCGCCCACCCTGAGCCTGCACGACCATGACCGAAAGCCCGTGCGCCACAACGTCGTGCAGCTCCCGGGTGATGCGCGCCCGCTCGGCCGCCATGGCCAAGGCGACCCGCTGGTGCTGCTCCCGCTCGAGATCGGCCGCCCGCTTCTCCAGTGTGCGCAGGTGTGCCCGGCGGCTGCGCACGCCATCGCCGATCGCGAAGGCCAGGCCCAGCACGAGCATCGCGCTCACCCACTGCCCGAGCGCCGCCGACAGCAGGTCGCCGGGATCCGGTGGAGGGTCTATCTTGGGCGGCGGAACCTCGGCATCCGCGGGCCAGCCCACGTGAGCAAACTGCTTCGGAAATTTCGCCTGCTCCTCCTCCGGCAGCATCTCTTCCCGCACCTCCACCACCTCGCTGCGCGTGTTGAGCAGCACGTGCATGGCGCCAAGGGCGGTGATCACGCCGATCAGCGCGAGCGAGACCAGCACCACAGCGCGCCTGGGCCGCTCCACGCTGGCCAGCGTGTAGAAGGCCAGGGGCACGGCGAGATCGATGGGCAGCGGGGTCGGGCCTAACTCCACGTGCTGCCCGACGAACCCGGCGGTCGCGACGCACACCGCGAGAAGCGGCCACCAGCGCCGCAGCAGCACGCCCGCCACGAGGAGCGGGGTGAACAACCACCACACCCAACCTGGCGTGTCCCCGCCGCCGAGCTGCCCGGCCGTGGCCACGACGAGCCCCGCCGCGAGGGCCACGTCGAACGCCGTCCAGCGCAGCGAAAACAGCCATCGAAACACATGCCCATGTTAGGTGCGTCCGGGCACGGCGACGTCAGACCGTGGGACGATCGCCGCATCCAACCGCGGTCTGATGCCGCGCCGCCGGGATCGCTGGTGCAGTCGTCGGCGCTCGAGGCATACGAGCTGCTTGGACACCGTCCCTTTCATGAGGCAATAGGATTCACGGGTGTTCGCGATCAAGGGACAGGAACAGGTCCGGCGGCGGCTTCTCGAAGTCGCCGCGGCGGACCCGGCGATCACCGGCGCCGCGGTGGTCGGCTCGCACGCGCATGGGCTCGACGACGGATGGTCCGATGTGGACCTTGTGCTCGGCGTGGAGGGTCCGCTCGAGGGCGCGCTCGATCGCTGGACCTCTTTGATACAGCGGGAGTTCTCCGCCGTACATCATTGGGATCTGCCCGCCGGATCGGCAATCTATCGCGTTTTCCTTCTCCCCCAAGGGACCGGCTGGCTCGAGGTAGATATCGGTTTCATGCCGTCGGCCGACTTCGGCCCGCGCGGTCCACATTGGCGCACCGTTTTCGGCCGGGCCGCGGATCGGCCTGCGCACATCGCGCCGGCGGTGGACTTTCTCGCCGGGCAGGCCTGGCATCACGCCATGCACGCCCGCATCTGCGTCGAGCGGGGCCGGCTCTGGCAGGCCGCGCACTGGATCGGCGCGCTGCGCGACCAGACGATCGCGCTGGCGTGCCTGCGCCTCGGCCACCCGACGGCCTACGCCAAGGGCGCGCACCTGCTGCCCGAGTCCGTGACGGCCACACTCGAGCCCACCCTCGTCGGCTCGCTCGACCGCGCCGAACTCCTGCGCGCCCTCGCCGCAGCCGTCGCCGCGCTCGCGACCGAACTGGCGAACACCGACCAGGACCTAGCCGCCCGCCTGTCGCCCATGCTCATCTCGTTGGCCGGTTAGATTCTTCTTGCAGTACGCAAAACTCGTCGCCTTCCGGGTCGGCCAGCACGATGGAGCGCTCTTCGCCGGTCTGGCCCACGTCGGCCGGGCGGGCGCCCAGCCCTGTGAGCCGCTTTGGGGCGTCCTGAATGCCTGCGGCCACACGGCAGGCGCAGCCACTGCCTCGGGCGGATGGAGTTTGACGCTTCCGTCGTCGCCCTTGCCGGCGCCACAGCCCAGTGCCTGCGACCAGAAGTCCATCATGGGTCGACATCCGTCACGTCGATTGTCCATTGCGCCACGTAGACAGTTATGAAAAGCCGCATACCGACGTGCCGCGCCGGTCAATCCGCGTGGTTGAGCATCGCCGAGCGGGTTCATGTTTCTATCCGGGCGTACGAAACCGGTCTCATCAATCCGACGGACAACCGCAGCCGAACGCAAACCGTTGGCCTGTCGGCGATTTGACCGCGTGCACGGAATGCCCCAATCTGCCGTCGTGACGCGGCGCACAGTATCGTTTTCCGGACCGGTTATTCGCTTCCGTCACTGCTTTGGCCGCCCGTAGCTTCAGGGCACACCCCATGACGAAACGGAGAACAGCCGTGTCTGCCAAAGAGCTTTCCGGGCACGCCATCGTGCTCGGTGCGAGCATCGCCGGCCTACTGGCCGCGCGTGTGCTCAGCGAGTCGTTCGAGAAGGTTACCGTCTTCGACCGCGACGAGCTTCCCACCAATCACGACAATCGCCGCGGCGTGCCCCACGGGGAACACACCCACGGCCTGCTTGCCTTTGGCCGCAAGGCTCTGGAGGAGCTGTTCGACGGCTTCGCCACGGACATGGCCGCCTTGAGCGCCGTGCCGGTCGACCTCGGCAAAGACATGATTTGGTACGGCGATGGCCTGCGATTCCGGCGGGCGGAAGCCGAGCTGATGGGCCTCGGCGTGAGCCGCCCGACGCTGGAAGGATATGTGCGCGACCGCGTCCGGCAGCTGTCCAATGTAGATCTTCGGGATCGCACCGAAGCGCTCGGGCTGCTGACCGACGACGGCCGTGGCCGGGTGACCGGTGCGCGGGTGCTGCCGCGCGGCGGTGAGGCGCTTGAGGTTTCCGCGGACCTGGTCGTCGACGCCACCGGGCGCGGCAACCGCGGCCCGACATGGCTTTCGCAAATCGGCTACGCCAAGCCGGACGAGGACGCGGTGGACTCCGTCGCGGGCTACGCCACGCGGGAATATCGCCGCGTGCCCGGAGACGCCGACTTCGCCGGCATCGTGCTCAACCCGTGGCCCGACAACCCGACCGGCGCAGTCGCCATAGCCGTTGACGGCGACCGCTGGATGGTGACGCTGGTCGGTTACGAAAGCGGCAATTTCCCCACGTCCGATCCGGACGGTTTCCTCGAGTTCGTCCGGCGCCTGCCCCACCCCGAGCTTTACCGGCTGCTGAGCAAGGCCGAGCCGCTGGGCCCGCCGGTGAAGATGCGGCTGCCGGTCAGCGTGCGCCGCCGCTACGAGCGGATGCGCCGGCTGCCCGAGGGCTTCGTGTCGATCGGCGACGCCGTCTGCGCGTTCAACCCCGCCTACGGGCAGGGCATGACCGTCGCCGCCGCCGAGGCGCTTGTGTTGCGCGACTGTCTGGCCGACGGGCGCGCGGGGCTGCCCAGCCGGTTCTACGCCAAGACGGCCAAGCTCATCGACGTCCCGTGGGACATGGCCGTCGGGGCCGACCTGCGCTACGGTCACGTCATCGGGACCAGATCGGCGAAAACGAAAATCCTCAACGGCTACGTCGCCCGGCTGTTCGTCGCGGCGTCCAAGCACCCGTCGGTGGCCAAGGCGTTCCTGTCGGTGGCCAACCTGATGGCCCCGCCGCAGAAGCTCTTCGCGCCCGGCGTCGCCGCGCGCGTGCTGCTCTCGGGCGGCCGGCCGCAGTCGGCACGGGTTGAGACCCCGCAACCGGAGCGCGAGCTCGAGCGGATCGCCTAATACGGCAGTCGCGACGATCTGCGTTCCTTTGTGGTGCAACAGCTTCATCATCCCGACGCCGTTCTCGTGGCCGACGAGACCGGGTTCCTCAAGAAAGGAGTCCGTTCCGGCGGGGTGCAGCGGCAGTACTGCGGAACCGCCGGACGCGTCGAGAAGACCAGCTCAATGTAGAACCTTGACCGGTGGCTGCGCGGCGGCGGCTGCTGTCGGCCTGCCAGGCTATGGCAACGAGCAGCAGCAGGCCGAGCCGCCCCGGCAGCAGCCGCCGCAGGGGCCGCCGCAGGGGCCGCCGCAGGGGCAGGGGCAGCCGTCCCTGGGCGCGGGCTCGGCCCCGCCGGCGGCGGCCGGGGCGCTGGCTCTGGTGGTCCGACATCCCGGTGGGCGGCGGCAAGGTCTTCGACGCCCAGAAGGTGGTGCTGACCCAGCCCGCAGCAGGCACCATAGAAGCTTTTCTGCGACGTACCCGTCAGGGCTGCGTGGTGGAGGCGTTTCCGACGGCACGATCAACTGCCCGTGTCACGGCAGCGCGTCCTGGGTGGCCGGCGGCTCGGTCGCGGCAGGTCCGGCCAAACGCGCGCTGCCGACCGTCGCGGTGACGGTTTTTTCGAAGGAGCGATCAGACTGGCCTGATGCAACCTGACGGGACCCATGCTCCGTGTGTTAACCCGTGAACGAAACCGACAGCGAGTTCACGGCATACTACGCGGCGCGCGGACGCACCATGCGCAACACGGCGTACCTGCTGTGCGGGGACTGGCATCTGGCCGAGGACCTGACCCAGACCGCGTTCGCCAAGCTCTACCGGGTTTGGGGACGATTACAACGCCGTGACGCATTGGACGCCTATGTGCGCCGCGTTCTGCTGCGCGCCTTCCTCGACGAACGCAGAAAGCCCTGGCGGCGCGAGCATTCGGTGGAGCCCGGCTCCGCGGTGCTCGACCCCGCCCAGGAAAACGTTGGCGGCCAGGACGTGGAGCTGCGCGAGGCGCTGGCCGCGGTGCCGCCCCGCCAGCGTGCCGTGCTGGTGCTGCGTTTCTGGGCCGATCTGTCGGTCGAGCAGACCGCGGAAGCTCTCGGCTGCTCCACCGGCAACGTGAAGAGCCAGACGGCGAGGGGCCTGGCGACGCTACGCGAGGCGCTTGACCGCCAAGGAGTCAAGTCCATGAAGGAAGCCACTTACCTGAAGGAAGTCACCTCATGAGGGAAGTAAAGGAAATCTGCGATCGGATGCTCGCCGACCCGGCTCCGCCGATGACGAGTGGCGATGATCTGCTCAGCTTCGCGCGGCGCGGCAGGGCCCGGCATCGCGCCCGCCTCGGCGCCGGCTTCGCCGCCGCCGCCACGCTGGCCGTCGCCGCGGCTGCGCCGCTGCTGATCGACGGCGCCCCGGCCACCCGGCCTCCGATCGGCCAAGCCGCCCCGGCGACGAGCGCCGCTCCAGCGCCGGTACCGGTGGCGTTCACGGATTTGCTGCCGGTAGGTGTCGACAGCTTCGCCCCGGCCGGCGGCGTAAAGGTGATCTACATGCGCATCGTGCCGGATACTCCCGTGCCTGCGGGCGATCTCTGCCAGGCCCCGCTGCCGATGGTCTTCAAGGTCGCGATCACGCCTGGGCCTTGCGAGGTCATCACCTTGCAGGGCGCGCAGATCCGCCTCGGCTCCTATCGATCGAACATCCCGAATTCCCCCGAGGTGACCTTCGCCCTGCGCTACCTCGAGGGCAAGGTGTACATCTGCCTGCAGTTGCCGGCCCAGGCGTGGGACTCCAGCAACACCACCGCGCCTACGATGACCGCGCGGGAGCTTGCCGAACACCTGCTCAGGATCCGGTGAAGCTCCTTGTCGAGGAAGGCGACCCGCGCCTGATCGGGTGCGGCTTCGCCGCCCTCGTGGCCGTTGAACGGATAGACGCTGAACCCAGGTGGCCTAAGCAAACGCGCCGGGCCATCAGCCGTTGCGGTAGACATCGCACGAAAAGAACACCCACGTGTTGGTGTTGAGTTCGGTCAGCGACAGGGTCTGCCAGTCTGCCGCCAGCGGGCCGGTGGTGAACTCCACGACCGCATCGCCCGCCACCGCGGGCACGATCTGAGCCCCCAGTTGGTATCGCGCTGCGCCGTCGCTGCGTAGCTTGCACAGCAAACGGAATCCGGCCGCGCCGGCGTCTTCCGGCACGCGCAAGGAGATCTGGACGCGATGTCCGGCGGGGGTCGGCCGGAAACCCGGGCGAAACGAAACCGATCCCGCCACCGAGGCACCGTAAACGTTGTCGAAGGCCAGCGCCGAATTCGCGGTGCGGATGTGCCCCAGGTCCAGCCTCGCGAACAGCGGTGCGACGGGTGCGACAGGGTTGGGATGCGGTGCGGGCGCCGCCGCTGGCGCCGGGCCGCTCTGCGTCACCTCGTAGAGGTCCACCGCGGCCAGCTGCCATGCGGCCGCATCCGCGTTGTAGAGCACCCAATGCGGCCAACCCGCCCCCTCCAGATCCACGCTCACGGTGAACCGGAGGACGGCGCCACCGGCCGGTGCCCGGCGGGACTCCAGCAAGACGCTGCTGCCGTTGAGGAACCGGTATTCGGTCTGAGCTGTCCCGCTCGTGCGCACGTGCAGCGCGATCTGGTAGGTGTGCGGGTTGCCGTCCGGGACGTTTACGTAGGGCACCGCCGACCGAAGTGGCACACCCTTCCCGTCAAACGCGATCGTCTGCGGGGTGTGCGACGACACTCCATATAGGACCAGACCGGTGCGGATGCCACCGAAATAGTCGGGCGTGAGCGTGTCAAGCAGGCGGCCGTGCGCGGGCGGGCTGTCCGGCGCCGGGCTCGACGGTGGAGGCGGCGGTGGCGGGCGATCCGTTGACCCGCGGGTGGGTCCGGCCGACGGGTGCGCGCCGGCCGAGCTCGGCTGTGGGCTCTCGGCCGGTGACGGCGGACTCGGCGGGAACGCGACAATAGACTCGGGTATCGTCGGCGGCTCCGCCGCGACATGGGTCGTGGGTTGCAGCATGGGTTTGGTCGGCGCGCCCTCCGGAGCACCGAGCAGTGCGGCCACCGCGACCAGCAAGGCGGCCACCCCGGCAACGGCCGGCTTCAGGTTGGCCATCACCGACGGGTCGATGCCGCCTTGGCCCGGCAACATGCTGGCGAGCTGGCCGATCACGCGCTGGGCGGCCGTGGTCACGACACCTGAGGAAGCGGTCATCGCGCCGGAGGAAACGCCAACCGCCCCCGAGGAAGCGGCCGCCAACCCGGGGGACGCCGTGACGGCCGCGCCCGAGGAAGCCGCCCCACCAGACGAAGCCGCCCCACCAGACGAAGCCGCCCCACCAGGAGAGGCCGCCGTGCCGGGAGAAGCCGCCCCACCAGAGGAGGCGGGCGTGCCAGAGGAGGCGGCCACGCCAGAAGAAGGCCCAGGCTGGGCCGGTTGAGTTGGCTGGGCGGCCGGATGGGCCGGGCCGTCTACCCGTGCCGTCAGGTGGTCTCTGAGCGGCCGCAGGAGCCGGCTCGTTCGCGGGATGGCGTCGCAGATCTGTTGCACCAGCGCCGGATCCGGTAGCCGGCCCAGCTCGTCGAGCGCGCGAAGCAGCGGGTCGGGCCGTTGCACCTGGATCGCGGCCTCGACCGTGGCGAGGGCGAAGACCCGCCGGTGGCGCACGACCAGCCGCACGATGAGCCGGTCGAGCTCGGGGTGCGACTGCGCCGCCCGAGCCATGACGACCAGCACCTGCGCCGCCTCCCGCCGGGTCAGGTGCGGCGCGACACCGTCGAGCAGATCGGGCTCCTCGGTGAGCTGGCGGCCGGCCAGGAACTCGTGCAACCGGTCGGGTTGCATCGCCGCCCAGTAGAGGCCCTCGCCACCGTACAGCTCATGGACAAGCTGGACGGCGCCCTCGTGCGCCACGGGCGCGAGCCTGGATATGTGGGCCACGACGCGCAGGGCATCGCCGCGCTCCTCGGCCGTGCACATGGTGGCGACCACAACGGCCCGGCGCAGCGTGACGTCGGCGATGTCAAGGCCGGGCATCGTGCGCGCGCGACCCTCCCAATAGGACTGTTCGTGCTGCAGCACGATTTCCTCGGGCGGTGCGCCGTGTCCCATCTCGAGCAGCCCGGCCAGCGCTGCCATCTGGATCGCCAAAGCGTTGCCGTCGTTGGGTTCCGCCAGATCGGGCACGGGCACGCCCAGCCGTTGGGCCAACGCGTCCACCGCATGACCGAAGAACGCCCGCCGTTCGTCCACAGTGGACACGACCGGGCCCAGTGGCTCCTCCATCAGGGCACGGCCGCCCGCGGGCAGAAACGCCGTGAACGCGTCGTCGCGTACCACGGCATCGAGCCATTCGCTGTTGGTGCGGGCGACCAGCAGCAGACGCGCCCTGACCCCGCCGGGCCGGTGCCGGGCCAGCCGCCGGATCTGGTCGGCGCGCCGCTCGGCGTTGTCGACCACCATCAGCAACGGCTTGCCGACCGCTGACAGCACCTCATATCCGCTCTCGGGCGCGTGCTCGGCCACGTCCACCACGGCCCAGCCATCCGCCGCGGCCCGCTCGGCAACCCGTTGCGCCAGACGGGTTTTGCCCTGCCCGCCCGGCCCGGTAAGCAGCCGCGCCGATGCCACGGCCGGGCTGTCAAGCCAGCGCCGCAGCGACTCCATCGCCGCGTCCCGCCCGAGGAACGCGACAATCTCACGCTCCGGATGAAGCAACCGGCTGGGCGAGGAGCAGGCCGACTGCGGGTCTTTCCATTCTATTTTTTGATACCTCAACGACTCCAACTCCGCAGGCAGAAGCGCAGGCGGCACGGCCAGGTGGGTCACGAAATCGGGATCGTCGGCAAACCCGGCCACCGGCACGGCCGTCAATCGCCTGCTCGCATAGGCCGGCGGGTCCTCGACGATGACGCCCACGAGCAGGCCGTGCACAAACAGCGCGGCGCCGGAGACGCCTGCCCACAGCGAGCCGCCCGGCGGGCGCACGGGCGGGGCGTCGACCGCAATGTCCAGCCTTGCGCGCTTGCGCCGGCCGCCCGTGTTGATGGTCCCTGACAGGTGCGCCCAATCCCGCGGGCCGTCCGGCCCGACAACGTTGGCCCTCGGGAACCCAGCCGCCTGGCACGGCACGCCCGGCATGTCGCACACGAGCCGGCCCCAGCGCAGCGGCGGCAGCGCCGGGGGCTCCCAGCCGGGATCGGTGATGCGCAGCAGGGCGGCGTCGACCCGTTCGTCCAGCCGCGACCACAGCACCGTGCACTCGAAGGTGCGGCGCCGGATCGCGTGATCGTCCGCCTGCGGGAACCGGACCTCGGCACGGGCACCGACCCGCCCGGCCACATGCCCAGCGGTCAGCACCAGCCGATCGGCGATCAGCAGGCCCGAACCGCAGTTAGGCGCCTCGCCGGCGGCGCGCCCGAGCGACTCAGGCGACTCAGGCGACTCAGGCGACTCAGGCGACTCGGCGTAGGTCTCGCACGCCCGCGCGAACGGAATCCTGTCCACGCGCGCCCTCCACCGGCCACCGACATGTCCGCTTCGGTCAGACTAACGACGGGCATCACGCGACGAGATGCCCGAGACACGCCCCGTCGTTGATCCGACCCCGCAAGGGCGACCGCGGAGGCGTCGAGCCGCCCCCCAACCGCGGCCCGCGAAGACGTCGATCCAATCCCCGCAATCGCGACCCGCGAAGACGTCGATCCAATCGCTCAAGCGCGACCCGCGGAAGCCAGGCGCAGCAGGCGTCTTGCCTGGTGGTCGAGTGTCTCGGGCGGGTTGCGTTTGGCAGCGCCGTTGCCGGGGAGCAGCCAATAGAGCCACAGCCCGGCGAACACGCAGCGCGCCCGGCGCAGGCGCTCACGATCGACGTCGAACCGCGCCAGGAACTCCTCCCAGTCGGTGTCGCGCGCCGACAGGTGCTCCACCAGGGTGCCCAGCTCGTAGGCCACGTCGGAGCGGCCCGCGTCCTCGAAGTCGACGATCCGGATGCGAGCACCGTCCCACAGATAGTTGGCGATGTTGGGATCGCTGTGCCCGATGACGGTCTGATCCGACGCGGGCAGCGGCGGGCCGGCGAAGAACTCGACCGCCGCGTCGAACGCCTCGCCCACCACACCCGGCGGCCTCGCCGAGCCGGCGAAACGATCACGGCCAACGAGATGCGCCTCGGCCGGGTGGTATCGCCTGGGCGGCAGGCCGCTCGCGGGCACCGACCACATCTCGCGCAGCGCACGCTCCAACGCCGTCAGTTGATCGGCCGACAGCGTGCCCCGCAGGGGCTCCCCGGGCAGGCGGCTCATGGTGACCGCGGGCGGGGTGCCATCGAGATCTTCGTCGAGCGGAGCCGGCACCAAATCAGGTAAATGCATATACAAGCGGGTGAGCACAGTCCACTCGCGACGGTGCTCGCCCCGATCCCACGCTGAATAGCGCTTGATCAGCCCCCCGCTTGTCACGACCAGTTCATGTGTCTGCGTCTGCGACATCCGCCAAATCTATCCGAACCCGAGCGAGCCAGCCGCCCCATCCGTCGGGCGGTTGACTGTCGGCTAGCCGCAGGTAAAATCCGCCCGCCTGCACGGTGAACGTGCGCGACGTGCGGTTGGACAGATCGCGGACATTGTTGGTCTCCTCCATCACAGTCCGCCAACTCTGGTTGTCGCTGGAGATCTGCACGAGGAACTGGTTGCCGATGTCGAGTGTGACCGTCGCGCCGGGCCTGATCGGGAAGTGATAGATCGCCTCGGACTCGCCGTCGGTGAACCGGGCACGCCCGTCGTAGACCTCGCCGTCGAGCTGCGAAGCGCCCGCGTCGAACAACCACGGCTCCTCCAGCACGGTCCCGGGGGTGAATTCGATCGCACCGGTGACCACCGTGATCACGGCCGTGGCCCGCGCCGAGCCCAGATTCGAGGTCATCGTGAACGGGATCGAGGTCGTCTCGGACACGGAGACCTGGAACGTGAGCTCCTGCGAAGCTCCGGGCGCGAGCGGTCCGAAGGCGGCCGACAGGGGCGGCTGGGCCGCGGTCACCTGGCCGCTCGCGGCCACCGGGCCGTGGTTGGTGACCGTCACCGTGACCGGGACCGTCTCGCCGGGCGCGGCCACCCCGCCGCGCGCGCTCAGCACGACCGGCGACGTGTCGGCGGGCGCCGGGGCCAAAAGCTCCACTTCGGACAGGGTCCCGGCCGCCTGCAGCCGATAATGCTTGTACGCGCCCGGGTTTGCCACCTTGAACGGCCGGGTCTGCATGCGCCAGGCAAACACCTCGTTGGACCGCCGATCGAGCACCGTCCACTCGTTACCGTCGTTGGACCCTTCCAGCGTCCACGACGCCGGGTCCGCACCTTCGGCGCCACCGGACGAAAGCGTGTAGAAGGTCGCCCGCTGCGGATCGCTGAAGGTGTAGGAGAAGCCCGCGCCAGAGGTCGTGGAGTCGTTGTCAAACAACGGATTGCCATTGGGCGAAGTCAAGTCCGCCAACGGCGTGGGCACGGCATCGCCCGTCGTCAGCGACGGCGGCGCGGCGTCGGGCCCCGTGCCCCAGCGCGACGGCTGCGGCCCGAGCTGGAAGGTGATCTCACCGCCGAGCGCCAGCACACTGTGCGGCAGATACGTCTTGTCGTACCGCTTCCCGTTGACCAGCATCCCCTGGACATACACGTTGCGGGCGTTGTTCGCGGGTGCCCGGATCACGAGATCCTTGCCGCTTTCCAGGTGGATCGTGGCCTTGGTGAACAGCGGCGAGCCGATCGCATAGTAGGGGCTGCCCATCTGCAGCGGATAGAAGCCGAGCGCGCTGAAGATCTGCCACGCCGACATCTCGCCGTTGTCCTCGTCGCCCGGGTAGCCCTGCCCGATCTCGGAGCCGAGATAGAGCCGCGACAGCGCCTCGCGCACCAACGCCTGGGTCTTCGACGGCCGGCCCGCGTAGTTATACATGTACATAATATGGTGCGAGGGCTGGTTGCTGTGGCCGTATTGGCCTATCCGCACATCCCGCGCCTCGCGCATCTCGTGAATGATCCCGCCGTACGAGCCGGGGAAGGTCGCGGTCTCTGGCGTGGCAAAGAACGTGTCGAGCTTCTGAGCGAGCCCATCCACCCCACCGTAGAGATTGGCCAGCCCGCGCCCGTCCTGTGGCACGTGGAAGGCCATGTTCCACGCGTTGGTCTCGGTGAAGTCGAAGCCCCACACGCGCGGGTCGAAGCTGCCCGGCCGTGCCCGGAAGCTCCCGTCGGCGTTGCGCCCCTGGAAGAATCCGACCGCAGGATCAAACATGTGCACGTAGTTGAGCGCGCGGTTGCGGAAGTATTCGGCCTCCTCGTTGCGGCCCAGCGAGGCGGCCATATTGGCTAGGCCAAAATCGTTGATGTACCCGTCCATCGCCCACGACATCGCCTCGCCCGTCGACTGGACCGACGTGTAGCCCAGGAACTGCGAAGTGTTGAGCCCCTTGCGCCCGACATGGCGCGTCGGCGGCACGACGGTCGCGTTCTTGAGCGCCGCCTCGTACGCGGCCTGCGCGTCAAACCCCTTGATGCCCTTGAGATAGGCGTCGGCGAAGGCCACATCGGAGCTCGTGCCCACCATCAGGTCGGCGTATCCGGGCGAGGACCACCGCGCGATCCAGCCGCCGTCGCGATACTGCTGCACGAACCCGGCGATCATCTCGCCCGCCTTGCCCGGCGTGAGCAAGGCGTATGCGGGCCAGGTCGTGCGATACGTATCCCAGAATCCGTTGTTCACGTACACCTTGCCGTCCACAACGGATGGATTGGGCAGGGTCGAGGTCGCCGACTGCACCGCGTGCTTGACGACACCGTTGACCGTCTCGTGCCCCGAGTTGGGATACAGGAACAGCCGATAGAGGTTGGAGTACAACGTCACCAGCTGATCCTCGGTCGCGCCCTCCACCTCGATGACGCGCAGCTGGTCGTCCCAGATCTTCTGCGCCCGCCACTTGACCGTGTCGAACGTGTCGGTCGGCGAGACCTCCTGGCGCAGGTTGGCCCGCGCCTGCCCGACGCTGATCAGCGACGACGCGATGCGCATCGTGACCAGGTTGGAGGCGAACCCCACCCAGCCCAGCACATTGCCCAGTTTGGCGGAGCCGGTCACCGGCCGGTCAAACTCGGCGTAGTAGTACATCCGCGTCGCACCGGTCGACAGGTCACTGCGGACATCCGAAAAACCGGTCACCACACCGTTTTCGAGGGTCAGCCCGCCATTGGTGTTCACGTTGTCGAAAATCAAGCGGGTGTCAGTGACCGGGAACCGGAACCGGAACACGGCCGCGTGCTCGGTGGGCGTGATCTCCGTGCGCACACCGTTTTCGAACGCCACCGAGTAGTAGTGCGGCCGGGCGATCTCGTTTTCGTGCCGGAACGCCAGCGCCCGCGCCGCCCGTCCGGTCTCCGTGCCGATCGACGGCATGACCTGGAACGTCTGCCGGTCGCCCATCCACGGGCTCGGTTCATGGCTGGCCGTGAACGCCTGGATCTGCGGCAGGTTTTGCGCGTTGTTGGCGCGGTGGTACTCGTAGATCCAGCTCGTCGATCCGGCGTTGGTCATCGGGCTCCAGAAGTTGAAGCCGTGCGGCAGCGCGGTGGCTGGGAAGTTGTTGCCCCGCGAGAATCCGCTCGACGAGTGCGTGCCGCGGGTCGTGACCGCGTAGTCGGAAAGCCTTCGCTGCCCGGGCAGCGGCGCGGTCGCGATCCGGATGTCGTCGAACCACCCCCGGAACCCAAGCGGCCCCACCGGACTGTCGTAGCCGACGAGAATCCGGGTGATGGTCTTGCCCTTCGCCACCTTGCCGAGGTCGGCCTTCTTGAAGTTCCACTGGTCGACATAGAGGGTCTTCGACTCGCCCTGCGCCCGCGGGCTGAGCACGATGCCGTGCTGGTCGCGCGCGCCCAGCCGGCTCAGGAACGTGCCGTCGCTGAACGCGAGGTCGATGGCGGCGTAGGTGCTCGGGTAGCGCAGATCGGTGGCCGTAAACTCGGGAAAGAGCACATAGGACAGTTCCGTGCGCTCGCCCACCGGGATATTTACTTCAAACACTTTATTGTACGAGTGCCCGCCCGCGTTGGCCGTCGTGGCGCCCGCATACTGCAGGGCACGCAACCCGCTGAAGCCCGCACGCGGCTTGGACACGAACCCGCCCGTCGGGCCCACGCCGATCTGGCTGCGCATGTCGCTGGGCGGCGGCGTCCCGGTGTCGCCGTTGGACAACTCCCACTCGGCGAGCTGCACGATGTTGCCCCCGCCGATGCGGGTCACGTTGAGCCGGTAGTAGGCGTAGGCGGTCGTGTTGGCGAACCGGTATTCCTTGCGCTGGAAGCGCGCGCCGAAGGTCTCGCCGGTCCGCTCGTCGATGGTCGTCCACGCCTGCCCGTCCTGCGAACCCTGCAGCTGCCAGTCGCGCGGGTCGCGCTCGGGCGCGTCGTTGGCGGACGTGAGCGCGTAGTGCGCCACGGCGACGGGGGCGTCGAGCCGGTATTGCGCCCACGCGGTGCTCGTGAACACCAGCCATTTGGTGTTGACGTCGGTGTCGTTGAGGTTTTCCTTGACCTCGCCCGCCGAGCTGAACTCGCCGCTGGCCGCGACCTCCACGACGCGATCGGTGATGCTGCCCTGTATCCCGCCCGGCAACCGCCCGGTCACGTTGGCCGACCGCTCGGCGGTGTTGACCCACGCCGGCTGCGGATCGGCGGGTTCGAGGGACGAGAAGAAACTGCCGGGCAAAACGGGCTCCCTTGGCGGTGCGGCTCGGGTGGGCGTCGGGGCCAGGATAACGGCAACGGCGCAGCACACGGCGATCAGGAGGCGTCTCATCCCATGCTCCCGGCTGTGATGGGGGTAAATATTTGACAACGTTGTCAAGATTAGATCCCCGCCGCCGGATCGTGTCAAGCGTGCGCGTCCCGCCGGGCCTCACCCTCCCGCTGCCGCGGCAATGCCGCCAGCGCCAGGGCCGCCAGCACACAGGCGAAGCCGAAGCGCACGAAGAGCAGGCCCTCGGGCAGGCCGACCCCACTCCCACATCGGCTCCCAGTTGGGTCGGGGCGTGCGGACGTGCCAGGGGACCTTCTCCCACAACCCGACCATCACGACCCCGGTCCAGATGAGCATCGCCAGCCCATAGGGGATGGCCGCCAGGGCCTGTGTGGCCGGCCGGCCCTCGAGGCGGCGGCTGGCCCAGCCGAACACCATCCACCCGACCACCAGACCGAGCAGACCGCAGCCGATCCCGGCCGGGTAAACCGTCCACGGCGCCGCCCGGCGCAGAATAATGCTCAGGTATCCCCCGTCGACGCCCTTGGGGGTGGTCTCAGGGGTGTTGAGGTACAACGTGAGGACCGTGTCCCCGCGCGTGGCCGACATCGTGTAGCGCAGCGGCTGGTCGACCTGTTCACACGTGGCGCAGCCGTTGACATCGAGGGGCATGACCGGATGCGGATCCCATCCGGCCGCGCGCAGCCTCTCCTGAGCCGTCCGCAGGGTTTGCCGATGGTCGATGGGCGGCAGACCATCCGTGAACCCGGCGGCCGCCGACGTCTGGTGCCAGTCCGCGTCCGACCCCTGGAGGAAGAACTCGCTCCAGGTCACCTCCCGTCCCGCCACCGAGAACAGGCCCTGGTCCAGCTGGAGCCGATCGATCCGGTGCCCGGGGAGGACATCGGTGAAAACGGCCAGGGCCTCCTGCTCCGATGGGAGCGGACGCGCCGCCTCCCACCCCAGACGCGTCCCGGCCGCGGCCGCGAACAGTCCACACAGGACAGCCGTCAACCCCGCCCACACCACAACCGTGCGCGACGCCGGCCGGCCCAACCGGGCGCGCAGGCCATGGCGCACAAGATTGAACGCCTCACGCAACGTCGGCCGTGTGCGCCCTTCCGGCGCGAGCTCCAGCAACGTACCCACGATCTCGTCGGCGCGCTCCCGCCGATAGGCGCGCGGGTAGCACAGCAGCAGGCGGCGATAGCGCCGCTCCAAACGGGACACTCGGCCTCGCTTAGGTCAGGGGTTTCGTGGACAACGGTGCTCCGGCACCCCGGCCCGCCCGCCGCGGCAGCGCCGCAATGCCCAGGGCGAGCAGGGCGCACGGCCAACCGAGGATGAAGACAGCCAGATAGGTCGGCTGGCCGATCCACTCCCATATGGGAGCCCAGCGCGGATGCGTCTGCGAGACGTGGATGAGGATGGCGAACAGCGACATGAAGGCGGTGGGCAGGCCCCACATGAACATCGTCAGCCCATAGGGGACGGCCGCGAGCGCGCGCACCATCGGGCGGCCCTCGGTGCGCCGGCTGGCCCAGCCGAAAACCATCCACCCGCCGAGGAAACCCAGCAACCCGGACAGGAGGCCCGCCGCGTGCGCCGCCCACGGCGTGGCCCGATCCAGGTTGACGCTCAGATACCGATCGCCATACCGTGGCGGATCGAAGATCTCGAGGACGAGGATCGTGTCGCCCCGGGTCGCTCGCAGCACGTGCTTCTTGGACGTGCATTGCATGCACTCGTACAGATCGACGATCAAGACCGGGCGCAGCGTCCACCCGGCCGCCCGCAGCCGCTCCTGAGCCGTGCGCAGGGTCTGCTGCTGATCGATCGGCGGAGTGCCGGACAACTCGGCGCGCGTCGTCGAAAGCTCGTATTCGCCGGCCCGATCCGAGATCAGCAGGCCGACGTTGTCCCAGCCCACCGGCTGCTCGCCGATCACAAACAGGGCTGGGCCTCGATCGACGTGCCCGATCGCGTGGCCGGGAAGGGCACCGCCGAGCACGGCTCGTGTCTCGTCCACCGTGGGCAGCGGCCGCGCCGTCTCCCACCCCAACCGCGTCCCAACCGCGGCGGCGAACAGTCCACACAGGACAGCCGTCAACCCCGCCCACACCACGACACCACGCGAAGCCGGCCGGCCCAACCGGGCACGCAAACCATGGCGCAACAGGTTGACCGCCTCACGCAAGGTCGGACGCGTGCGGCCCTCCGGCGCGAGATCCAGCAAGGTGCCCACGATCTCGTCGGCGCGCTCCCGCCGGTACCCAAGAGGATAAAAGAACAGCAACCGGCGATAACGCCGCTCCAAACGGGACACTGCACCTCGCTCAGGTCAGGCGGGGGTTGAGGGCGCGCAGGCGGGACTCGGCCGCCCCGGCGATCTGGCGCAGCCGGGCCGTCTCGGCCCGCAGCGCCTTGAGCCCGGTGGGCGTGAGGCTGTAGTAACGGCGCATGCGGCCGTCGGCGACCTCGTCGCGCACGTGCTCGACCAGCCCCTGCGCCGCGAGCCGGTCCAGCGCCGCATAGAGCGTGCCGGGCAGCAGCTTGACGCGCCCGCCGGAGAGCTCGGCCACGTCGCGCGTGATCCCGTAGCCGTGCCTCGGCCCATCGACGAGCGCCGTAAGCACAAGGAACGTGGGCTCGCGCATCTCGCTCATGCGAGCAACATATATTGGTTACCAATGTATGCGCAAGCCCGCCCGCCGGGTGACCCGACTGCCACGAAAATCGCGTTGAGCGCAACCGGTTTTCTGGTACACAGGACAGATGCCTGACCAATCGGTGCGAGTGGCGACCGTCGATGACACGGCCGCCGTGGCCCGCATTTTGCGCACGCTCGATCCGGCGTGGGTGATGAGCGAGGACGGGTGGCGGCACATCGAGCGGACGATGCCGGCCCGCGCGCGGCGGCGGGTCGTCGTCGCCGAGGTGGACGGCGAGGTGGTGGGGCTTGGCTCCGCGTTCCTCGACGTCAACATCCCGCAGGAGGCGATCGGGCGGCTGCGGGTCAACGTCCTGCCGGAGTTCTGCGGCCGGGGCATCGGCGGCGCGCTCTATGACGACGCGCTGGCCCACCTGGGCGAGATCGGCGCGCAGACGGCGTTCACCCGGGCGTCCGATGCCGAGAGCACGCATCGCTTCGCCGCCAAGCGCGGCTGGGAGCCCACCCGCACCCTGCGCCACGCGCTGGCCGACCTGACCGACCCGGGCGTGCTCCCGCCGATGCCGCACACGCCCAAGGGCGTAAAGCTGGTCGACCTGGACGAGGCGGGCCCGCGCGCGGTGTTCGAGTTCGATCGGGCCGCCTCGACGGACGTGCCGAGTGACGTGCCAAGCGACGCGGGGTCATACGACGAGTGGATCGCGCGGCACTGGTTGAGCCCCGACCACCGGCCCGACCTCGGTGTCGTCGCGCTGTCCGGCGGCAAGGTGGTCGCCGGGACGATCGTCGAGGCCGACGAGTCGACCAAGTGCAGCTTGTCCGGTTTCACGGGTGTCCTGCGCGAGCACCGCGGCCGGGGCCTGGCCAAGCTGGTGAAGTCGATGTCGCTGCGCAAGGTCGCGGGCGCCGGTTTCACGCACGCATACACGTCCAATGACCAAGAAAACGGACCCATGATCGCGGTGAACACCTGGCTGGGATACCGCTTCGTCGAAAATCAGCGGCAATACCGCAAGATTCTTGAGCGGGTTGTCGAAAGCGCACCGCCGTCTTTCGTCACCGGATAAAGCCAAGCGTTTTGAGGAGCCCTGAGATGAAGTACGTCATGCTGATCTGCGACCCGGCCGATCCGGTTGACCTGAGCGAGCAGGAGCAGAAGCGGGTCTACGACGAGATCTACGCGCACATCGAGAAGTGGGAGAAGCTCGGCCGCTACGTCGACGGAGGCAAGCAGCTGCAGGGCCCGGCCACGGCCCGCACGATCCGCGCCGACGGCTCGGGCGGCACGGTCGTCACCGACGGGCCATACACCGAGATCAAGGAGTTGATCGGCGGCTTCATGGTGATCGAGGCCGACACGATCGACGAGGCGATCGAGACCGCCTCGCAGTGGCCGGGCATCCGCTACGGCGCGGCCATCGAGATCCGCCCGATCGTCGTGTTCGGCTGAGTTTTCCGCAGCCACGCGGCATCAGCCGGGCGGGCCGAAGGCGAGCGCCGCCCGGACCATGGCGTTGCGCAGGCCGATGAAGCGGCGCATCTGCGCGAGCCGGTTGGCGCGCGCCGACATGGCGGCGAGCCGTTGCGTGGCCGGGCGGCGGCGCCTGTCGTATTGGGCGAGCGCCGACTCGACATCGGCGCCGTCGCCCAGGCATTGCGCCAGGGCGGCGGCGTCGATGAGCGCCTGGCACGCGCCCTGCCCGAGGTCGGGTGTCATCGCGTGCGCGGCGTCGCCCAACAACGCCACGTTGCCCTTGACGTAGGCCGGCAGGGGCTCCAGGTAGTCCAGGTCGTGCCGCAACATGTCCTCTTTGGACACCAGCGACAGGATGCGCGGCACCGGATCGCACCAGCCTGCGAAGTCGGGCAGGGCGTCGCGAGACCCCGGCGGGGCCGCCATCGCGACATACCAATTCGTGCGGCCGGGCTCCTGTGGTGTGAAGCCGAACTTCCTTGCCACGCCCCAGATCTCGCCGCCCGCCGGCACGTCCAGGTCGACCGTGCCGCGCCAGGTCACCATGCCCGCGTAGCGCAGCCCGAACCGGTCGCCGAACATCGACCGCCGCACGGCGCTGCGGATGCCGTCGGCGCCTATCACGACGTCGAATTGCCCGGCGAGCTCGGGCACATCGACCATCGACTGTCCAAACTGGACCTCTTTTACCTGCGAGGCCAGCAGGCGCAACAGCACCGGGCGCGACAGCAGATAGACCTCGTGCCTGCTCACTTCGATCCGGGCGATGACCGAGCCGTCCGGCCGCCGGATCGCGCCGTCGGCCTGCCTGCGCCCGATCTCGCGCGCCCGCCCGCCGAGGCCGATCTCGTCGAGCGCGGCCAGCGCCGAAGGCCATATGCCCAGGCCCGTCCCGGTTTCCTCGAGCGCGGCGCGCCGCTCGAAGACGGTCACGTCCCACCCGCACCGCATCAGGCCGCCCGCCACCGCGAGCCCGCCGATGCCCCCACCGATCACCGCTGCCTTCCCCATCATGCCCCACACCGTACTACAGGTGTAGTCCCTCTGACTACACCTGTAGTATGCCCATGTGACGGAGCGACGGCAGCTGATCCTCGACGCGGCCATTGATGTTTTGGGTACCGGCGGGATGCGCCAGCTGACGCACCGAGCCGTGGACGCCCGGGCCGGGCTGCCGCTGGGATCCACCTCCAACCTGTTCCGCAACCGCGACGCGCTCCTGTCCGGTGCGCTGCAACGGATCCTCGAGCGCGAAACGCACGCGTGGAACGCGCTCGCCGCCGAGCTGCGCCCGCTCAACGGGGACACGTTCGCCGCCGCCGTGGGCCGGATCGTGCGCGAGCTGACCACCCGCGAGCGCGTGCTCACGCTCGCGCGCTACGCCGCGTTCCTGGAGGCGGGGCTGCGGCCCGAGCTGAGTGCGCTCATCGCCGACGGGCAGCGGCAGATCGCCACGTGGGCGGTGCCCGTGATCACGGCCCTCGGCTCGGCCGACCCACCGCGCGACCTGGGCATCGTCCTGTCCCTTGTGGACGGTCTGATCGGCGGCCAGCTCGCCGTGCCGCACCGCGACTTCGACCCCGCGGACGCGATCGCCACCCTCCTTCGGGGGATCTTCATGCCCGGCGATGTCGGCTATCCCAAACGGAAGTAGCCGCTGCCGACCTTCCACTCCCGACCGGCGAGCCGCCCGCCCGCGAGCACGAAGTCGCGAGACGAGGTGTGCTCCTCGACCCGCACGATCTCGAAACGCCGCTGGAACGCCACGATGTTGGACCCGTCGGGAAGGTGATCGCGCAGCTGCGGGTCGAGCAGCCAGGAGCCGCAGATGGCCCACTCGTAGCGCTCGCCCGGGAAGTGACGTGCGAAGAAGCCCACGGCCCGCGCGAATGCCTCGTCGCACGCCGCCGGGGTCAGCGGGCCGCAAAACTCCGGGATGTGCACCGACAGGGCCAGATCCGTTGCGGGCAAACCAAACACGTCCCACACCCGGACCCGCTCGAACTGCAGCCGGCCCAGCTGGTAGATCAGCCCGCGGAAGTGGCGGGTGAGCCAGTTGGGATGCTCGAGCCCGCCGATGCCCGGGTGCCGGCGCCGGTGCACGGCCAGATGGCGGCCGACGTCGGCGAGGATGAACCGCGACGCGTCGCCCGGGATGCCGTGCGCGCGATGATACTCAAGCACATGCGGCCGCGCGGCCACGAACACCAGCACGAAGAACAGCGGATGCTGGTCGGGGCGCGGCTCGACGCGCGGCTGCGGATCCAGCGAGCCCATGGTGCCGACCAGCTCCCGCACGTAGGGCTCGAGCAGACCAGGATCGACCGACTCGGCCAGGGTCAGGATCTCGGGTATGTCCTCGTGTGGCACGGCGAGCTCGAGCAACACGGATATCAGGTCGTCGCGCGAGGGGAGCACACCATACGATATCGGCTCATGTGGGAACTGCGCGCGCCGCTGACCGTCCGTGACCTCACCGAGCGCGACCTTCCCGGCCTGGCCTGGTCAGGCGATGCCCACCACCTCGAGAATGTCGCGCTCCAGTTGCGGCGGGCCGAGGCCGGCACGGTCGACTATCTCGCGGTCTGCCCGCCCTCCGATGTGCCCATCGCCAAGGGCGGCATCGACTACCGCCAGGCGCCAGGCCTGGGCACGATCTGGCAACTCGCGGTGCATCCGGCCCTGCGGTCGCTCGGCATCGGCACGATGCTCATCGAGGCGGCGCAGCGCCGGATCGCCGCGCGCGGCCTGACCCACGCGCGGTTGAGCGTCGAGCACGACAACCCGCGGGCACGCGAGCTCTACGACCGGCTCGGTTTCGTGGCGGTCGAGGAGCGCGCCGAGTCGTGGGAGACCGATAAGGGTCACTACGAGACGGTCTGCACAGTCATGATCAAGGAAATTGTTTTTCGTTAACCTAACACCCCTTGAAAATCTTCACCAGGTTCGGTTGACTGCCGGTCATGCGCAACAGACTCGCCGTCCTCACGCTTGTGCTGCCGCTGCTGGTCGTCCCCACAGCCTCGGCTCCCGCCTTCAGCGACCCCGGCACGGCCTTCATCGAGACCGACCGACGCACCCGCCCGGTGGCACCAGGCGTCACGCTGACCTCGTTCGACCGGATCGACCCCGCCGGATGGCTGCGCGGCGACGCGCTCAGCGCGACCCTCACGGGCGGGACCTCCGTCGACTACCTCTACTCCGGCGCGGTGTCCAAACCCGAGCCGCTGTCCGGCCCGGCGACCCGCGCGGGCGCCGTCGCCGCGGTCAACGGGGACTTCTTCGACATCAACAACTCCAGCGCCGCCCAGGGCATCGGCATCCAAAGTGGACAGCTGATCCAGTCTCCGGTGAAGGGACACAACCAGGCGGTGGGGATCACCGCCGACGGTCTCGGCAAGGTCCTCGCCATCTATTTTGAGGGTACGGCGAACGCCCCCGGAGCCTCGCCCGTGACCCTCACCCAGTTCAACAACCTGGTCGAGGCCAACGGGGTGGGCGTGTTCACACCGCTGTGGGGGTCCTACTCGCGCACCCGCGCGGTCGAGGGCGCCACACGTGTCACCGAGGTGACCATTGTGGACGGTGCCGTCACCGCGGTGGCCGCGGCGGCCGGGAGCGGGCCCATCCCCGCCGGCACGACCATCCTGCTGGGCCGCGACACCGGCGCCGACGCGCTCGCCCCCTTGACCATCGGCACACGGGTGGACGTGGCCTACCGGCCCCGGCCCGACGGTGACGCCCAGCTGAAGGCGGCCATCGGCGGCAACGTCGTGCTCGTGCGCGACGGCGTGCCGCAGACCATCGCCGACCCGGCGCCGCACCCGCGCACGGCGGTCGGGTTCTCCGCCGACGGGCGCACCATGCACCTGCTCACGGTCGACGGGCGGCAGGCCGACAGCCGGGGCGTCACGCTCACCGAGCTGGCCAAGATGATGGCCGATCTGGGAGCGCACCACGCGCTCAACCTTGACGGGGGTGGATCGTCCACATTGCTCGCCCGCGAACCGGGAAGCCCCGCGCTGCTCGTGGAAAACCAGCCGTCCGACGGCGGCGAGCGGTCGGTGCCCAACGGCCTGGCGATCTACGCGCCGCAGGGAAGCGGGCGGCTGCGCGGCTTCTGGGTCGAGACGGCCATCGACCCGCTGCGCGCGCCGGCCATCAGTCCCGTGCGCGGTGGGCGGCCGGATCGGGTGTTCCCGGGTCTGACGCGCAAGCTCACGGCCGCGGGCTACGACGAGACGTATGGGCCGGCCGCGGGCAACGCGCGCTGGCGCGCCTCGTCCGGCCTCGTCAACTCCGACGGCGTCTTCCGGGCGCTGTTGCCGGGCCGCGCCACGGTCACCGCTTTCCACGGCGCGGCCCGCGGCGAGCTCGCGCTGACCGTGCTCGGGCCGCTGGACCGGATCGCCGGCACGAGCACAAAACTGGGGCTCGCCGGGCTCGACGCGACCGGATCGTTTGGCGTGGTCGGCTACGACCGGGAGGGGCGCTCGGCGCCGATCGAGCCCGCGGACGTGCGGCTCGAGTATGACGCGTCGCTGCTGTCGGTCACGCCCGCGGCCGATGGGCAGCTGTCGGTCAAGGCGCTCAAGCCGGTCGGCGCGGGCCTGATCACTGTCCACGTGGGACACGTGAAGACCGCTGTGGCCGTGACCATCGGGCTCGAGGACGTGGTCGTCGCCAACTTCGACGATGCCGCGCAGTGGTGGTACAACTCGGTTCCGGCCACCATCGTCGGGTCGGTCGCGCCCGCTTCGGGCAGGGTCGGCGGCGGCTTGAGGTTGTCCGCGAACTTCGCCCAGCACACCGTGACGCGGGCCGCGTATGCCAACCCGCCGGCGTTCATCGACGTGCCCGGGCAGCCGCAGGCGTTCACCATGTGGATCCACGGGCAGGGCAACGGCGAGTGGGCGAGCCTTCACCTCGTCGACGCCAACGGCGCGGCCCAGGTGCTGCGTGGCGGCAACGTGACCTGGACCGGCTGGCAGCAGGCGACCTTCCCCGTGCCCGCCGGGATCGCGTATCCGGTGAAGATACGCAGGTTCTACGCGCCCGAGATCAAGGCGGCGGCGCAGTATCAGAGCGAGCTCATCATCGACGAGATCGTGGCCCGCGTGCCGCCGTCGATCGAGCTGCCCGTCGAGCCGATGCGCACGGACGAAACCGTTGTGGCAGAGGGCAACGTGGACGGCGCGCCGTGGCGCTTCGCGGTCATGTCGGACGCGCAGTTCGTCGCGTCCAATCCGGACAGCGAACTGGTGCGGGCCGCACGGCGTACCCTCCAAGAAATAAAGGCACAGCGGCCGGACTTCCTCATCATCAACGGTGATTTCGTCGACACCGCCTTCCCGGCCGATTTCGCCCTCGCGAAAAGGATCCTCGACGAAGAGTTGGCCGGGGAGTTGCCCTACTACTACGTGCCGGGCAACCACGAGATCATGGGCGCGCCGATCGCCAACTTCCGCTCGGTGTTCGGCGAGACCCAGCGCACGTTCGACCACAAGGGCGTGCGGTTCGTGACGCTCAACTCGGCCGACGGCACGCTGCGCGGCGGCGGCTTCGACCAGATCGTGCGGCTGCGCCAGGCGCTGGACACCGCCGCCACCGATCCGGCGATCCGTTCCGTGGCCGTGTTCTTCCACCACCCGCCGCGCGACCCCACCCCGATCGACGCGAGCCAGCTCGGCGATCGCAAGGAGGCCGCGCTCGTGGAGCGGTGGCTCGCCGAGTTCGAGGAGCGCAGCGGCAAGGAGGCGATAGGCGTCAACGCCCACGTCGGCATGTTCCACGCCGACCGGGTCGACGGCGTCCCTTTCCTGGTCAACGGCAACACGGCGAAGGCGCCCGCGACACCGCCGGCCGAGGGCGGGTTTACCGGGTGGGCGCTCTACGGCGTCGCGCCGTCGGGGATCCGCGCCGAGATCCGCCCGCACGTCGACACGCTGGCCGTCACGGCACCGGCCTCTGTCCAGCTTGGACGGCCGGCTTCGGTGAGCGCCGCGCTGACGCAGGGCACGCGGGTGGTCCCGGTGAGCCTGCCGGTCAGCGCGGACTGGACCGGATCGCCGGGTGTCCACATCGGACCATTGCTCGGCCTGCGGCCTTGGCACGTCGCGTGGTTCGACCCGGCGACCGGCCGCCTGCTCGCGCTGCGTTCGTCAGGAAGCATCACCCTCACGGTCACCGTCAACGAGATCTCCTCCACTGCCATGATCTCGTTGACTCCCTAGCGGGTGACCGAGCGCGGTCCCTTCGGGCCGCGCGCGGCACCGGTCAGAGTCCGACGAACGCCCAAGTGCGGCTCTGACCGGTGCCGTAACCCAGCACGAAACCTCCATCGCCGGAGATGTAGATCGTCCCGTCGCGTAGCACCGCCGCCCAATTTGGATGGCTCAGCGGCACAGGGATGAGCCTGTCGCCCACGAGCATCACGAACTGGCGCTCGTGCCTGGCCAGCCAGACGTCCTCGCCGATGGGCCAGACCTGGTCGCCCTCCACCCCACCGGGCACCTTCGTCGCGACCTTCCACCCGTCGCCGGTGAGCTCCCAGATCGTGCCGTCGCCCGACCACACCCACGCTCGCTTGCCGTCCTGCGAAAGCCTGAGTCCGGCCGCCCCGGCGGGTGTCTGCGGCGTCTCGCGCCAGGTCTTGGCCTGGTCGGAGCTGACCGCGACGCGCAGCGTCGCGCCGCGGTCGGTCAGCCAGACCCGCCCGTCGGCGCCCTCCTGCACGACGGTCGAGAATTCCCGCCACGGCGGCTGCGGCGAGACCCGGCCCGCGCCGACCTTCACCAGCTCCGGCCGGTCGCACGAGACGCCGTTGGCCCCGTCCTCCTGGCCGTGCGCGCCCGGGCAAAGCAACTGGTAGCGGCCGCCCACGAGCCGCGTCTCGGCCGGCGGGTTAGACCACGGATGGGTCGACCACGTCGCCCCGCCGTCGCGGGTCAGGCGGAACTCCCTGGGCGTATCGGCCGTGTCCTCGGTCACGCGCAGCGTGAGCGTGTGCGTGTTGAGCACGTACATGACGAGCCGCACGTTGCCCGGGATGTCGGGCAGGGACACCCGCTTCCAGGTGACCCCACCGTCCGAAGTGGATGCCAGCGTCCGTTCTTGCAGCAGCCACCCGTGTTGGCCGTCCACGAACTGCACGTCCGGCTGCTCGGCGAAGGTCACCCCCGGCACGCTGATCGTGCGCTTGGCCGCCACCGGGCTCGGCGAAGGCGTCGGCGAAGGCGAGCTGGACGGCGGCGGCACGGTCGGGCCGATGATGGGCGGCTCGCCTCCCTTGCCGCGCAACAGGATCGCAAGCGGGATGGCGATCACCAGCGCGAGCACGGCGGCCAGCGTGGCCCGGCGGGCCGTGCGCCTGCGCCGCACGGTTTTGGCGGCCGCCTCGACCCCGGGCGGCCGGATGCCGGCCGCGCCCTCGGTCAGCGACTCCTCGAAGTGCTCGGCCAGTTTGGCCCGCCCGCGCGACAGCCACGACCGGACCGTGCCCTCGGCCACGCCCTCCTGCCGCGCGATCTCCGCGGTGGACAGGCGGCCCACGTGGTGCAGCACGACCGCGAGCCGATGCTTGGGCGGCAGTTTGGCCAGCGCCTCGACCATCGCGATCCGGTCGGGCGACGGACCGTCGACGTGTTCGATCCGCTGGCGCGCGAGGTAACGCTTGGCCACCTGCAGGTGGCGCAGGCGCGAGGTGGCCAGGTTCCACGCGACCTGGCGCACCCACATCTGCGCGTGCGTGTAGGTGCTCACCCGCGCCCAGCGGTCAAGCGCCCGGCAGAACGCCTCCTGCGTGACGTCTTGCAACCTCGGGCGTAAGAGTAGCCGTTTGGGCTAGGTGCCAACGCCGACACGTACGGCGAAGTCGCGTATCCCAGCCAATCCGCTCTCCGGGCGACAGGACAGCAGGTTGACTGTCAGCCGGTGTGCCCATGGGCGGAAGCGCACCTCCTGAGGTGCGATCCGCTCTGCGGCCAGGAGTGCGCGATATGTCTCGACGGGTCGACCCCGTCCCCACCAGGCGATGGCGGTGTCTTCCCAGTACCGGGTTTGCCGCTCGATGGTATGAAGCTGTCCCAAGCGGATGCTCTGGGAGAAGTCCACGGCTTGCCCGAAGTCGCCGACTGCCCGGGCAACGCTGATGCCATAGATGTTGATGTTGTCGATGCCGAAGGTGGCTCGCGGGTGCTCGCGGGTGACGTCTCGGGCCTGGGCCAGGAGGTCATAGGCGTTGGTACGTTTGCCGGCGATCGCGGCGGTGTATGCCGCACAGCACAGCATTCGCGTGTAAAACCCTGCGTCTCGCGGTGTTTGCAGTCCGGTCGCGTCGCGGAACCGCTGTGCTCCTTCGGTGATGACCTTCTCGGCCATGTCCTTGTGCTTGGAGCGGCGTAGTGCCATTGTGGTGACCCACTGAGCGCGTGCCAGGGTCCAAGGATCGCCTGATGCGACCGCGGTCTGGGTTGCTCTGTCCGCTAGCACCCAGGCGGCTTCGTGCTCGTGGAGCTTGATCGCCAGTTCGTTGCCGAGCGCGTACAGGTCGGATAGCGCCGACTCGAATCTGCCTCGTTCGTCGTAGGCGGCGTCATCGCGGCTTACCACAGCGATGTTGATCAGTTGGGGAAGCTTCGTGGCAAGCTCGCGGAAACGGCAGGCGGTGAAGTCGGCTCGCGCCGTCTCACCTAGGGCGGCGAGACGGGCGATAGGCAGCGGCTGTACTCCGGTGGTGCTGGGGGAGAACAGTACTTTGTCCAGCCCGACGATCATCGCCGACGCGGCGGCACGTAGCGGCGGCAGCACGACGGCGCTGGCAGCCAGCCCAGTTAACACATGCCGCCGTTGCATGGGATCGGCTTCCTTCTGGTCGCGGTTGGTGTCCACGATACCGCTAAGTGGATCTGGACGCCCGGAAAGCCCAAGTAGTGGCGCCGGGATGCCCATGCGGTTGGACACCAGCCGTAGCAGCGTCACGTCGGTGAGCCGCTGCTGACCGTTCTCGTACCGGGAAACCGAGACATGCGAGCAGCCGAGAATCTTTCCTGTTTCGCGCTGGTTCAGCCCGGCTGCCCTGCGTGCCAGGCGTAGCAAGGTGCCGTAGTCACCCTTGGCGGACGCTGCATGGGCGGCGTCGGACTCATACCACAGCGTGGTCACGCGATTACTTTGACGGCGATTTACGCATTGCGCAAATCGTGTTACGCGATCGGTAAATCGGCTTCCGCCGGGAAGGTTACATCATCGATGATCGATGGTTAGAGGCGTTGGTGGGAGATGCCGTTGGGGCTCTCCCGCTGACTGCCAAAGTTCTGCGATGGCACACCGGGTGTGGCGCACGTTTCATGCGGGGCGTGGTCCATCGCGCTGGCGGCAGGGAGGGTTCGCAGTGCGGTGGCGTTGGTGGCGGACGAAACCAGCTTGTGTCCGTACGGTCTCCGAGGAACCGACGGTCGAGGCTCCACCTCAGCATGGGCACGCATGCTTCTGCTCGCTGTGTGGCTGGACCGAGCTCCTTCCTACCTACTCGCTGGCTCGGCCGTTCACGCAGCACTCGACGCCGACGCAAGAGCACATTTTCGAGGAGGTGAATCCAATGCAGACCACGTTTCCGAGAGACTACGACCGCTCGCAGGCGACTCCGTTGTAGCGCAACAGAAAGGTGCCGTCCGATCGGGTCGGTACCTAGGTCGTACGTCTCAAGCATGGATCATCTGGGCGGACATCGATGTCCCGTCGAACCATGAGATAACGATTTAATAACAAGAAGGCGGTTGCGGCAACTTTTCCGCGTCCCCCGCGAGTGGCCACGCAGGGTAATTGGCACAGGTGTTCGCTCGTATGACATTCCCATCTGTTGATGGATGGTGAGCGCTTTTGTCCTTTTTGGACTCGCCTGTACGGTCGATTAAGCGGCACCCGTTCGTCGGAGGGTTGTCGTAACCTGCCTTCACCAACGGGGCGATCCCACTTACCGTCGACGCTCCTGCGCGCCATGAACGTCCTGGATGCAGGAGTGGCGATGGTTTGCGTCCTGAGCCAGGCCGCGTAGATCACGCGGGCTGCGGAGCATAGCCAGGAGGTGCTTTGAAGATGAGTCGCCGATTGCGACCTCGGGCAAGGTGGCTGGCCGGTGTGCTGCCAGCGGTGCTGGTGGCCACATGTTTGGTTGCCTCGCCTGCCAGCGCCGCGCCGGGCAGCGGCACGGTTACGCCGGGAGATCCGGTGCTGCCGGTGAAAGAGTTCAAGCCCGATGTGCCACCGTTCCCGAAAATGACGCCGCTGACCACCAAGCCGGTGGTGTGGCCGAATGCTGCCGTGGCAACGCTGCCGGTGGCCTCCCGGCGAGACGCGCCTGCCCCTGCGGTGGGGGGCTTGCCTGTGGCCGTCGAGCCGGTAGCCGCAGACGACACGCCCGGGGTGACATCGGCCGCGCCTGGCCAGGTGCGGGTAGAGGTCGTCAGTCATGAGCAGAGCATGCGGGCGGGGTATCCGGTCGCGATGCGACTGTCGAACACCGACAGTAGTGATGGCGGACGGGTGCGGGTCACGGTGAGCTATGCCGGGTTCCGCGACGCCTACGGCGCGGACTGGGACAACCGGCTCACCCTGATGCAGGTCACGCCGTGCGCACTGACCACACCTACGGTCCCGAATTGCTCGCAGGCCACACCATTGGTCACCGTCAACGACTACAGCTCCGGCACAGTGTCCGCCGTCGTCGACGTCACCAAGGTCACACAAACGCGTGTGCTGAGCCCGAAACAGGCCGCGCTGGAAGGCGTCCCGGAGTCGACGGTCACGAGCGAGCCGGTGGTGTTGGGCATCATGGCCAGCGGCTCCAGTGACATCGGTGACTACACCAAGACCGACTATCATCCCGACTTCAGCTGGCAGGCCGGCAGCAATAGCGGCGACTTCTCCCTGTCGTATCCGATCGCGACACCGCCGGTGCCCGCGGCGCTGGCACCCGAGGTGACATTGAGCTACTCCTCGGGAGCAGTAGACGGCCAGACCGTCGGGGTGAACGTGCAGCCGTTCTGGGGCGAAGGCTGGAGCTACGCCCCCGGCTATGTGGAGCGGGCCTACCGTGCCTGCAAGGACGAGGTCGCCAACTCACCCAAGTACACCATCACCACGCCGGACAACTGCTTCCGGCTGCCCAATGCCCGGATGCTGTTGGGCGGCAGATCGGTGGAACTGATCCTGGGCAACGACGGGGTGTGGCGGGCCGAAAATGACGATGTGGCCAAGGTGGAACTGCTGACCGGTGGCACCGGCACCGGCCTGTACAACAACGAGCGGTGGAAGGTGTCCACCGTGGACGGGACGGTGTACTACTTCGGCTTGACTCGGCTTCCCGGCTGGACCGCAGGCGACCGGGAAACCAACGCGGCGCTGGGCATGCCGGTGTACTCCAACCACAATGGTGACCCGTGTATCGACGCCCAAGGGGTGGGCTGGACCACGTCGTGGTGCCAGATGGCGTACCGCTGGAACCTGGACTACGTGGTCGACCGCAACGGCAACACCATGTCGTTCTGGTACACCAGGGAAACCAACAAGACCGCGCTGGCCGGCAACGCCTCCTATGTGACGACCTACGACCGGTTCGGGTTGCTGGATCACATCGAGTACGGCACCCGCGGCGGCACGGGTGCCACCCGCGAGCCGCGGCCCGGTGCGACACCGCCGGCGAAGGTGGTCTTCGGCTACTCCGACCGGTGCATCACCGCCTCCTGCGGCACCCACGACCGCGCCAACCATCCCGACACCCCATGGGATTTGGACTGCGGCGGTGCGTCGTGTGCGAACAACCTGACACCGTCGTTCTGGTCCACCCGCCGCGCGTCGCAGATCGCTACCGAGGTGTACTCCGGCAGCGGCACGATCTACAACCGGGTCGATGAATGGGCCTTGGGCGCCGAATTCCCGATCGACGCCTCCGGTAGCCCGCTGTGGCTTAGCTCGATTACCCACACCGGCAAGGTCGGCGGCAGCCAAGCGTTGCCGTCGTTGCAGTTCTATGGCACTCGGTTCCGTAACCGGGCGGACTGGGACCCCAAC
>JBIOYB010000431.1:0-3357 GCA_044869915.1 Allorhizocola sp.
ACATCTGGGTCAGCGCCTGCCCGGACTCGTCCATGACCCAAAGGTGGTCGTCCGTCGCGGCGGCGGGGAAGTCCTGCTGGCCGTGGTCCAACTTCACCGTCAACGGCGCGGCGGTGTCGTCAGCGTCGACTCGCATCGCCGTGCCGCCGCTGGACAGCGCCCACACATCGCGGCCTGCCCGGTGAAGGTCCACGATGAAGCCGCCGTCGGGCACCCGCGTGGCCCGCTTCACGTCCAACGTGTCCGGGTCCAGCACGAAGATGTCGGGCCGGTTGTGCCCGCCCGCGACGACGAGCCCTGCCGCGCCGGCCGCCAACCCGTTGAGCACAGCCAGACCGGGCAGGGCCTCAAGTGTGGCCGCGCCCGTTGTGGGATCAACGCGAATCAGCCGGGTGCCGCAGCCGAAAAACACCCAACGCTCGGTCGACGTGGCCAGGCCCGGGCCGCCGACGCGGTCCGGTCTGAACTCCGGACCCAGCGCCGTCGATGACACCTGCCCGGACTCGTCGATCCGCCACAACCGGTCCTGCCCCCAGACCCACATGGCGCCGTGGGCGTAATGCGGCAGGCCAAGCACGCCCGGCGAAGCCGGCGCCGGCGCCGGCAGCGTGCTCACCCGAGCCGCGGCCGGATCGACCAGTGCCACGGACCCGTCGGTCCCGAACGCCCAGATCAGACCGCCTCCGGTGACCGGCCACCACCGGCTGCGGCCGGGCGGCCCTAGCTCGAGCTGTGCCGTGACCCGATCGGTCCGCTCGTCATAGGCGCGCAGCACGTTGTCGACATCGACCATCCACAGTGCCTCAGGCAAGTGATCACTGTAACCGCGCACGGGTAAACCTAGCGCATGCGGGATCTGGCGTGGTACGGGATGGAGGTCTACTGACCTTAGATCTTGGGTAAACGGGCGCCATGGAGGAGCGGGACAAGGAGCGAGACCAGGCGCGAGAAGAGGACCGGGACGAGTCAGACATGGAGCGCTGGGATCGCAACTTCAACGAGCTGCTCCAGGAGTTGCGGGTGGCGCAGACGGGCGGGCAGATCCTGTTCGCCTTCCTGCTGACAGTGCCTTTTTCGGCCCGGTTCTTCTCGGAGACCACGGGCGCGCAGCGCGGGGTTTACGTGTTCACGCTCGTCGCGGCCGCGCTCTCCATGGCGTTCATGATCGCTCCGGTGAGCTACCACCGGCAGGTGTTCCGGCAGGGACGCAAGCCCGAGCTCGTGCGGGCGGCGTCGCGCATGGCGCAGGCCGGCCTGTTCACGATGCTGCTCGCGGTGGCCGGCGCGGTGTACTTCGCGCTCGACGTGACCGTGGACCACGCGTGGGCGCCGGCGATGGCCGCGTTCGTGGTGTCCGCGTATGTGCTGCTGTGGTATGTCCTTCCCGTCGTGCGGCGATAATTTTTGCTCCTGCTAAAGCAGTCGCGGCGGATCGCCCCTTGCGGGCGGCGTCATCCTGACGATCTCTGATCCACGTAGTGGTCAAGATCGGGCTTGGATGGCGTCGCCGGGCGATCCGGGATCAGAAGTTACTGATCACGTCCACGAAGATCTTGTTCAGGTCGTTCGTGGTCGCGTCGTAGGCGCGGCCGCGCGTGCGCTCCGAGATCTGCCGCATCACGTCGAAGTTGGCGTCACCGCTGAACGCGATCGAGAACACCCGCACGGATGGCTTCCCGGCGGCCTCGAGCGTGATCGAGTCGATGTCGGCGAGCAGGCGGGCCAGGTTGCTGTCGGCCGGATCCTCGTTTTTGCCGTCGGTCAACACGATGACGGCGCTGATGCGGTCCTTCGAAACGCGGGCGGCCATCTCCCGTTGCGCCGCGCGCACGGCCCGGTAGAGCGCGGTGGTGCCGTCCGGGGAAAGCGACGCGATGGCGCTGGCCACCTGCGGTCTGGTCTCGCCGAAGGGGCGCAGGGGCAGCACGCGATTGATCTCGCTGGAGAAGGTCCACAGCGCCACGTTGTGCACCGGCGGCAGACCGTCCAGGCCCGCGATGAGCACGTCCTTGACCACGCTCATGCGCTGGCGCCCATCAGGTACCGTCCGCTCCATCGAACCCGAGATGTCGATGACGAACAGGATGTCGGCCTGTTTGCGCATGGTGTCCCAGGCCCGCAGCATCCGGTCGATGACCGCGCCGGACGGCGAGTCGCGCAGGCTGCTCCGGTCGATCAGCTTGAGCATGCCCGGGATCTCGTGTTTGAGCGGGGCCTCCTCGGTCGGCAGCCGGAAACCCTTGTCTGCCAAGGGCTGTTTTTCCATGAGGTACGAGAGGAAGTCGTCAGCGCCGGCCCTGCGCGCCGGGTCGAGGCCCGGCATGATCACGTATGGGTGGTCGAGCATGAACGTGCCGTCGGTGGGATACAGCGCCACGAGAGGCTCAGCGGGCCGGCGCTTGCCGTCCGCGCTGTACTTGCCGAGGTTGTATTCGTAGATGAGCTGCTCCTCGAGCGGGATCGCGCTCACGTAGGTCAACCCCTTGCCGTCCGCGTCGTACTGGGCGAGGGTCCGCAGAAACCTCGTGGCGTCCTCGTCGTAGTGGTGCACGCCCGCCTCGACGCCGAGCACAAACATCGCGCATGGCCCGGAGCGCTGGAACGGAGCCGGCAAGAAGAGCCGTGATGAATACGACGGCAATCGAGAACAGCATCACGCTCGCATCGATATGGACCGATTCCATACGTGGCAATCCGTCCGGCACCAGGGTGATGAGCATCCGAAGGCCCCACCAGGCGACAGCAAAGCCGGCTGCACCGGCCAGCCCGGCCACGACGACGCTTTCGGCCAACACTTCGCGCACGATTCTGCCGCGCGCCGCACCCAGTGCCGCGCGCAACGCAAGGTCGGTCCGACGTGCCTCGCCACGCATCAGTAACAGGTTCGCGACATTCGCGCTTGCGATGACCAGCACGAAAGCGACTGCGGCAAAGAGCGCGAGCATGGCCGTGCGGACATCGCCGACAACCACGTTTGCGAAAGAACGAACGACCGGAACGAGACCGGTCAGGGCGCCGGCGGGCGCGTGAGCGTCCAGCTGCTGGCTCAGCGCAGTGAGCTCGCTCGTCGCCTGCTGGAGCGTCACCCCTGGACGAAGCCTTCCGATCAGGTTGACCTCGTGTCGTGCGGCATCGCCAAATGGACCGCTCGTCGGCACGGAGCTCGTGGTCCTCCACACGTCCACGCCGGTCGGGTAATCGAGATCCGGCGGCATCACGCCGACGATCCGGAAAGGCTGTTCGCCCACCACCACCTGTCTTCCTAAGACTTGGCGTGACGCACCATAGCGGCGCTGCCAGAAACCGCTGCTGACGACGATGACGTTCGCTGCCCCGGCCCTTTCATCGGCAACTGTC
>JBIOYB010000432.1:0-5281 GCA_044869915.1 Allorhizocola sp.
ACCGCAAGTCCACCACCGAAATCGCCGCCTACGTCGTCAAGACCGTGCCCGGCGTCATCCAGGTCGTGGACCACATGACCTTCCGCTACGACGACACCGTCGTGGTGGCACACACCGGACTGTGAGAGCAGGAATCCCGGCGCGATCGCCAAGTGGCGAGCACGACAGGGACTGCGGCGGCCGCGAGCCTCATCGGTGGAAAGACCGGCCCGCACGCCGGTCGCGGTCACGCGTTGGTCTTTTCCATCTGCCGCAGCTCGCGGCGCAGCTCGCGCACCAGCTTGCGCATCGACGCCGCGCGGGCCAACGCGGCCTGCGGCACCACGACGACGGGGCATCCGGCCTTGCGCACGCAGGCGCGCACGGTCTTCTGCCCAAACGGCCACCACGGGCCATGCCGGCTGGCGCCCAGCACGATCATGTCGTCGTCGCGGTCGGCGTAGCGCAGCAGCACCTCGGCCGTCGCACCCTCGCGTGTCAGCAGGCGGCAGCTGAAGCTGGGTACGGCACCGCCGGTGGCGAGGTCGAAGGCCTCAGTGAGGGTCTTGCCGGCCGCTTCCTCGAGCTGCTTGCCCCAGTCGGCCGTCATAGGCCCCGGTCTGCCGATGTCGTGCCAGGCCCGGATGGCATGCAGTTGCGCGCCGCGGCGCCGCGCCTCGGTCAGCGCCCACGTCAACGCGCGCGCACCGTCTTGGATGTCGCCGACACCGACGATGATGCGAGAAGTCTCTTTCATAGGTTTGAGCGTGCGCGACCGCGCGTGCGGGCCGGAAGAGGCCGCAGGCCGGGGGTCCGAGGACTTTAGGCCCTGCCGCGGGCGGGGCCTGCTAGGCTGCACTTGAGGCATGAAGGCAAAAAGTTACCTGGTCGTTGTAGGTGTGGATGGCTCCGATGGCGCCCGTGCCGCGCTGCGCTGGGCGGTGCGCGAGGCACATCGACGCGGCGGTTCGGTACAGGCGATCTGCGCGTGGCGCTGGGATCTGCCCGTGCCGGGCAACCGGCGGGTGGCGGAGGAATTACTGGAGCACGAAATCGAGTCGCTTCCCCGGTTTACCCACACCGACGTGCCTATCGCGTTGGAGGCGGCGGAGGGCCGGGCCGCGGAGGTGCTTGTCGAGGCCGCCCGTGGCGCCGATCTGCTGGTGCTGGGCAGCCACGGGCGCAGCCGGCAGCTGCAGCAGGTGCTCGGTTCGGTCAGTGAGGAGTGCATCCGCGACGCGACCTGCCCGGTCGTGGTGATCCCCGTCGGCTATCACGACGGCGCGTCAACCCCGGACCGGCAACGGCTGGCCACGGCCGACTGAACGCCATGGCCGAGCATGGGCGAACGCTACGACGTGCTGGTCACCTTACGCGACGGCGTGTTCCCGTTGGTGGCGCTCGCCGAGGGCAAGGGCGGCGCCGCGTTCGCGCTCATCCGCACGGGCGCGGGCCAGGCGCCGCCCGCGTCGGCCCGGCCGGCCGAGCTGGACGGGCGCGTTGCCGGCTACCGGCAGATGACGGCCGAAGGCGCCGTGGCGCTGCGGGCTCGAGAGCCCGACCGTGTCATCCGGCTGGAGCTGACCGGCGGGATGATGTCCTACGAGTGGGGCTTCAACGGCCGCCGCTTCGACCACACCGACCCGACGCGGCACGCCTCCACGGTCGTCGCCGGGGAACGGGTCCGGGTCGATTACGTCAACTCCACGATGATGTTCCACCCGGTGCACCTGCACGGGCACACCTTTGCCGTCAACGATCCCGGCGGCCCGCGCAAGGACACCGCCATCGTCCTGCCCCGGCAGCGGCTGAGCACCTACTTCGACGCCGACAACCCGGGACGCTGGATGGTGCACTGCCACAACGCCTATCACGCCGAGACCGGCATGATGACCATGATTGAGTACCGTCGCTGAGGCCCCGGCGCTATCCGCGAGGCACGATGAGCACCGGGCAGTGCGAGTGGTGCAGGACCTGCTGGCTCACCGAGCCCAGCAGCAGGCCGGTAAAACCACCGCGACCGCGCGAACCGACCACCACCAGCTGAGCCTGCTCACTGAGCCGCACGAGCGCGCGGGCGGCCCGCTCCCTGACCACCTCACGCCGCACGGCCACATCCGGGAAGCGCTCGGCGTGCCCGGAAAGAGCCTCGGCCAGCAGCCGCCTCTCGTCCTCGCTGACTTCGCCGGCGTCATAGACGAGTGGCAGCATGTCGCCAGGCCCGGTAGAGGCGGGCCTGGTCCAGCAGTGCACGGCCAGCAGCTCGGCGCCACGGAACTCCGCCTCCTGGAAGCCGCACTCCACCGCGGACTCGGAGTGCGGCGAGCCGTCCACGCCCACCACGACCGGGCCATCCTGCGCGGGACCGCCCCTGGTCACGAGCACGGGCACGGGCGAATGCGAGGCGACCTGCACCGCGACCGATCCGACCAGCAGACCGGAAAACCCGCCCAGCCCGCGGTCGCCCAGCACGGCGAGCTCGGCGTCGCCGCGCGCCTGCTCCAGCAGCACCGGCGCTGGTGCTCCGGTGACCAGTTCGGTCGAGACGCGCACGGACGGCTCCTCCTTCAAGGCAACGCCCGCCGCCTCCTGCAACAGGCTCTCGGCCTGCTCCCGAAGCCCGGCGCCGGCCTGCCCGATCGGCACATGCAGGGTCGGCCAGATGTAGGCGTGCACTATCCGAAGCGGACGGTCGCGCCATCGCGCCTCCCGCGCCGCCAACCGCACGGCGTCAAGGCTCGACTCGGACGCGTCCACACCAACGACGATCGTCATCTCCTCCGCCCCCACCTTCTCCAAGCCCATAGGCCTGCGCCCGGCAGCAGCGCCACCATGGCGCACACCGCGAGCTGCGTCAGGGTCAACGGTTGGGTGCCCAGAAGGGTGCGCAGCGGCCCGACCGCCACCGCGGCGACCTGCGCCAGGCCGGAAAGCGCAAGCGCGGCAAGCAGGCCGGGGTTGCGCCACCCGGCCCCGGTCGCGCGCACGGCAAGCGCCACGCCCAGTTGGGACAGGCCCAGGGTCACGAACACCATGCTCTGCCACGGCCAGCCGGCGCCCATGGCGAGCACGCCGACGGTCAGCGAGCCGGCCGCCAGCAGGATCCCGGTGATCACGACGCCGCGCAGCAGGCCATCGCCGAGCACCTGCTGATCCGGCGGGCGCGGCGGGCGGCGCAGCACATCAGGCTCGGCCGGCTCCGCACCCAGCGCGACGCCGGGCAGCCCGTGCGTGAGCAGATTGATCCACAGGATCTGGCCAGGTAGCAGCGGCACCGGCATCCCCACGGCGGGCCCGATCAGCATCACCAGCAGCTCGGCCGCGCCTCCGGACAGCGCGTAGCGCAGGAAGCGGCGAATGTTGTCGTACACGCGCCGCCCCTCCGCGATCGCCGCGGTGACGGTGTCGAGGTTGTCGTCGACCAGAACGAGGTCGGCCGCCTGCCGGGCGACCTCGGTCCCGCCGCCCATGGCCACGCCTATGTCGGCGCGGCGCAGCGCGGGCGCGTCGTTGACCCCGTCGCCGGTCATGGCCACCACGTGCCCGCGTTCTTGCAGGGCCGCGATGATGTCGAGCTTCTGCTCGGGACGGATGCGGGCGAACACGCGCGCCTCATGGGCCAGCTCGGGGCGGTCGCCGGTGCCCACCGGCTCACCCGGTTGCCAGATGCCGATCTGGGCGGCGATGGCCGACGCGGTCGACGGATGGTCGCCGGTGATGAGGATCAGCCGCACACCGGCGGTGGCGAACGAGTCGGCCGTGCCGGTGGCCGCGGCGCGCAGCGGGTCGCCGATGCCGACCACGCCGACGACCGCGAGGCCCGTGGGCCTGGCGGGGTTTCCCGGCTCGGGCGAGACCGCGGTGGCCACGGCGATGACACGCATGCCCAGGGCGGCAAGCTTTTCGGCGTGGGCGCGAGCCGTGACCGTCGCGGGGGCTTCGGGATCCACCGTCGGTGCGGCGAGCACGGTTTCGGGTGCTCCCTTGCACACCGTCAGGCTTCCCTCCGGTACCATATGAATGGTTGTCATTTGCCTTGTCGCTTGGTCAAACGGATGTTCGGCGATCCGCGGTGCCGCACCGCGGATCGCTTGCGGGTCAAGGCCGCAGCGGCCGGCAAAGGCCACGAGCGCCGCCTCCATCGGGTCGCCGATCGCCGTCCAATCCCCACTGTCCCCATTGGACGGCGCAATGGTGGCGTCCGAGCAGAGCACGGCAGACTCGGCCAGGCGCACCAGGGCGGGCGTTGGCTCCGGCTCGACCTCGCCCTTGGGCTCGTAGCCGACGCCGGAGACGGTGTGGGTCAGACCCGCGGCCGCCGCCTCGCGCACCGCCATCCGGCCCTCGGTCAGCGTGCCGGTCTTGTCGGAGGCCAAAACCGTGACCGAGCCCAGGGTTTCGACCGCGTGCAGGTTACGCGGGATGGCGTGGTGGCGTGCCATGCGGCGCGCGCCCAGCGCGAGCGCCAGCGTGACGACCGCGGGCAGCGACTCGGGGACCGCCGCGACCACAAGGCTGACCGCTACCAACGCCATGGTGAGCACGGGCTGGCCGGTGGCCACACCGATGCCGAAAACCAGCAGGCACAACACGACCGCCGTCGCGCCCAGGAAGCGGCTGAGCCGGGCGAGCCTGCGCTGCAACGGCGTCGGGCCGCCGCCGGACTTGGCGACCAGCGTCGCGATGCGGCCCAGCGCGCTGCGCGGCCCGGTGCGCACGACCACGCCGGTGGCGCGGCCCGTGACGACCACGGTGCCGGCTTGGGCCTCGTCGCCCGGCTCGCGGACCACCGGCACCGATTCGCCGGTCAGCGCGGCCTCGTCGATCTGGCATCGGAACGCTTCATCCAGCTCGAGGTCGGCCGGCACGATATCGCCCGCCTCCAGCCGGACGGCGTCGCCGCGCACCAGATCGGCCGCCGGGAGTTGTTGGTCGATGCCGTCGCGCACGACACGTGCGGTCGGCGCGGTCAGATGGTCGAGCGCGGCGATCGCCCGGTCGGCCCGGATCTGCTGCGCCACGCCGATCGCGGTGTTGAGCACGACGACGAGCATGATGACGGCCGTGTCCGTCCAATCCCGCAGGATCAGCGTCACGACCGACGCGGCGAGCAGCAGGGCCACGAGCGGATCGGCCAGTTGTGCACCGATCCGCTCGATCAGGCGACGCGGCCGAGGTTTGGCCACGGCGTTGGGACCATCGGCCGCCAGCCGCGCCACCGCGTCCGCAGTGGACAGTCCGATCACGACGACATTCACGATGGCCACGCCCATTGGGCGATCTCCTTCGGGTCCTCGCCCGT
>JBIOYB010000433.1:0-5907 GCA_044869915.1 Allorhizocola sp.
CCTCGTCCACACTCGCCACCAACTGCACAGGCACCTGAACCTCGCTGTGCACTGCTGATGCAATCTTTGCCGCTATCATCTCGGGTGTCTCCTTTGTCAGGTCTTACACCCTTTTAACGACACTCCCAACTCGGCCGTCATCGTCAGCCTCATGGGCGTATCTTCCCGGTCGTCGAATCGGTCGTCGAACTTGTCTGCGCTAACGAGCCCCGGATGAAGGTCGCGAAGTCCACAGCGACGAATGTTACCGAGGAGACGGGGTCGTCAGTGGGCTGGTGTTTTGCTCGTGGTCGGCGGGGTTGGCGCCTATCTGCTCGCCTTGGTGAGCAGATTGCCTATCCTGTTGCCTATCCTGCTTTGATGGCAGTTGACCAAGGGCGGCGCTTTTGGCCGGGCTCCGTGTTGCTGGTGGTGGTCGGGCTGATGGCGGCGGCTGTGGCGATTTACAGTGCCGCCGCACGCGCTGTGAGCAGCCTGGAGCCGCCGCCGGGAGTCGTCATGGTGGTGGCGATGGTGGCACTGGTGTGCATGCCGGTGCACCTTTTCCTGCACGAGTTGGGTCACCTGCTGGCTGCGTTGGCGGCGCGGCTGCGGGTCACCGAGGTGGCGGTGCTGGCGGGTCCTGCCACGCGGGTGTGGACGGTCGCGCGCGCCAGGGTTCGGATTGGATGGCGTGGCAGGCAGTGCCATGTGCGCTTTGGCGCGCCTCCGCACCAGCCGGCCGTGCGGGCCCGGACGATCATCGTGGTGTTGGCCGGGCCACTGGCCAATGTCGCGACAGCGGGTGTGTGCTGGGTTATGGCGGAATCGACTGCCGATGTGCTCGTGCGGAGCTTGTGGTTGGCCGTGGGGGTGGGCGCTGCCGCGCTGGGGGTCGCCAATTTGATACCCGCCCGCGCACGCGAAGCCATCACGGGGGCGACGGACGGATTGTTGCTGGTGCGCTGGTTGTCTCGGCCCGAGGGGCTGCGCACGGCGCTGACGCTTGAGTATCTGGCGTGGCGTGGGCGCGGTCCCGGCAACCGCTGGCGCCGGTTCGAAGACTTGCGGCCCGTGCCGCCGGACGTGGTGTCGGCAGACGTGGTGTCGGAGGTTGACTCGGCACGGTCTCCGGCCGGACGTGTCGCGGGAGGTCAACTGGATCATGCGCCCGATTGAGAACGGTCCTGTTCTCGGTGGAATATCCGGATCGTCCGCTGAATCGGGTCACGACGTTCTTCCGCATCTTTGTCGCGATCCCGATCTTGATCGTGCTCGGCGCTGTGGCCAGCGGCACGTGGCAGTCGGCGGACGATCAAGACCATGTGACCATCGTGGTCGCCGGTGCGGGCGGGCTGCTGTTCTTCGCCCCACTGCTGATGATCCTGTTCCGGCGGAAGTACCCGCGGTGGTGGTTCGACTGGAACCTGGAGCTACAGCGTTTTGGCAACCGGGTGATGGCCTATCTGGCGCTGATGGACGATCGCTACCCATCGACCGACGAGCGTCAATCGGTCCGGCTGGACTACGAATATCCCGATGTACCAAGGGAATTGAATCGCTGGCTGCCGCTGGTGAAGTGGTTCCTGGCCATTCCGCACTACATCGTGCTGTTCTTCCTACAGCTCGGGGCATTGGTCCTGGTGATTGTCGCCTGGTTCGCGATCCTGTTCACCGGACGGTACCCGAGTGCGATGTTCTCCTTCGTCGAGGGCGTGTTCCGGTGGCACAACCGGGTAGTGGCCTACGCCTTCACGCTGGTCACCGACCGCTACCCGCCGTTCCGGCTGGCGCCGTGACGGGTGCGCTCCCTGTGACGGGTGCGCTCATTGTGGCGAGTGTGCTCATTGTGGCGAGTGTGCTCACTGTGTCGGGCGGATCAGGCCCAGCTCGCCGTCGTAGCGGCGATAGAGCAAGTGCCCCCGCCCGGTGCCCAGATCGGTGTAGAACAGGAACGGCAGCCACGCCTCGGCGAGCCGGTGCGCGGCGTAGTCGGCGGTCAGGGTGGGGGTCGTGCGCGGGTTGACGGTCAGCGGGAGCGTCACGTGCATCGCGGAAGGGTGCATGCTGTGCTGGCGGGCGAGGCGCACCCCGGTCGGCCCGGCCCGGTACACGATGGCATCCTCGCCCGTCTCGGAGTCGGTGAACAGGTACACGTCATAATCCATGGCGTTCATCGCCGCGGTGGCCTGGCACGGGACCCCGGCGTGCAGCCGGAAGTCTTTCACCCGGGCGATCCGCCCAGGTAGTGGGACGCCCAGTGACCGGCGCAGCGGGTCGGGCCACGCCCATGGTTCCCACGCGGTGGTCAGCCGGCGGATCTGCCGGTCCAGCCGGGCGGCGGCCGAGGCGACCGCCGTCGCGGTCGACGGGCCGGGGATCTGCACCCGCGCTTGGGCGCCGCAGACGCGCAGGTTCACCTGAACCAGCGCCGGCCCGTGGCCGCACGCCGAAACGGTCATCCGTACGCGGGCTCCGTCGGCCTCCAATCGGTGGCGCCGCAGCACGGCTTCGATCGCGGCGGCGGCGCGTTCGCGGTCTGGGTCGGGTTCGGCGGCCGGGCCGCGCAGCTCGACGTCGATCAGACCGGTTGGTGAGTCAGTGGGTGTGGGCACGCCGAACAGATTCCCCGTTGATCGTGGCGCGGTTCCAGGGCCGAAAGTCCCGAGTGGCACAGGACCTTCGCCGGTGACGCCAAGCCCGCCTCCTACATCGGGGAGGACCGGATGATCGGCGAGGGCACCGTGCGCGAGCTGACAGCGCTGGTGGGGGAGCGCGACGGAGTCCGGCTCACCGTATCGTCGGGATTGGACGATGCCGTGCGCCGGTTGCGCTCGCCGGCGGCGGGTTCACCTGGCTCGCGTTTCTCTTGAAGGACTGGGGCCGTTGGACCCTGCCGGACTGTGGTGCGGTCGCGGGAGTCTGGTGGTATGGGCACGGCTTGGGTGGACTTGTATTGGCTGCCGTTGGGCGCGGGGGACCGGTTCCACGTCGTGCGTGGGAGTGGGCGCCTCTACGAGGCGATTCTGGCGCGCTGGCAGCACCGGCCGAGGCATGAGCTGTTTCACTGCGCACTGGAGGTGGGGCTGGGCGGCGAGCGGTTTGTCATCGAGATGGCTCCTGTCTGGCTGCACAAACTGGAGCATCGGGGCGTGGTGGTTGAGGGTGGGGTTGGTCTGCGGTGGCTGGGCCGGTGGAGGGCCTTCCGCTATGAGGTCCGGTGCTGGCGCGGCGGCATCATCCCGGACGCGTGCTATGCGGTGGACAGCCCGCGACGTCTGAGCACGGACTCCGCATCGGCAAGGCACGTGCTTGAGCTGGTGTCCGGCTGCCCCAGGGCCACCTGGGGGCGCGACGAGCTCCGTGCGGGGGAGATGTGGAACTCCAACTCGCTGATCGCGTGGCTGCTGGTGCGCAGCGGGCATGACGTGGCGGCGATCGCACCACCGGCTGGAGGCCGTGCGCCGGGGTGGCTGGCCGGTGTGCGGGTTGGTCGTGCCGAGAGGGCCGAAAGTCCCTGGGCCGAGAGGGCCATGTGCTCTCCCACGGTCGGGGGACATCGGGCACGATCAAGGCATGGGCGAGGCTTATCTCGAGGACAAAGATCTTGACGCCGTGGATGCGTGGTGGCGTGCGGCCAACTATCTGACGGTCGGCCAGATCTACCTGATGGACAATCCGCTGTTGCGCGAGCCGCTCAGAGCCGAGCACGTGAAGCCGCGGCTGTTGGGGCACTGGGGGACGAGCCCCGGTCTGAACCTGCTGTGGGCGCACCTGAACCGGGCCATCGGGGCCCGTGATTTGAACATGCTGTTCGTGACCGGGCCGGGCCATGGCGGGCCGGCGATCGTGGCGAACACGTGGCTGGAGGGGCGTTATAGCGAGGTGTATCCGAGCGTGTCGCGCGATGCGGCGGGGATGGCGCGGCTGTTCCGCCAGTTTTCGTTTCCGGGCGGGATTCCCAGTCATGTGGCGCCGGAGGTGCCCGGGTCCATTCATGAGGGTGGCGAGCTGGGCTATTCGTTGATGCATGCGTATGGCGCGGCGCTGGACAACCCGGATCTGGTGGTGGCGTGCGTGATCGGTGACGGTGAGGCGGAGACCGGCCCGCTGGCGGCGTCGTGGTTTGGCAATGTGTTCTTGAGCCCGGTCACCGATGGGGCGGTGTTGCCGATCCTGCACCTGAACGGGTTTAAGATAGCCAATCCGACTGTGCTCGCCCGGATCCCTGACGACGATCTGATGTCGTTGCTGCGCGGGTACGGCTACCATCCGATCGAGGTGGCCGGCGACGACCCGGCCGTGGTGCATCACGAGTTGGCCAAGGCGCTTGATACGGCGTTGGATGAGATCGAGCGGATCCAGCGGCACGCGAGGTCCACCAACGACGGCGCCCGGCCGCGCTGCCGGTGATCGTGCTGCGTACGCCCAAGGGCTGGACCGGTCCGGGTGAGGGCACGGTGCACGCGCACCAGGTGCCCAAGCTGGATGGGCTGGAGCGGTTGCAGGAGTGGATGCGTTCGTATCGTCCGGAGGACCTGTTCGACGCCGACGGCGTTTCGTCGGTGGACGGGCTGGTCCCGGTGCGGCGGATGAGCGCCAACGCGCACGCCAACGGCGGTGAGCTGCTGCGGGATTTGGTGCTGCCCGACATCGCCGGCTACGGGGTGCCGAAGGGTCAGGCGGAGGCGACGCGGGTGGCGGGGGCGTGGCTGCGCGAGGTGATGGCGGCCAATCCGGACCGGTTCCGGCTGTTCGGGCCGGACGAGGTGGAGTCCAACCGGTTGGGCGCGGTGCTGGAGGTCACGGATCGCGCCTTTGGGATCGGCCCGGAGAGCTCATCCGGCCGGGTGGTCGAGGTGCTCTCGGAGCATCTGTGCCAGGGGATGCTGGAGGGCTATCTGTTGACCGGCAGGCACGGTCTGCTCACGTCGTATGAGGCGTTCATCCACATTGTGGATTCGATGGTCAATCAGCATGCCAAGTGGCTGAAGGTGACCCGGGGCATCCCGTGGCGGCGGCCGATCGCGTCGCTGACCTACCTGTTGTCGTCGCACGTGTGGCGGCAGGACCACAATGGTTTCTCGCACCAGGATCCGGGTTTCATTGATCATGTGGTGAACAAGAAGGCCGAGATCGTGCGGGTGTATCTGCCGCCGGACGCCAACACGCTGCTGTCCACTTTGGACCATTGTCTGCGCAGCCGCCACTACATCAACGTGGTTGTGGCGGGCAAGCAGCCGGCGCCGTCGTGGCTCACGCTTGAGGAGGCGGCGTTGCACTGCCGTCGCGGTGTGGGCATCTGGCAGTGGGCCAGCAGCGACGATGGTCAGGAGCCGGATGTGGTGCTGGCGTGCGCCGGCGATGTGCCCACTTTGGAGACGCTGGCCGCCGCGGATCTGCTGCGCAAGCACCTGCCAGAGCTGAAGGTGCGGGTGGTCAATGTCGTGGATTTGATGCGCCTGCAGCCGGCAAGCGAGCATCCGCACGGGATGCCGGACGCCCTGTTCGACGCGGTGTTCACCCCGGACAAGCCGATCGTTTTCGCCTATCACGGGTATCCGTGGCTGATCCACCGGCTGACCTACCGGCGGACCAACCATCGCAACCTGCACGTGCGCGGCTACAAGGAGGAGGGTACGACCACGACACCGTTCGACATGGTGATGCTCAACGATCTGGACCGTTTCCACCTGGTCATGGACGTGATCGACCGTGTGCCGGGCTTGTCCGTCCGGGCGGCTGGGCTGCGTCAGGAGATGGTCGACGCGCGGCAGCGCTGCCGTGACCACACCCGGGCGACGGGCGAGGACCCGAAGGAGATCGCCCAATGGGCGTGGCCATCGTGAATGTCGTCGTGATCGGACTGTCCACTGCGGACGCGGTGGCGCGGCTGGCGGCCGATGGTCCCAACGCCGTGGCCAAACC